>NZ_CP192510.1:321726-643452 GCF_050613175.1 Halomonas sp. H5
AGGTCGATGCCGTGGGGCCGGCGATGCCGGTGGAGATCCAGGGCCTCGACGGTACCCCGGATGCCGGCGACGACTTCATGGTGCTGGCCGACGAGAAGAAGGCCCGCGAGGTCGCCAACTTCCGTCAGGGCAAGTACCGCGAGGTGCGCCTGGCGCGTCAGCAGAAGGCCAAGCTGGAGAACATGTTCAGCCAGATGGGCCAGGACGAGGTGGCCAAGGTCAATATCGTCCTCAAGGCCGATGTCCAGGGCTCCCTGGAGGCCATCAAGGGCGCCCTGGAAGAGCTCTCCACCGACGAGGTCCAGGTGGCCGTGGTCTCTTCGGGGGTGGGTGGCATCACCGGCACCGACGCCAACCTGGCGCTGGCCTCCGAGGCCATCGTGGTGGGCTTCAACGTGCGTGCCGACGCCGCCGCCCGCGAGATCATCGAGCGCGAAGGCCTGGATCTGCGCTACTACAGCGTCATCTACCAGCTGATCGACGAGGTCAAGCAGGCCATGAGCGGCATGTTGGCGCCGGAGTGGAAGGAAGAGATCGTCGGTGTGGCCGAGGTCCGCGACGTCTTCCGTGCGCCCAAGATCGGTGCCGTGGCCGGCTGTATGGTGGTCGAGGGTACCGTCTATCGCAGCAAGAAGATCCGCGTACTGCGCGACAACGTGGTTATCTACGAGGGCGAGCTCGAGTCGCTGCGTCGCTTCAAGGACGATGTCCAGGAAGTGCGCAACGGCATGGAGTGCGGCATCGGCGTGAAGAACTACAACGATGTCCAGGTCGGCGACAAGATCGAGGTCTTCGATCAGGTCAAGGTCGAGCGCTCGCTGTAACGCCCTAGGAGCAGAGTCCCATGCGCGAATTCAAGCGTACCGACCGGGTCGCCGACCAGCTGCAGAAGGAGCTGGCGGTGCTGATCCAGCGCGAGGTCAAGGATCCGCGCCTGGGCATGGTCACCGTCAGCGGCGTCAAGGTGAGCCGTGACCTCGGTTATGCCGACGTCTATATCACCCTGCTGGGCGAGAACGACGCCGAGACGATCAAGGCGAACCTGGTGATCCTGCGCCGGGCGGCGGGCTTCCTGCGCGGCCAGATCGGCCGCCGCATCAAGCTGCGCCATGTGCCGGAGCTGCGTTTCCACTACGATGAAAGCGTGGTGCGGGGCCAGCGGCTCTCCTCGCTGATCGACGAGGCGGTGGCCAGCGATCGCGACCGCCAGGACGACGACGAGGAACCGCGCTGATGGCACGGCGTCGTCGCGGGCTGCCCATCGACGGTGTCCTGCTGCTGGACAAGCCCCAGGGCCTGTCCAGCAACCAGGCCCTGCAGCGCGCCCGGCGCCTCTATCAGGCCCAGAAGGCCGGCCATACCGGCACCCTGGACCCCATGGCCACCGGCCTGCTGCCGGTCTGCTTCGGCGAGGCCACCAAGTTCTCGTCGCAGCTGCTGGAGGCCGACAAGGTCTATCGCGCCCGGCTACGGCTGGGGGTGACCACGACCACCGGCGATGCCGAGGGCGAGGTGCTCCGGGAGCGGCCGGTGCCGGTGCTGGACGAGGCGGCCATCGAGGCGGTACTCGCGCGCTTTCGCGGCGAGATCGAGCAGCTGCCGCCGATGTATTCGGCGCTGAAGCACCAGGGCCGCCCGCTCTATGAACTGGCCCGCGAGGGCAAGACGATCGAGCGTGCAGTCCGCCGCGTGACGGTTTATGATGTGCGCCTTCTCGCCCTGGAGGGCGGGGAATTCACGCTGGAAGCCAGCGTCAGCAAGGGCACCTATATCCGCACCCTGGCCGAGGATATCGGCGAGGCGTTGGGTTGCGGCGCCCACCTCACCGCCCTGCGGCGCCTGAAGACCGGGCCCTTCACGGCGGAGGGGATGCTGACCCTCGAGGCCCTGGAGGGGCTCGACGAGGCGCAGCATCGGGCGCATCTGCTGCCGATGGATGTGCTGGTGGCGCACCTGCCGTCGCTGACGGTGGAGGCCGCTGCCGCCGGTCGGCTGACCCATGGTCAGTCGGCGCGGCTCGAGGTGGGTGAACTGGCCGTGGACAGCACGGTACGACTCTATCATGACGAGGCCTTCCTGGGCCTCGGCGTGGTAACGGGGCCACAGGAGGTGGCACCGAAGCGGCTGCTGAGTAGCGCGGCCGCATCCTAAGGAGCATCGCCGAGACTGCAAATATGCGTGGTCTCACCCATTCATTATTTAGGCATATTGCTTACTGGAGACACAGATGGCACTGACCGCTGAACAGAAGGCCGACATCGTCAAGGAATTCGGCCGTGGCGAGAACGACACCGGTTCCCCCGAAGTGCAGGTGGCCCTGCTGAGCGCCAACATCAATGGCCTGCAGGATCACTTCAAGAGCAACAAGCAGGATCACCACTCCCGTCGTGGCCTGATCCGCATGGTTAACCAGCGTCGTAAGCTGCTGGACTACCTGAAGCGCAAGGACTTCGAGCGCTATCAGGCACTGATCCAGCGCCTCGGCCTGCGTCGTTAAGAAAAGGGTATTTCGCGACTGCGCTCGATATCCTGGCCGCCGGCGGTGCTCGGAATCCTCATGTAGCAGGCTACACTCCGGTTCCTGCGCTCCGGCGGCGACCAGCCTCTCATCGCTCGTAACGCGAAATCCGCCTTTTCTTTCAGGTCTCGAAAAACGGGTAGCCCTCAGGGGCTGCCCGTTTTTTTGTCTTTGGCGGAAAAGCGGTTGCGGTGGCCCTGACGAGCGGCAGGCCCTAAAATGATCGCCGAGTCGAGCAGACCGCAAATGAAAACGCATCGAAAGGTAAGGACGTCACCGTGAACCCGGTAAAGAAAACATTCCAGTACGGTCGCAGCACCGTCACCCTCGAGACCGGCCGCATCGCCCGCCAGGCCACCGGCGCCGTGCAGGTCACCATGGACGATACCGTGGTGTTGTGCACCGTGGTGGGCCGGAAGGAGGCCAACCCGAACCAGCCCTTCTTCCCGCTCTCCGTCCACTATCAGGAGAAGACCTATGCCGTGGGCAAGATCCCCGGCGGCTTCTTCAAGCGCGAGGGGCGCCCCACCGAGAAGGAAACCCTCACCTCGCGGCTGATCGACCGTCCGATCCGCCCGCTCTTCCCCAAGGGCTTCATGAATGAAGTCCAGGTGATCTGCACCGTGCTCTCCGCGGATCGCAACCAGGATCCGGATATCGCCGCCCTGATCGGTACCTCCGCGGCCCTGGCCATCTCCGGCATTCCCTTCGGCGGCCCCATCGGCGCCGCCCGGGTCGGCTTCTCCGAGGACAAGGGCTACTTCCTCAACCCCAGCGTCGAGGAACTCACCACCTCCGAGCTGAACATGGTGGTGGCCGGCACCGAGAAGGCGGTGCTGATGGTCGAGTCCGAGGCCAAGGAGCTGCTCGAGGACGAGATGCTGGGTGCCGTCCTCTACGCTCACCAGGAAATGCAGGTGGCCATCAAGGCCATCAATGAGCTGGTTGCCGAGGCCGGCAAGCCCAAGTGGGACTGGCAGCCGACGGCGGAGAACACCGCCCTCAAGGAGGCCATCGCCAGCGGCTTCGAGGCCAAGGTGGGTGAAGCCTATCGCATCACCGACAAGATGGTTCGCCAGGACGCCCTGGCCGCCGCCAAGGCCGAGGCCGTCGAGCAGCTGGCCGGCGAGGGTGAAGGCAAGTTCGACGCCGACGAGGTGAAGGGCGCCTTCGCCAGCCTCGAGAAGCGCGTGGTCCGTGCCCGGGTCACCAATGGCGAGCCGCGCATCGACGGTCGCGACCTCAAGACCGTACGGCCGCTGGCCATCGAGGTGGGCAGCCTGCCCAAGGCCCATGGCTCCGCCATCTTCACCCGTGGCGAGACTCAGGCCATCGTGATCGCCACCCTGGGCACCCTGCGCGATGCCCAGCTGATCGAATCCCTGGAGGGGGAACGCAAGGATCGCTTCCTGCTGCACTACAACTTCCCCCCCTACTGCGTGGGCGAGGCCGGCTTCATGGGCGGCCCCAAGCGCCGCGAGATCGGCCATGGTCGCCTGGCCCGGCGCGGTATCCAGGCCATGCTGCCCGCCGAGGACGATTTCCCCTACACCATTCGCGTGGTCTCCGAGATCACCGAGTCCAATGGCTCCAGCTCCATGGCCTCGGTGTGCGGCACCTCCCTGGCGCTGATGGATGCCGGCGTGCCCCTCAAGGCGCCGGTGGCGGGCATCGCCATGGGCCTGGTCAAGGATGGCGACAAGTTCGCCGTACTCACCGATATCCTCGGTGACGAGGATCACCTGGGCGACATGGACTTCAAGGTGGCCGGTTCGGCCGCCGGCGTCACCGCCCTGCAGATGGATATCAAGATCGAGGGCATCAACGAGGAGATCATGGAGCTCGCCCTGCAGCAGGCCTACGATGCCCGTCTGCATATCCTCGAGCAGATGAATGCGGTAATCAGCCAGAGCCGCGATGAGCTCTCCGAGAACGCGCCCTCCATGGCCACCATCAAGATCGACCCGGAGAAGATCCGCGACGTCATCGGCAAGGGCGGCGCCACCATCCGCAAGATCTGCGACGACACCGGCGCCTCCATCGACCTGGACGACGACGGCACCGTACGCATCTATGCCGACGACAAGGCGGCGGCCAAGGCGGCCATCGATATCGTCCTGGAGATCACCGCCGAGGCGGAGATCGGCAAGCTCTACAACGGCAAGGTGGTGCGTATCGCCGACTTCGGCGCCTTCGTCAATATCATGCCGGGCACCGACGGCCTGGTGCATATCTCCCAGATCGTCCCGGAGCGGGTCAATGACGTTCGCGACTTCCTCAACGAGGGGGACGAGGTGATCGTCAAGGTGCTGGATATCGACAACCGCAATCGCGTCAAGCTCTCCATCAAGGAGATCACCGCGGAAGAGAAGGCGGCCTTCGAGGCAGAGCTCGCCGAATAAGCGCTGCCCGCTGAGGTAACGACGCCCCCGCATCCGCGGGGGCGTCGTCGTTTATGGGCCCAAAAAGACGGCGAGGGCCGCCCGTCGTCGGACGGATTGGCTCAGCAATCCGGCTCGGAGACCACCCGAACCCGCCCCAGGTTGCTGAGGATGACCTGGGCGCCGGTGCCCAGGCGCCCGCAGATACGGAAGGTGCCGTTATGCCCCGCCGAACGGCCCAGGGCGGTATAGCGTACCGGGCGCAGGTCCTGGCGGAAGCTGACTTGGGTGCCACGCCCCGGGGGCAGCTCCTTCAGCAGGGGGGCATCGCTCAGGTCGCCCCCGTCGGCGCCGCCCTCGACGATTACCAGGGGCGCCGCCCAGTCGGCGCCGTCGCAGCTCAGGCGATCCCGGCTGGGGCAGACGGTGATGGTGGTGCGGCGCGTCACGGCGGTATTACGGGCCTGGGCCAGGGCGGTCTTGAGGCGTAGTACCTCGGCGACCACCTCGTTGCGGGCGCTGAAGCGCTGGTAGTTGGGCAGGGCCCAGGTGGCCAGGATGGCGACGATCACGATGGCCACCAGCAGCTCGATCAGGGTCAGCCCCTTTGCCTGCCGGGGGGGCTTGCCGGTACTGTATACAACATCCTGGATCTCGGGGCGCATCTCGCCCTCCCGGATCGCTCCTTAATCAGGGGTGATTCATTAACCCTAGTTCGCGCCGCGATCCTGCTTGTCAGCCGGAACGGGAAACTGCCGTGAGTGATTTCGTAATCGTGGGAGGGGGCGTCATCGGCATGATGAGCGCCCTGCAACTGGCCGATGCCGGCCATGAGGTGACCCTGGTGGAGCGTCATGCCTGTGGGCGTGAGTCCTCCTGGGCCGGGGGCGGGATCGTCTCGCCCCTCTACCCCTGGCGCTACACCCCGCCCATCTCACGGCTCTCGAGCTGGTCCGAGGGCTACTACCCGGAGTTGGCCCTGCGCCTGCTGGAGGAGACCGGGATCGACCCCGAGTACCGCCAGAAGGGCCTGCTCTACCTGAGGGTCGACGACGAGGCGCGCGCCCTGGCCTGGGCCCGGGAGGTCGGCAAGCCCCTGGAGCGGGTGGATGGCACCTTCCTCTACGACAAGGAGCCGGCGGCGGCCCCTGGCTGCGATGGTGCCCTGTGGATGCCGACTCTGGGCAGCATCCGCAATCCGCGCCTGGTGCGTGCCCTGCGGGCGCGGCTCGCGGCCATGCCCCGGGTGCACTTGCGCGAGCAGACCGAGGTGACGGGGCTGCGCGCCGAAGGGGGACGAATCACGGCGGTAGAGACCGCCACCGGCCCCATCGCCGGGGAGCAGATCGTGGTCTGTGGTGGTGCCTGGGCCGCCGAGCTGCTGGCCGGGGTGGGGGTGGAACTGGCGGTGCGCCCGGTGCGCGGCCAGATGATCCTCTTCCGGGCGCCGCCTGGGCTGGTCAGGCGGGTGGTGCTGATGGACGGGCGTTATGTGATTCCCCGCGCCGATGGCCGGGTGCTGGCCGGCTCGACCCTGGAGGAGGTGGGCTTCGACAAGGCCACCACCGAGGTGGCCA
Organism: Halomonas sp. H5; assembly: GCF_050613175.1. GTDB lineage: Bacteria > Pseudomonadota > Gammaproteobacteria > Pseudomonadales > Halomonadaceae > Bisbaumannia > Bisbaumannia salifodinae. The sequence continues at coordinate 328,203 of NZ_CP192510.1, forward strand.
GGGCCTCGCTCTGGGAGAGTGCCACCGCCATCGTGCCGGCCCTGGCCCAGTGCCAGGTGGAGCACCATTGGGCGGGGCTGCGCCCCGGTTCCCCGGATGGGGTGCCCTTTATCGGCGCCGTGCCCGGCTTCGCCAACCTGCACGTCAACGCGGGGCACTACCGCAATGGCCTGGTGTTGGCCCCGGCCTCGACCCGCCTGTTGGTGGATGGCCTGCTGGGCCGCGAGCCGATCCTCGACCCGGCTCCCTATGCCCTAAGCACGCCCCGGGAGTAGGTTCGGCTTGGCCGCTTGGCCGCTTGGCCGCTACTCGCTTTTCTGCTCTTCCAGGTACTTGTCGCGGTGGGCGCTGCAGCAGAACCAGTCGCCCCGCTCGCGCAGGGCGTCGGCCTCCGGCAGATGCACCTGGCAGTAGCGGCAGCGCACCATATGCCCCTCGGCGGCGGCCTGGTCGTCGCCCTCCAATAGCTCCTCCCGGTCGAGTTTCCACTCCCGATACATGCGATAGAGCTTGAGGCCGGCGAAGAAGAGAAGGGCGAAGATGATCAGGCGTATCAGCAAGAGATTCATCCTAGGGTGGCTCCCTGGTCGGGCGGCTTGGCTTTGCTACCTGAGCGGCCATGCGGGACAATGTGGGTTACCCGAGAGTTTCGAGAGATTTCCACGACCATGCAAGACCTGACGCTGGTGATGGCCCAACTCGACCCCCTGGTCGGCGATATTCCCGGCAATACCGAGCGCGCCATCGAGGCGGTGCGGGAGGCCCGTATCGAGCATGGGGCCGATATCGTGGTGTTGCCGGAGCTGTGCCTGACCGGCTACCCGCCGGAGGACCTGCTGCTGCGCCCCTCCCTGGAGACCCGGCTGCGTCATGCGCGGTCGCGCATGGCCGAGAAGGTGGCCTCCGGGGTGCTGGTGATCGTCGGCTACCCGGGGATCCGCGAAGGCAAGCGCTACAATCTGGCCGGCCTGCTCTACAACGGTGAATGGCTCGACGAGTATGCCAAGCAGAGCCTGCCCAACTATCAGGTCTTCGACGAACAGCGCTACTTCGAGGCGGGCCATGCCCCCCTGGTGATCGACCATCTCGGCGTGCGCCTGGGCATCCTGATCTGCGAGGACCTGTGGGCCGAGACTCCGGTGCTCCAGGCCCGGGATGCCGGGGCGGATATCCTGATCAGCCTCAACGCCTCGCCCTTCCACCATGACAAGCCCGCCGAGCGCCTGGCGCTGCTCAAGGCGCGGGCCGCCGAGGCGCGTCGCCCCCTGGTCTATGCCAACATGATCGGTGGCCAGGACGAGCTGGTCTTCGATGGCGGCTCGGCCTGTGTCGACGCCGAGGGGGAGCTGCGGGTTCAGGCCCCCCACTGGGAGGTGGGGTTGATGCCGGTGCAGTTCGTCAATATCGATGGCCTCTGGGTGCCCCAGACCGGTGAGTGCGTAGAGGTGCCCGACCCCGAGGAGAACCTCTACTGCGCCCTGGTCACCGGGCTGCGCGACTACGTCAACAAGAGCGGCTTCCAGGGCGTGGTGCTGGGCCTCTCCGGGGGTATCGATTCGGCGCTGTCGCTGGCCATCGCCGTGGACGCCCTGGGACCCGAGCGGGTCCAGGCGGTGATGATGCCCTATCACTATACCGCCGAGATCTCCCAGGAGGACGCCGCCGGCCAGGCGAAGCTGCTCGGCGTGCACTACGAGGTGCTGCCCATCGCCCCCATGGTGGAGGCCTTCACCGCCACCCTGGCGGACAGCTTCTCCGGTACCGAGCGGGACACCACCGAGGAGAACCTCCAGTCGCGCATCCGCGGCGTGCTGCTGATGGCGATCTCCAACAAGAAGGGGCTGATGGTACTGACCACCGGTAACAAGAGCGAGATGGCGGTGGGTTATGCCACCCTCTACGGCGATATGGTGGGGGGCTACAACGCCCTGAAGGATGTCTACAAGACCTGGGTCTATCGCCTGGCCCGCTGGCGCAATGCCCAGGAGCCGGCGATTCCCGAGCGGGTCATCGAGCGCCCGCCGTCCGCGGAGCTGGCGCCGGATCAGCAGGACAGCGACTCCCTGCCCGACTACGACACCCTGGATGCCATCCTGGTGCGCTATATCGAGGGGGACATGAGCGCCGAGGCGATCATCGCCGCCGGCTTCGCGCGGGACGACGTCTATCGGGTGGTGCGCCTGGTGGACCGCTGCGAGTACAAGCGGCGCCAGGCCCCGGTGGGGGTGCGGGTGACGCCACGGGGCTTCGGCCGCGATCGCCGCTATCCCATCGTCAATGGCTGGCAGCCCGGCGACTAGGCAGACAACGCCGACGCCGGAGCGCCCAACGCAAGACGCCACCCCGAGGGGTGGCGTCTTGCTGAGTGCCTGTTACCGGATATCGGGCCGCTGGCTCAGGCCGAGATCGCCGGCGCCTCGACATGCTTGGGACGGAAGCTGCGCCCCTGCAGCCGCTCATGGTCGGGGGCATTGTCGATCAGGGTGCGCAGCACCTCCCGGGCCCGGTCATTCATCTCCAGGCCCATATAGCCTTCCACCATGACCGCCAGGGCATCCCGGGTGGCGGGGGTCTCCGGGTAGTTCTCGACCACCCAGCGGCCGCGCTCCACGGCGGCCAGGTAGGCACCGCGGCGCAGGTAGAAATCGGCCACGTGCAGCTCATGCTGGGCCAGCAGGTTGCGCAGGTAGACGATGCGCTGGCGGGCGTCCGGGGCGTACTCGCTGTCCGGGTAGCGCTCCACCAGGGCGCGGAAGTCGGTGTAGGCATCGCGGCTGGCGCCCAGGTCGCGCTTGGAGATATCGATCAGGCGCAGCCGCTCGAGGCTGAAGCGCCCCGCCTGCCAGGAGGCCAGGCCGCGCATATAGAGGGCGTAGTCGGCCTGGGGGTGACTGGGGTTCAGGCGAATGAAACGGTTCGCCGCGGCCCGGGTCGCCTCCCAGTTATCGGTCTGGTAGTAGGTGTAGATCAGATCGAGCTGGGTCTGCTCGGCATAGTCGCCGAAGGGGAAGCGGGTATCCAGCGCCTCCAGCTCGTTCAGGGCGCTGGTGTAGTGGCCGCGCTCCAGGGAGCCGCGTGCCTGCTCGTAGAGCGCCTGCTCCTCGAGTTCGGGAACGCTCTCGCTGGTGGAGGCACAGCCGGCGAGCAGCAGGGCGGCCAGGGCGAAGGCACCGAGCCGGGTGCCGCTGGTAGAAACGCGCATTATCATCCTCGCATCAAACAACCCGGGGGCCGTGGTAGAATCGCCCCACTATAAAGCACCCACTATAAAACACCCAGGCCCTAGCGGGGAAACCGGGTGTTAGCAGAGGCCAACGCCAGACCCATGCCCGAGACTCTCAATCGTGAAGCCCGCGTGCTCGACGCCCAGGCCGGCCAGCGCCTGGATCAGGTGGCGGCGGAACTGTTCGGCGACTTCTCCCGGGAGCGCCTCAAGCAGTGGATCCTGCAGGGGGCCCTGACCCTGGACGGCGCGCCTGCCCGGCCCAAGGCCAAGGTCTATGGCGGCGAGACGCTGCGCCTGGAGGCCGAGCTGGAAGAGCAGACCGCCCAGCACCAGGCCCAGGCCATCGACCTGGAGATCGTCCACGAGGACGAGGCGGTACTGGTGATCGACAAGCCCGCCGACCTGGTGGTGCATCCGGCGGCGGGTAACCCCGATGGCACCCTGCTCAATGCCTTGCTTCATCACTGCCCGAGCCTTTCCCAGGTGCCCCGGGCCGGCATCGTGCATCGCCTCGACAAGGACACCACCGGCCTGATGGTGGTGGCCAAGACCCTGAGCGCCCAGGCGGCCCTGGTGGAGCAGCTCCAGGCACGCAGCGTCTCCCGGGAGTATGACGCCGTGGTCTCCGGGGTGATGACCGCCGGTGGCAAGGTGGATGCCCCCATCGGCCGCCATCCCAAGGATCGCAAACGCCAGGCGGTGGTCGCCGGTGGCAAGCCGGCGGTCACCCACTACCGGGTGGTGGATCGCTTCCGCGGTCATACCCATGTGCGTTGCCGCCTGGAGACCGGGCGCACCCACCAGATCCGCGTGCACCTGGCGCACCTGCGTTTCCCCCTGGTGGGGGATCCCGTCTATGGCGGGCGCCTCAAGCTGCCGCCGGGGGCCTCGGATGAGCTCAAGGAGCTGCTGCGCCTCTTCCCCCGCCAGGCGCTGCATGCCCGCAAGCTGGCCTTCGTGCATCCCGTCAGCGGTGAAACGATGACCTTTCGGGCGCCCTTGCCGGACGATATGCTGGCGCTGCTCGATTACCTGCGCGACGACACCGAGGGGCTGTGATGAACGACGCCTACGACGAGGCCCTGCAGCCCACCCTGCTGCTGCCGGACTGGCCGGCGCCCAGCACCGTGGGGGCCTTCGTGACCACCCGCGAGACCGGCCCCAGCCAGGGCCCCTTCGCGGCCTTCAATACCGCTCGCCATGTGGGCGATGAGCCCGCCATGGTGGAACGCTGCCGGGAACTGCTGCGCGCCGAACTGGATGATGACCGCCCCCTGCTATGGCTCGATCAGGTCCATGGCGCCAAGGTGCAGCTGGGCTATGTGGCGGATATCCCCCAGGCGGATGCCGCCGTGGCCCTGGACCAGCGCTATGCCTGCGTGGTGCAGACCGCCGACTGCCTGCCGGTGTTCTTCTGCGATCGCCGCGGTACCCGGGTAGGCCTGGCCCATGCCGGCTGGCGGGGCCTGGCCGGCGGCGTGCTGGAGGCCACGGTGGCGTCCCTGCGCTGCGAGCCGGAGGAGCTGATGGCGTGGCTGGGGCCGGCCATCTCCAAGGCGCAGTTCGAGGTGGGGCCCGAGGTCTTCGAGGCCTTCGTCGCCTTCCAACCCGAGGCCGCCGAGGCCTTCGAGCCCAGCCCCTATCGCCTGGGCCACTATATGGCGGATATCTACCGCCTGGCGCGGCTGCGCCTGGAGCGCCTGGGCATCGGTCAGATCAGCGGCGGCCACTTCTGCACCGCCTGCGAGCCGCGCTTCTACTCCCACCGTCGCGACGACGGCCAGACCGGCCGCATGGCCAGCGTGATCTGGCTGCGCTAGCCCGGTTGCGCCGGGAGCTTGATATAGATCAACCCACCCCGGGGTTATCCCCCGCGCCTCTTGAAAGCCGCCTAGCCTACCTCCATTGATAAGGTCAAGACATGATCAAGGGTCAGGCGGTGCGTCCGAGCGTATCGCTACCCCGTAGGAGGAGAGCGATGCGCTTCGAGAAATTCACCAGCAAGCTGCAGAACGCCATTGCCGAGGCCCAGTCCCTGGCGGTGGGGCACGGCCATAACCAGATCGACCCCGGCCACCTGCTGATGGCGCTGCTGGAGGCCCAGGACACCGGTATCAAGGCGCTGGTGCAGAAGGCCGGCGGGGACGCCGCCAGGCTGCGCGGCGACCTGAAACAGTACCTGGAGGACCTGCCCCGGGTCGGCCAGTTCGACGGCGAGGTGCAGCCCTCCCGGGACCTGGTGCGGCTCTTCAACCTGGTCGACCGGGAGGCCCAGAAGCGCGGCGATCAATTTATCGCCAGCGAGCTGGTGCTGCTGGCGGCCCTGGAGATGAATCATGCGGTCAGCAAGCTGCTGGCCCGGGCCGGCCTCGAGGCCCAGGCCCTGAACGCGGCCATCGATAGCCTGCGCGGCGGCGAACGGGTCAGCGACGCCAACGCCGAGGAGAGCCGCGAGGCGCTGGACAAGTACACCCTGGACCTCACCGAACGGGCGGCCAGCGGCAAGCTCGACCCGGTGATCGGTCGCGACGACGAGATCCGCCGTACCATCCAGGTGCTGCAGCGGCGCACCAAGAACAACCCGGTGCTGATCGGCGAGCCCGGTGTCGGCAAGACCGCCATCGTCGAGGGGCTGGCCAGCCGCATCGTCAATGGCGAGGTGCCGGAGGGGCTCAAGGACAAGCGGGTGCTGTCCCTGGACATGGGCTCGCTGCTGGCCGGGGCCAAGTTCCGCGGCGAGTTCGAGGAGCGCCTCAAGGCGGTGCTCAAGGAGCTGTCCCAGGAAGAGGGCCGGGTGATCCTGTTCATCGACGAGCTGCACACCATGGTCGGCGCCGGCAAGGCCGAGGGCGCCATGGACGCCGGCAATATGCTCAAGCCGGCCCTGGCCCGCGGCGAGCTGCACTGCGTGGGCGCCACCACCCTGGACGAGTATCGCCAGTATATCGAGAAGGATGCGGCCCTGGAGCGGCGCTTCCAGAAGGTGCTGGTGGACGAGCCCAGCGAGGAGGACACCATCGCCATCCTGCGCGGCCTCAAGGAGCGCTACGAGGTCCACCACGGGGTCGATATCACCGACGGCGCCATCATCGCCGCGGCCAAGCTCTCCAGTCGCTATATCACCGACCGTCAGCTGCCCGACAAGGCCATCGACCTGATCGACGAGGCCTCCTCGCGGATCCGCATGGAGCTCGACTCCAAGCCCGAGGAGATGGATCGCCTGGATCGCCGCCTGATCCAACTGAAGATGGAGCGCGAGCACCTCAAGAAGGAGACCGACGAGGCCTCCAAGAAGCGTCTCGAGACCCTGGAGGAGCAGATCGAGGCGCTGGCCCGGGAGTATGCCGACCTGGAGGAGATCTGGAAGGCCGAGAAGGCCAGCATCCAGGGCGCCGCCCAGTTCAAGGACGAGCTCGAGCGGGCCCGGGTGGAGCTGGAACAGGCGCGTCGCCAGGGCGACCTGGGGCGCATGTCGGAGCTGCAGTACGGGGTGATCCCGGCGCTCGAGCGCAAGATCCAGGAGGCCGGCGAGGGCGAGGCGGACACCGCCAAGCACCAGCTGCTGCGCTCCAACGTCACCGAGGAGGAGATCGCCGAGGTGGTCTCCCGCTGGACCGGCATCCCGGTGGCCAAGATGCTCGAGGGCGAGCGCGACAAGCTGCTGCGCATGGAGGAGGCGCTCCACGAGCGGGTGATCGGCCAGGACGAGGCGGTCAAGGCAGTGGCCAATGCGGTGCGCCGCTCCCGGGCCGGGCTCGCCGACCCCAACCGCCCCAATGGCTCCTTCCTGTTCCTCGGCCCCACCGGGGTGGGCAAGACCGAACTCTGCAAGTCGCTGGCCAACTTCCTCTTCGATACCGAGGAGGCCATGGTGCGTATCGACATGTCGGAATTCATGGAGAAGCACTCGGTGGCGCGGCTGATCGGCGCGCCTCCCGGCTATGTGGGCTACGAGGAGGGCGGCTACCTGACCGAGGCGGTGCGTCGCAAGCCCTACTCGGTGCTGCTGCTCGACGAGGTGGAGAAGGCGCACCCGGACGTCTTCAATATCCTCCTGCAGGTGCTGGAGGATGGTCGCCTCACCGATGGCCAGGGGCGCACCGTGGACTTCCGCAACACCGTGATCGTGATGACCTCCAACATGGGCTCCGACGTCATCCAGCGCCTGGGCGGTGACGACGCTCACTATGAGGAGATGAAGAGCGCGGTGATGGAGGTGGTGGGCAACCACTTCCGCCCCGAGCTGATCAACCGCATCGATGAGGTGGTGGTCTTCCACGCCCTGGGTCAGGAGCAGATCCAGGCCATCGCCGGCATCCAGCTCGACCGCCTGCGGGCGCGCCTGGCCGAGCACGACCTGGCCCTCGAGGTCAGCGACGAGGCCCTGGCCCAGCTCGCCGTGGTGGGCTTCGATCCGGTGTTCGGGGCACGGCCGCTGAAGCGTGCCATCCAGAGCCGTATCGAGAACCCCCTGGCCCAGGACCTGCTGGCGGGACACTACCTGCCCGGCGATACCGTTCATGTGGAGGCCGAGGAGGGGCACTTGGTGTTCCACAAGTAAGGGACGGCGCCTGGCGACAGGCCACCCCTGAAGCGGAGTGCCCTCGCATCCCGCGAGCAGGCACCTGCACTGCCCGTCTAACCAGCTTGCCCGCCGGCTCTCCATTCCGGCGGGCTTTTTTGTACCGCCCCGGGCCGGGGCTCAGTTCCTGGCGACGGCGGTGGATGGGGGCATTTCGGGATCCTTGACCAGGCGACGCTGCAGCGCTTCCAGGGAGACCCCCTTGGTCTCGGGCATCAGGAACATCACGAAGAGTAGCTGCAGCACCATCATCACGGCGAAGAAGGCGAAGACGGGGCCGCCGCTGAAGGTGCTGAGCACCGTGGGCATCACCAGGGTGATCAGCGCCGCGCAGATCCAGTGCACCGAGCTACCGAAGGACTGGCCGCGGGCGCGCAGGTGGTTGGGGAAGATCTCGGCGATGAAGACCCAGATGATCGCCCCCTGGCTGATTGCGTGGGCGGCGATGAACAGGCCCAGCAACAGCGGCACGTCGAGGCCGCCGAGTTCGCCGGCGAAGAAGGCCCGGGAGATCAGAGTCAGCGAGACCAGGTAGCCCAGCGAGCCGACATAAAGCAGGATGCGGCGCCCCAGACGATCGATCAGGGCCATACCGAGCATGGTGAACAGCAGGTTGATCAGGCCGATGCCGGCGGTGGAGAGCAGGGCCACGCTGCCGCCCAGCTCGGCCGCCTCCAGCACGCGTGGAGCGTAGTAGATGATGAAGTTGATGCCCGAGAGCTGGTTGAAGAAGGCGATCAGGAAGGCCAGCAGCAACGGTAGGCGGTAGCGACCCGAGAAGAAGGGGGCGTGGACCTTGCGTTCCTCGTCACCGGCGGCACGGATCTCGGCGATTTGCCTGTCGACATCGGCCTGGGGATCGATCAGGCGCAGTACCCGGGCGGCCTCCTGGAGGTCGTTGCGCTTGAGGATCAGCCAGCGCGGGCTGCGCGGCACCCGGCAGATCATCAGGGTGTAGAGCAGGGCGGGGAGCACCTCGATGCCGAGCATCCAGCGCCAGGCATCGGTGCCCATGAGGCTGCCCAGCGCATAGTTGGAGGTGAAGGCCATGAGGATGCCGAACACGATGTTGAACTGGTAGAGGCCGACCAGGCGGCCGCGATAGCGGGGCGGGGCGATTTCCGAGATATAGGTCGGGGCCGCCACCGAGGAGATGCCGACGCCGATACCGCCGATCAGGCGGAAGAAGGAGAACCAGTAGGGGTCCGTGGCCAACGCCGAACCCAGTGCCGAGGCCAGGTAGAGGATGCCGATCAGCAAGAGGGTGGTGCGCCGGCCCAGGTGGTCGGTCGGCCAGTTGCCGAAGAGGGCGCCGATGACGGTGCCCCACAGGGCCATCGACATGACCAGCAGGCCATGCTGGAAGTCGCTCAGGCCCCAGAGGGCCTGGATGGGCCTGTCGGCGCCCGAGATTACCGCGGTATCGAAGCCGAACAGGAAGCCGGCGAGGGCCACCGTGATCGACCACTGCACGATTCGAGACATTGTCGTTGTCCTTTTGGTTGAAGGCCGCCTTTTAGATGAATCGATTCACCTCCGGGGTGGAAACGAGATCGAGGCGTCCAGGGGTATCGGTGTCGGCGTTGGTAGATGAATCGTGTCACCTTGTCGTGACATTACAGCAGCTCCGGGAGAGGAGTGCGACTGACCGGCATTAGACTTTGGTTGAGTGGGGGCGTCCGGAGGGCACCTTTTCTCCGTTCCGGTGTAGGCGGGGTGCCGTGCCGGTTGACACCGTTGAGCCGCTATTGGAATCTTGTCGGTTCCTGATCGCGGGCGCGGACTCCGCTGGGCGACCCCCAGATGCCGCGTGAAGGGTAGGCCGCAGGGCCTCTACCCGCCGAAGGACTTCCGGGTTCGGGCTATCCGCCTGGCCTGGCCAATGCCCCGACGCGGCGAACCGCCGCGATGAGAGTGCAGGCCCTAACCGGGCCCCATCAGCCAGGGTTTGGCATCAGGTGCCGGCTAATGCCGGCAGCGGCGTACCGCCGCACTCGAACTCCACCACCGCCTGATGCGGTGGGGACTCGCACTCGAGACCTCCAGGGGAGAAACACAGTGGAACTGCTTTCCGGCGCCGATATGATCGCCCGCTTCCTTCAGGATGAGGGCGTCGAATACATCTATGGCTATCCGGGCGGGGCGGCGTTGCATATCTATGACGCCCTCTTCCGCCAGGACAAGGTCAAGCACATCCTGGTGCGGCACGAACAGGCCGCCACCCATGCCGCCGACGGCTATGCCCGGGCCTCCGGCAAGCCCGGCGTGGTACTGGTCACCTCGGGCCCCGGCGCCACCAATGCCGTGACCGGTATCGCCACCGCCTATATGGACTCGATTCCCATGGTGGTGATCTGTGGCCAGGTCATGAGTCACCTGATCGGCGATGACGCCTTCCAGGAGACCGATATCATCGGGGTGACCCGCCCCATCGTGAAGCACAGCTTCTCCATCAAGCACCCCAGCGAGATTCCCGAGGTGCTGAAGAAGGCCTTCTACCTGGCGGCGACCGGTCGCCCCGGCCCGGTGGTGGTGGATATCCCCAAGGATATGACCTCGCCCACCGAGCGCTACGAGTACGTCTATCCGAAGAAGGTCAAGCTGCGCTCCTACAATCCGGTGACCCGCGGCCATACCGGCCAGATCAAGAAGGCCGTGGAGCTGATGCTCAAGGCCAAGCGCCCGGTCTTCTATACCGGCGGCGGCGTGGTCAGTGGCGGGGCCAGCGAGGCCCTCACCGACCTGGTGCGGCGCCTGGGCTACCCCATCACCACCACCCTGATGGGCATCGGCGCCTACCCGCAGAGCGATCGTCAGTGCCTGGGCTGGCTGGGCATGCACGGCTCCTATGAGTCGAACATGGCCATGCACCATGCCGACCTGATCATCGCCATCGGCGCGCGCTTCGATGACCGGGTGACCAACAACACCTCCAAGTTCTGTCCCACCGCCAAGATCATCCACGTGGATATCGACCCCAGCTCGGTCTCCAAGACGGTGCGCGCCGACGTGCCCATCGTCGGCCCGGCGGGCAGCGTGATCAACGAGATGATCAGCCTGGTGCAGGGCAAGGAGATCGCCCATCCCGAGGCGCTCACCGAGTGGTGGCAGAAGATCGACGGCTGGCGCGAGGAGCGCACCGGCAAGCTCTACGAGCCCTCGGCGCCCGGCGAGAAGATCAAGCCCCAGGCGGTGATCGAGGCGATGTGCCGGGTCACCCGCGGCGAGGCCTTCGTCACCACCGACGTGGGTCAGCACCAGATGTTCGCGGCCCAGTACTACAAGTTCGACAAGCCCAACCGTTTCATCACCTCCGGTGGCCTCGGCACCATGGGCTTCGGCTTCCCGGCGGCCATGGGCATCAAGCAGAACTTCCCCGAGGATCAGGTGATCTGCGTCACCGGCGAGGGCAGCTTCCAGATGATGATGCAGGAGCTCTCCACCTGTAAGCAGTACGGGGTGGGGGTGAAGATCGTCAACCTGAACAACGCCTCCCTGGGGATGGTGCGCCAGTGGCAGGACCTCAACTACAAGTCCCGCCACGCCCACTCCTATATGGAGTCGCTGCCCGATTTCCAGAAGCTGATCGAGGCCTATGGTTTCACGGCGCTGCGGGTGGAGACCCTGGACGAGCTCGAGCCGGCGCTGGAGCGTACCTTCGCCGACAAGCACGAGCTGGTGTTCCTCGATGTCCAGGTGGACCCCCGTGAACACGTCTATCCGATGCAGGTGCCCCTGGGCTCCATGCGCGACATGCTGCTTTCGAAGACGGAGCGAACCTGATGCGCCATATCATCTCGATCCTGATGGAAAACGAACCCGGCGCCCTGTCTCGCGTGGTGGGGCTCTTCGCCCAGCGTAACTACAATATCGAGACGCTGAACGTGGCGCCCACCGAGGATCCGTCCCTGTCGCGGCTGACCGTGACCACCGTGGGTGACGACCGGGTGATCGAACAGATCACCAAGCACCTCAACAAGCTGATCGACGTGGTCAAGCTGGTGGACCTCACCGAAGGCAACCATATCGAGCGCGAGCTGATGCTGGTCAAGGTCAAGGCCCTGGGGGCCGCCCGCGACGAGGTGAAGCGCACCGCGGATATCTTCCGCGCGCAGATCGTCGACGTAACCGCCAGCCTCTACACGGTGCAGATCACCGGCGATGCCGGCAAGCTGGACGCCTTCCTGCAGGCCATGGCGCCCATCGGCATCCTTGAGGTGGCGCGCACCGGGGTGTCGGGGATTGCCCGCGGCGATAAGGTATTGTCCCTCTGATTTACTACTGCGCTCGATATCTCGGCCGCCGGCGGTGTCGAGGCGTCGAACCGTCGCAATCCTCATTGAGCAGCCAGTCAACTCCGGTTGCTGTGCTCCGGCGGCAGCCGACCTCTCTTCGCTCGTGACGTAAATCTACTCATCGTTGAACTATAAGCGCCGCCCCTCGGGGCGGCGCTTGCGTTTAGCGGGCCGCTACCTGCTGCCAGAGTGCCCTCAGCAGGGGGCTCTTCAGGCGCCGATGCAGCACGCACAGGCCCACATCGTAGTGGGGCAGCTCCGGCTTGACCGCGAGCGGCCGCACCCGCGCCTGCAATGGGCTGTTGTCCAGCACGATTTGTGGCACCACGCCGATGCCGAAGCCCAGGCCCACCATGCTGACGATCGCCTCGTGGCCGGCCACCTGGGCATAGATGCGCGGCGTGATGCCGAGTGCCTTGAACCAGGTGTCGGCATACTCCCGGGAGAGTCCCGACTCGGAGAGGATCATCGGTACCTCGGCCCAGGCCCGGGCCTCGGGTATCTCAGGCGTGGTCGGCAGCCACGCCGGGGTGTCCCGGGGGGCGATAAACACCAGCGGCGAGCGGGTCAGCGACTTGAAGGCCAGGGCCTCGGGGGGCGTGCGGTGGCGTGGGGTGATGGCCATGTCCTCCTCGCCGGCCATCACCCGACTCATGGCCTCCGCCGGGTCGCCGGTATGCAGCTTGAGTTCGATGCGTGGGTGGTGGCGGCGAAACTCGCTGAGCAGCTCGTAGAGGAAGCTGTAGCTGGCGGTCACCGAGCAGTAGACGCTGATCTCCCCCTGCAGGGCCTGGCTCTGTTCCATTAGCTCATGGCGCACCAGCTCCCACTGCTCCAGGGCCTCCCTGGCGTAGGCCTGGAAGCGCAGCCCCTGGGGTGTCAGGGCCACGTGGCGGTTGTCCCGCTCGAAGAGCGCCACCCCCAGGCTCTCTTCCAACTGGCGGATGGTGCGGCTCAGGGTCGAGGGGCTGACATGGCAGGCGTCGCTGGCGCGGCCGAAGTGGAGGCTCTCGGCGAGGGCCAGGAATTGCTTCAGGGGGCGCATATCCATGGTATGTTTCACATTTCGGTTCGTTGTATTGCAAATATAGCGTTTTACGCAATGCGATGCGCGGCGTAGAGTCAATTCATCGATCGGGCACGAGACCCGACGCCGCAATCCCAGCGCCGCGTCAGACGGCGCGGGTGGCCATCGACGCTGATACCGCAACCACAACGGTCAACGACTCCAGGAGTGCACCATGCGCGTTTATTACGATAAAGATTGTGATCTCTCGCTGATCCAGGCCAAGAAGGTCGCCATCATCGGTTACGGCTCCCAGGGCCATGCCCACGCCAACAACCTGAAAGAGTCCGGCGTCGACGTCACCGTGGCCCTGCGCCCGGGGTCCTCCTCCGCCGCCAAGGCCGAGGCCGCCGGTCTCAAGGTCGCCACCGTGGAAGAGGCCAGCCAGGCCGCCGACGTGGTCATGCTGCTGGCGCCGGACGAGAACCAGAAGGCCATCTACGAGACCCAGATCGAGCCGAACCTGAAGCAGGGCGCCACCCTGGCCTTCGCCCACGGCTTCAATATCCACTACAACCAGATCGAACCGCGCAAGGACCTGGACGTGCTCATGATCGCGCCCAAGGCCCCGGGGCACACCGTGCGCTCCGAGTTCGTCAAGGGCGGCGGTATCCCCGATCTGATCGCCATCCACCAGGACGCCTCCGGTTCCGCCAAGGAGCTGGCGCTCTCCTACGCCGCCGGCGTCGGCGGTGGTCGTAGCGGCATCATCGAGACCACCTTCAAGGACGAGACCGAGACCGACCTGTTCGGCGAGCAGGCGGTGCTGTGCGGCGGTGCGGTTGAGCTGGTCAAGGCCGGCTTCGAGACCCTCACCGAGGCGGGCTATGCCCCGGAGATGGCCTACTTCGAGTGCCTGCACGAGCTCAAGCTGATCGTCGACCTGATGTACGAGGGCGGCATCGCCAACATGAACTACTCCATCTCCAACAATGCGGAGTATGGCGAGTACGTGACCGGCCCCGAGGTGATCAACGATGAATCTCGCGCCGCCATGCGCAACGCCCTGAAGCGCATCCAGACCGGCGAGTACGCCAAGATGTTCATCAGCGAGGGTGAGACCAACTACCCCTCCATGACCGCGCGTCGTCGCCTGAACGCCGAGCATCCCATCGAGCAGGTGGGTGCCAAGCTGCGCGGCATGATGCCGTGGATCGCCGCCAACCAGTTGGTGGACAAGTCCAAGAACTAAGCGCTTCACCGCCTGGTTCTGGAATACGAGGGCGCGGCCATGGCCGCGCCCTCGTCGTCTCTGCCGACGACAGCGTGTCGTATGATCCCGGCCGGTGTGTAGAATAGGGGCAGTCGCCAGTCATCTGTCGGCTGCCCTTTCCGGTAATGGACGAGAATTATGAGTCAGGATTCCAGCAACACCGATCAGCGACGCGATGACTATGCCGAGGAGGATATCGCCTCGGCCTTCCTGCGCGAGACGGAGGTCATCGAAGAGGCGGTGGAGGATGGAAAGAAGGTGCGCCGCCGTGGCATCTATCTGTTACCCAACCTGTTTACCACTTCGGCGCTCTTCTCTGGCTTCTTCGCCGTGGTGGCGGGCATCAACGGCGACTTCACCGCGGCGGCGGTGGCGATCTTCATCGCCATGGCGCTGGATGGCCTGGATGGTCGCGTGGCGCGCATGACCAACACCCAGAGCGCCTTCGGGGCGGAGTATGACAGCCTCTCCGATATGCTCTCCTTCGGGGTGGCGCCGGCCCTGGTGGCCTTTACCTGGATCCTCCAGGATATCGGCAAGACCGGCTGGGTGGTGGCCTTCCTCTACGTGGCCTGCGCCGCCCTGCGTCTGGCACGCTTCAATGTGCAGATCGGCAGCGTCGACAAGAAATGGTTTATCGGCCTGCCCAGTCCCTCGGCAGCCGCCCTGGTGGCGGCCAGCGTCTGGACCTTTCATGACCTCGACGCCGATGCCTTCGGTTTCAAGCTGCTGATGCTGTTGGTGGTGGGGGCCGCCGGCGTGCTGATGGTCAGCAACATCCGCTACTACAGCTTCAAGGAGTTCGATTTCAAGGGGCCGGTGCCCTTCGTGGTACTGCTGGCCATCGTGCTGGCCTTCGTGGTGATCTCGGTGCAGCCTTCGGTGATGCTGCTGCTGTTGTTCGGCGCCTATGTGGTCTCGGGGCCCGTGCTGGCGATGATGCGCAAGCTCAAAAGGCCCGCTAAACCGGTGGGTTAACCTGTGTCTCCCGTCTCCTGATTACGCCCGCCTTCGTGCGGGCGTTGTCGTCTCTGGCACCTTCCTTGTCCACAGCGAGTCGGCGATTTTGGTTGTGGATAAACTTTCTGACACAAAGGGCTTGCAGGGCCACGGGGAAATCCGTAAAGTACGCATCCGCTGCCGGCGACGGACATCGTGGCCAGCGGCAATGAGTGGCAAAAGTGCTTGTTTCTGTTGGGGTTTTCGAATCCCTCTCGCGAGAAACGCGATTGACAGAACGGCCGGATGCGGTAGAATGCATCGCCACACCGACCGGCCCGTCGCCGGCTCGGATGACCACGGGTCGCTGCCTCGCAGCACGCCTCAGGGTCGCCGAGCAGGGCTTGACAGCAGCGGCCGAATCGGTAGAATGTCGCTTCCTCGCAGCGGCGTCGCAACAGCGACCAAAGCGAGACGCTCCGCTCTTTAGAGAGCCCGGAGCCGCTCTTTAACAATCGATCAGGTAATTCATGTGGGCGCTTGTCGGTGAGGCGGTGAGAAGTCACCAAATCATCAAGGCAAGCGACTCGTCAAAGACCTTCGGGTCTTTTTGAGAACGTTTGAACCTTGAGCCAAGTTTGGTTCGCTTTTGTTACCTTCGGGTGACAAGTAAGAACCACAATGATTTTAAACTGAAGAGTTTGATCATGGCTCAGATTGAACGCTGGCGGCAGGCCTAACACATGCAAGTCGAGCGGAAACGATGGAAGCTTGCTTCCAGGCGTCGAGCGGCGGACGGGTGAGTAATGCATAGGAATCTGCCCGATAGTGGGGGATAACGTGGGGAAACTCACGCTAATACCGCATACGTCCTACGGGAGAAAGCAGGGGATCTTCGGACCTTGCGCTATCGGATGAGCCTATGTCGGATTAGCTAGTTGGTGAGGTAACGGCTCACCAAGGCGACGATCCGTAGCTGGTCTGAGAGGATGATCAGCCACACTGGGACTGAGACACGGCCCAGACTCCTACGGGAGGCAGCAGTGGGGAATATTGGACAATGGGGGAAACCCTGATCCAGCCATGCCGCGTGTGTGAAGAAGGCCTTCGGGTTGTAAAGCACTTTCAGCGAGGAAGAAGGCCTGAGGGCTAATACCCTTCAGGAAGGACATCACTCGCAGAAGAAGCACCGGCTAACTCCGTGCCAGCAGCCGCGGTAATACGGAGGGTGCGAGCGTTAATCGGAATTACTGGGCGTAAAGCGCGCGTAGGTGGCTTGATAAGCCGGTTGTGAAAGCCCCGGGCTCAACCTGGGAACGGCATCCGGAACTGTCAGGCTAGAGTGCAGGAGAGGAAGGTAGAATTCCCGGTGTAGCGGTGAAATGCGTAGAGATCGGGAGGAATACCAGTGGCGAAGGCGGCCTTCTGGACTGACACTGACACTGAGGTGCGAAAGCGTGGGTAGCAAACAGGATTAGATACCCTGGTAGTCCACGCCGTAAACGATGTCGACTAGCCGTTGGGTTCCTTGAGAACTTTGTGGCGCAGTTAACGCGATAAGTCGACCGCCTGGGGAGTACGGCCGCAAGGTTAAAACTCAAATGAATTGACGGGGGCCCGCACAAGCGGTGGAGCATGTGGTTTAATTCGATGCAACGCGAAGAACCTTACCTACCCTTGACATCGTGCGAACTTTCCAGAGATGGATTGGTGCCTTCGGGAACGCACAGACAGGTGCTGCATGGCTGTCGTCAGCTCGTGTTGTGAAATGTTGGGTTAAGTCCCGTAACGAGCGCAACCCTTGTCCCTATTTGCCAGCGATTCGGTCGGGAACTCTAGGGAGACTGCCGGTGACAAACCGGAGGAAGGTGGGGACGACGTCAAGTCATCATGGCCCTTACGGGTAGGGCTACACACGTGCTACAATGGTCGGTACAAAGGGTTGCGATACCGCGAGGTGGAGCTAATCCCATAAAGCCGGTCTCAGTCCGGATCGGAGTCTGCAACTCGACTCCGTGAAGTCGGAATCGCTAGTAATCGTGAATCAGAATGTCACGGTGAATACGTTCCCGGGCCTTGTACACACCGCCCGTCACACCATGGGAGTGGACTGCACCAGAAGTGGTTAGCTTAACCTTCGGGGGAGCGATCACCACGGTGTGGTTCATGACTGGGGTGAAGTCGTAACAAGGTAGCCGTAGGGGAACCTGCGGCTGGATCACCTCCTTAAACGACGACTGCCGCCTGCCGGCAAGTGTCCACAATGAATTACCTGATCGACCAGAGCAAATGACTGTTAGGGCGGATGTCCTATGGTTAGCCGGGTCTGTAGCTCAGTTGGTTAGAGCGCACCCCTGATAAGGGTGAGGTCGGCAGTTCAAATCTGCCCAGACCCACCAAATTTTATCCAGTCCTGCGTTATTTTGTGACTCGCATAGCAGGCTATGCGTCGCCACAAAATGCCTTGGTCTGAATAAAATTCCCAGATCAAGGTTGGGTATCAGTGGGGCCTTAGCTCAGCTGGGAGAGCGCCTGCCTTGCACGCAGGAGGTCAGCGGTTCGATCCCGCTAGGCTCCACCATTTTCTTGAAGAGAAAATGGTTCTTGGTAGCTCAGCTGGGAAAGCGCCTGCCTGCACCAGGAGGTCGCGCCGGGGTCGCGTACGACTTCGATCCCGCTAGGCTCCACCATCTCCCCACGCCCCACCAAGCAGTCACTTCCTGATCGGATCCACAGTCATAAGCCATCATCATCGACCATGATGACCGGTTTATGACTGTCGATTGACAGTCGCTCTTTAACAATATGAATCATGCTGACAAATTGAAGATACGTCTCAAGCGTATCCGGCAATTATCGTACCAATCGCGACCAGACCCCTTCGGGTTATATGGTCAAGCGATTAAGCGCATACGGTGGATGCCTTGGCAGCCAGAGGCGATGAAGGACGTTGTAGCCTGCGATAAGGTTCGGTGAGGTGGCAAACAACCTGTGACCCGGACATTTCCGAATGGGGAAACCCACTCATCATAAGATGAGTATCCTGCACTGAATCCATAGGTGCAGGAGGCGAACCGGGGGAACTGAAACATCTAAGTACCCCGAGGAAAAGAAATCAACCGAGATTCCCCAAGTAGCGGCGAGCGAACGGGGACCAGCCCTTAAGCTGGTGACTGGTTAGGCGAACGAGCTGGGAAGCTCGACCATAGGGGGTGATAGTCCCGTAGCCGAAAACCTGATCCAGTGAAATCGAGTAGGTCGGGGCACGAGAAACCTTGACTGAAGACGGGGGGACCATCCTCCAAGGCTAAATACTCCTGGCTGACCGATAGTGAACCAGTACCGTGAGGGAAAGGCGAAAAGAACCCCGGAGAGGGGAGTGAAATAGATCCTGAAACCGTATGCGTACAAGCAGTGGGAGCAGACTCGTTCTGTGACCGCGTACCTTTTGTATAATGGGTCAGCGACTTATATTCAGTGGCGAGCTTAACCGTATAGGGGAGGCGTAGGGAAACCGAGTCTTAACTGGGCGACCAGTCGCTGGATATAGACCCGAAACCGGGCGATCTATCCATGAGCAGGTTGAAGGTTGAGTAACATCAACTGGAGGACCGAACCAGGATCTGTTGAAAAAGATTTGGATGACTTGTGGATCGGAGTGAAAGGCTAATCAAGCCCGGAGATAGCTGGTTCTCCTCGAAAGCTATTTAGGTAGCGCCTCACGTATCACCGCCGGGGGTAGAGCACTGTTTCGGCTAGGGGGCCATCCCGGCTTACCAACCCGAGGCAAACTCCGAATACCGGTGAGTGCAGCGTGGGAGACACACGGCGGGTGCTAACGTCCGTCGTGAAAAGGGAAACAACCCAGACCGTCAGCTAAGGCCCCAAAATCCTGGTTAAGTGGGAAACGATGTGGGAAGGCTTAGACAGCTAGGAGGTTGGCTTAGAAGCAGCCATCCTTTAAAGAAAGCGTAATAGCTCACTAGTCGAGTCGGCCTGCGCGGAAGATGTAACGGGGCTCAAACCAGGTGCCGAAGCTACGGGTTCGTCGAATGACGAGCGGTAGAGGAGCGTCGTGTAAGCCGATGAAGGTGAGTTGAGAAGCTCGCTGGAGGTATCACGAGTGCGAATGCTGACATGAGTAACGATAAGGGGAGTGAAAAACTCCCCCGCCGGAAGACCAAGGGTTTCTGTTCGACGCTAATCGGAGCAGAGTGAGTCGGCCCCTAAGGCGAGGCCGAAAGGCGTAGTCGATGGGAAACGGGTCAATATTCCCGTACCTCACAGAATTGCGATGGGGGGACGAAGAAGGCTAGGTGAGCCAGGCGTTGGTTGTCTTGGTGAAAGTCAGTAGGCCGAGATCTTAGGCAAATCCGGGATCTCAAGGCCGAGAGACGAGACGAACAGACTACGGTCTGGAAGTCATTGATGCCACGCTTCCAGGAAAAGCCTCTAAGCTTCAGATTCTGTGAGACCGTACCCCAAACCGACACAGGTGGTCAGGTAGAGAATACCAAGGCGCTTGAGAGAACTCGGGTGAAGGAACTAGGCAAAATGGTGCCGTAACTTCGGGAGAAGGCACGCCGGCGTAGTGTGAACACCCCACGGTGGAAGCACGAACCGGTCGAAGATACCAGGTGGCTGCAACTGTTTATTAAAAACACAGCACTCTGCAAACGCGCAAGCGGACGTATAGGGTGTGACGCCTGCCCGGTGCCGGAAGGTTAATTGATGGTGTTAGGCTCCGGCCGAAGCTCCTGATCGAAGCCCCGGTAAACGGCGGCCGTAACTATAACGGTCCTAAGGTAGCGAAATTCCTTGTCGGGTAAGTTCCGACCTGCACGAATGGCGTAATGATGGCCACACTGTCTCCACCCGAGACTCAGTGAAATTGAAATCGCAGTGAAGATGCTGTGTACCCGCGGCTAGACGGAAAGACCCCGTGAACCTTTACTATAGCTTCACACTGGACGCTGATGTTGCTTGTGTAGGATAGCTGGGAGGCTTGGAAACCCGGACGCCAGTTCGGGTGGAGCCAACCTTGAAATACCAGCCTGGCATCATTGGCGTTCTAACTCAGCCCCGTCATCCGGGGCGAGGACAGTGTGTGGTGGGTAGTTTGACTGGGGCGGTCTCCTCCCAAAGAGTAACGGAGGAGCACGAAGGTACCCTCAGCACGGTCGGAAATCGTGCATTGAGTGCAAGAGCATAAGGGTGCTTGACTGCGAGACAGACACGTCGAGCAGGTACGAAAGTAGGTTCTAGTGATCCGGTGGTTCTGTATGGAAGGGCCATCGCTCAACGGATAAAAGGTACTCCGGGGATAACAGGCTGATACCGCCCAAGAGTTCACATCGACGGCGGTGTTTGGCACCTCGATGTCGGCTCATCACATCCTGGGGCTGAAGTCGGTCCCAAGGGTATGGCTGTTCGCCATTTAAAGTGGTACGCGAGCTGGGTTTAGAACGTCGTGAGACAGTTCGGTCCCTATCTGCCGTGGGCGTCGGAAGTTTGAGAAGAGCTGCTCCTAGTACGAGAGGACCGGAGTGGACGCACCTCTGGTGTTCCGGTTGTCACGCCAGTGGCATTGCCGGGTAGCTATGTGCGGACAGGATAACCGCTGAAAGCATCTAAGCGGGAAGCCCCCTTCAAGATGAGACTTCCCTGAGGCCTTGCGCCTCCTAAAGGGTCCAGCAAGACTAGCTGGTTGATAGGTCGGGTGTGGAAGCGCTGCGAGGCGTTGAGCTAACCGATACTAATGGCCCGTGAGGCTTGACCATATAACCCCAAGGGGTTTGCGCGATGGTACGCGCCGGATACGTGAGACGATCCTCAACAGCATGATTCATAAGGCGGGTTGCCCGGGAAAGCAAGATGACCCAGCAGCCGGCCACCGTTTACGCCTGACGACCATAGCGAGTGGGAACCACCTGATCCCATGCCGAACTCAGCAGTGAAACCGCTCAGCGCCGATGGTAGTGTGGGGTCTCCCCATGCGAGAGTAGGTCATCGTCAGGCACTTATTCAGAAGCCCCGACCAATGGTCGGGGCTTCGTCGTTTTAGGGCCTCCCATGGAGAATAGCGGAACGCCGCCCGGATCCTCGTCAGGCACTTCTTCAGAAAAGCCCCGACCATCATGAGATGGTCGGGGCTTTTCGTCTGTGGCTAACCAGGATAACGCTAGGGTCTCCCCATGGAGAGTAGCGGAACGCCGCCCACCGGAGCGCCGGCCGGAACCTCGTTAGGCACTTATTCAGAGAAAACCCCAGCTTCGACAGAGGCTGGGGTTTTTTCGTATTCAGCTCCCGGTCTCGACAGAGGTCGGGGTTTCGTCGTTTGGGGCGCTGATGGATTTGCGTATGCTATCCCCTGATATCAAGAGGCCCCAGGCTCTGACGAGTCTGGGGCCTTTGTCGTTCCGGGGGATCAAGGGGAGTCAGGGGCTTTGTTCCTCTTCATAGAGTTCGATGGGGGTGCCATCGGGGTCGCTGAAGAAGGCGAAGCGAGCCCCGGTCAGGGCGTCGACACGAACCGCTTCCGGGGTGATGCCCTTGGCCTGGAGTCCGGCGATGCAGGCCTCCAGGTCCGGGGTCGCCAGGGCCAAATGCCGCAGGCCACAGGCTTCGGGATAGCTGGGACGCTCGGGCGGATCCGGAAAGGAGAAGAGCTCCAGCCGAATGCCTGGGGCGAGGCACAGGTCGAGCTTGTGGCTGCCGCGCTCGGGGCGGTAGGTCTCCCGGATGACTTCGGCGCCCAGCACCTCCAGGTAGAAATGCTTGGCCCTGGGGTAGTCAGCGGTGATCAGGGCGACGTGATGAATCCCCGCCAATGGCAGCGAGCTCATGGTAACTCCGGGCTAGGCTGGGGCGGGCGCCAGGCACCCGCCGGAGGTCAGCAGAGGGTCTCGAGGGCCTCGATCAGGTGGTCCATCTCGTCTTCGGTACCGATGGAGATGCGCAGGAAGTCGCGCAGCGCCTCGGTATTGAAGTGGCGCACCAGGATGCCCCGCTCACGCAGGCCGACGAAGAGCTGGGCGGCATCCTGCCCCGGATGGCGGGTGAGCAGGAAGTTGGTCTGGGAGGGCAGTACCTCGAAGCCCAGTTGCTCCAGGCGTTGGCGAGTGCGCTCGCGAGTGGTGATCACCTTCTCGCGGCAGGCCTCGAAGTGCTCCTTGTCCTCCAGGGCGGCGATGCCCGCGGCACTGGCCAGCATATCGATGGGGTAGGAGTTGAAGGAGTTCTTGACCCGCTCCAGACCCTCGATCAACTCCCGGGAGCCGATGGCATAGCCCAGACGCAGGCCGGCCAGGCTACGGGACTTGGAGAAGGTGCCGGTGACCAGCAGGTTCGGGTAGTTATCCACCAGGGGCACGGCGCTCTCGCCGCCGAAGTCCACATAGGCCTCGTCCACCAGCACCACGCAGTCGGTGACGCGCTCGAGCAGGCCGGCGATGGCCTCGCGCCCATGCCCATGGCCGGTAGGGGCATTGGGGTTGGCGAAGGCGATGCCGCCACTGTCGGCGGGAAGGGCCTCGAGGGGCACTCGCCAGGCGTCATCCAGGGCCAGGGTGCGGTAGTCGATGCCGTAGAGGCGGCAGTAGACCGGATAGAAGCTGTAGGTGATCGCCGGCAGGCTCAGGGGGCGCGACTGACAGAAGAAGGCCTGGAAGGCCAGGGCCAGTACCTCGTCGGAGCCATTGCCGACGAAGACCTGGGAGACCTCGACGCCGTGCTCCCGGGCCAGGGCCTCGCGGAGTGCCGAGGAGTCGGGGTCGGGATAGAGGCGCAGGTGATTGGTGGGGAAGTCGCGCAGCACCTCACCGACGCCCGGGGCCGGGGGGTAGGGGTTCTCGTTGGTGTTCAGCTTGATCAGTTGTTCACGGGGCTGTTCGCCGGGAACATAGGGCGTCAGCTCCCGCACCGCGGGGCTCCATAGCTTGCTCATGGTCTCTCGCATCGACTGGGAATAGAGTCCAATCATGTTGACCCCGGCGCTTCCGCGGCGCAAGCCATGGGCGTGTTAATCTGGCGTTCCTGATACAGGAGCCTGGAATGATCGCCAAGATTCTCGCCACTTTGCTGCCGGTATTCCTGATCGCCGGCTGCGGGGTCCTCTATGGCCGCTTTCGCACACCGGATATCCGCGGCCTCAATACCCTCAATATGGAGCTCTTCGTGCCGCTGCTGGTGTTCGCCGTGCTGGCGGACGGCCAGGCGCCCCTGGAGGAGTATGCGGGGCTCGCCCTGGCGGCGGTGGTGGTGGTGCTGGGCTCGGGGCTGCTGCTGTGGCCGGTGGCGCGTTGGCTGAAGATGGACGCCAAGACCTTCCTGCCGCCGATGATGTTCAATAATGCCGGCAACATGGGGGTGCCGCTGATGGTGCTGGCCTTCGGCGAGGCGGCGCTGCCGGCGGCGGTGGTGGTCTTTATCATCGAGATGCTGCTGCACTTCTCGGTGGGCCTGTATATGCTCAACCCCGGCACGCCACTATGGCGGCTGCTGCGTTTGCCCATCGTCGGGGCCAGTATCGCCGGGCTGGCGGTCAACCTGAGCGGCATGCCGCTGCCGGGCTGGCTGCTGGAGGCCATGCATCTGCTGGGGGGCGTGTGCATTCCGTTGATGCTCTTCGCCCTGGGGGTGCGGATGCTGGATATCGACCTGCGCGACTGGCGCACCGGCCTGCTCGGGGCCCTGCTTTGCCCCTTGAGCGGCCTGGTACTGGCGGCGCCGATGGTCTGGTGGCTGGGCCTGACGGGGCTTCAGGCCGCGGTGCTATGGGTCTTCGCGGCCCTGCCGCCGGCGGTGCTCAACTACCTGGTGGCGGAGCAGTACCGCCAGGAGCCGCAGCGGGTGGCCTCCCTGGTGCTGGTGGGTAACCTGGGTAGCCTGGTGGTCATGCCCCTGGTACTGGCCGTGGTGTTCGCGTATGTCGTGCCCGGCTAATCGCCACGCTCTTCCAGGCGCGTCAGCTGGCGGTCCAGCTTGCCCATCAGATGCAGCAGGTCGCGGTATTCGCCGGTGGAGAGGGTGCCGACCAGTTGCGCTTCCCAGTCATGGGCCAGGGGAATCAGCTCATCCAGCAGCGCCTGACCCTCGGCGGTCAGGTGCAGGAAATGGACCCGTTGATCTTCCGCCGAAGGGGTGCGGTGGATCAGGCCGCGTCCCTCCAGCGCCTGGATGGCTCGGGAGATCCGTGCCTTGTCCATGCCGGTGTACTGCCCCACCTTCTTGGCGGTCAGGGTATCGCAGTGGCTTAGCCAGGCCAGCACTCGCCATTCGGCCACCTTGATGCCGAAGCGCTCTTCATAGATCCTTGCCAGGGCCTGGCTGATGCGATCGGCCAGGCTATTGAGGCGGTAGGGCAGGAACTGGTTGAGATCGAGCTCGGTCTTGGCGGGGGCCGGATCGTTCAGAGGGGCGCGCGGGTCGTGATCGGTGGTCATGGGATCTCTCGGTCGCCACCCTGGTGGGATGGTGGAATGCGTGGCTATGCTACCCCAGCGCCGCGCCAGACTCTACATGACCGCCGGGGGTGACGTTGTTTGGGCTGTTG
Source organism: Halomonas sp. H5 (assembly GCF_050613175.1). Taxonomy (GTDB): domain Bacteria; phylum Pseudomonadota; class Gammaproteobacteria; order Pseudomonadales; family Halomonadaceae; genus Bisbaumannia; species Bisbaumannia salifodinae. Next base: position 353,077 of record NZ_CP192510.1, read on the forward strand.
GTGCCGCCACGATACCGTTATGCTTGGGGAGATCATCACTGATTCACCACGATTTTTCACCCGTGAGGAGGATTCTCATGCGAACCCCGATGATGCTGGCCGGTGCGGCGCTCGCCCTCACCTTGGCCGGCTGCGCCGCCGGACCGATGGAATCGCAGAATGGCGCTGGCGTTACCGAAGGCGAAACCGCTTATCAGGGCTCCCTGCCGTGTCGCAATTGTGCGGGGATCGACCTGGACGTGCGTCTCCAGGGCGAGACGCCGAGCGCGCAGGCGACGGAACGTACCTTCACGCTGCAGGCCAGCTATCGGGAGCATCCCCAGAGCCCGCCGGATGAGAACTATGCCGGCAACTGGGAGGTCCTCAGCGGTACCGCCAGCGACCCGGAGGCCACCGTCTACGAGCTGACCCCGGAAGGCGAGGGGCAGATCTACTACTTCCTGAAGCTCGATGAGCAGACCCTGGAACTGATCGACCCTCAGCGTCGGCGTTTCCAGAACAGCGAGATGCTGCGCCTGCGTCGCCTCTAAGGGCGTCGTCGAGCCAGTCGAACGGGGCGGCCTGCGGGCCGCCCCGCGTCGTTGAATTCCCGGGGGGCGAGATGGCCAAGGCGACCAAGATGAAGGGTGCCTTCGTGTGCACCGGGTGCGGTGCCGAATACAGCAAGTGGCAGGGGCAGTGCCGCGAGTAGTGGGGAGATGAGATGGCCAAGGCGAAGAGTGCCTTCGTCTGCACCGAGTGCGGTGCCGACTACAGTAAATGGCAGGGGCAGTGCTCGAGCTGCCGCGAATGGAACACCCTGAGCGAGGTGCGCCTGGCGCCGTCACGCCCCGGTGCCCCGGCGGCGGCGACCACCGGGCGCAGCGGCTATGCCGGGGTGACCTCCCGGGAGGTGGTGGACCTCTCGGCGGTGGATCTCTCCGAGGTGCCGCGCCTCTCCTCCACCTTCGACGAGTTCGATCGGGTGCTGGGCGGCGGCCTGGTGCCGGGCTCCGCGGTGTTGCTGGGCGGCCACCCCGGCGCCGGCAAGTCGACCCTGCTGCTGCAGACCGCCTGCAAGCTGGCCCAGGGGCGGCGGGTGCTCTATGTCACCGGCGAGGAGTCCCTCTCCCAGGTGGCCATGCGCGCCCATCGCCTGCAGTTGCCGACCCAGGGCCTCAAGATGCTGGCGGAGACCAGCGTCGAGACCATCCTCGCCGTGGCCGAGCGGGAGCGTCCCGAGATCCTGGTCATCGACTCCATCCAGACCATGCACCTGGAGGATATCTCCTCGGCCCCGGGGGGCGTGGCTCAGGTGCGTGAGTCCGCGGCGGCCCTGACCCGCTTCGCCAAGGGCTCCAACACCGTGCTGCTGCTGGTGGGCCATGTCACCAAGGATGGCTCCCTGGCCGGACCCAAGGTGCTGGAGCATATGATCGATGCCTCCCTGCTGCTGGAGGGCGGCGCCGACTCGCGCTTTCGTACCCTGCGCGGGCAGAAGAACCGCTTCGGCGCGGTCAACGAGCTGGGCGTCTTCGCCATGCTCGAGCACGGCCTCAAGGAGGTGAAGAACCCCAGCGCCATCTTCCTCTCCCGGGGCGAGGAGCAGAGCCCGGGAAGCCTGGTGATGGTGGTCTGGGAGGGCACCCGGCCGATCCTCGTCGAAGTCCAGGCGCTGCTCGACGACTCGCCCCTGGGTAATCCGCGGCGGGTCGCCGTGGGCCTGGATGCCAACCGCCTGGCCATGCTGCTCGCCGTGCTGCACCGTCATGGCGGTTTGTTTACCGGCGACCAGGACGTCTTCCTCAACGTGGTGGGGGGCGTCAAGGTGCTGGAGACCAGTGCCGACCTGGCGGTGCTGCTGGCGGTGGTCTCCAGCCTCCAGGGGCGGGCCCTGGCCAAGGAGCTGGTGGTGTTCGGCGAGGTGGGGCTCTCCGGCGAGATCCGCCCGGTGCCCAGCGGCCAGGAGCGTATCGTCGAGGCCGCCAAGCACGGCTTCACCCGTGCCATCGTGCCCCGGGGCAATGCCCCCAAGCAGGCCCCGGCCGGCATGGAGGTGGTCGCCGTGGATAAGCTGAGCGAGGCCCTGGAGGCGTTATAGCTTCTTTCAGGAATGCTAGGGGGCGCTGGGGGCAGGACGGAGCGGGGGTTTTTTGACCAGGGATGGCAAAAGTAGCGCCCAGGGAGGGGTTCACAGCGCCCCGCGATGGCCTGTCCCCAGGATAGCCCCGGGCCTCCGAGTAGAAAGCATGCTAACTGCGATAGCCCTGATAGTGCCCCGGTGCCGCTATAACTGCCCCCGGTGAGCCGCTAGAATTGACCCAAAGCCTGCAAGGAGAACGAGATGAGTGCCATCCGCCTGACCCAGTACAGCCACGGCGCCGGCTGCGGCTGCAAGATCGCCCCCGACGTCCTCGATGGCATTCTCGCCAAGGCCGGCCCCGGGGCCAGCCACAGCCGCCTGATCGTCGGCAACGAGGGCCGCGAGGACGCCGCCGTCTACGACCTGGGGGATGGCCGCGGGATGATCGCCACCACCGACTTCTTTATGCCCATCGTCGATGATCCCTTCGATTTCGGGCGCATCGCCGCCACCAATGCCATCAGCGACGTCTACGCCATGGGCGGCACCCCGGTGATGGCACTCGGCATCCTCGGCTGGCCCCTGGACAAGCTGGGGCCGGAGATCGCCGGCGACGTGGTGGCCGGGGCCCAGGCGGTGTGTCGCGAGCTGGGCCTGGCACTGGCCGGCGGCCACTCCATCGATGCCCCGGAGCCGATCTTCGGCCTGGCGGTCAATGGCCTGGTGGACCTCGAGCATCTCAAGCTCAACAAGGGCGCCCAGGTGGGCGACCTGCTCTACCTGACCAAGCCGCTGGGGGTGGGCCTGCTGACCACCGCCGAGAAGCAGGGGCTGCTGGCGGCGGGCCACCAGGGGCTGGCCCGCCAGACCATGCTCCAGGCCAATGCCATCGGCGCCGAGCTGGCCCGGGTCAAGGGCGTGCATGCCATGACCGACGTCACCGGTTTCGGCCTGGCCGGCCACCTGGTGGAAGTCTGCCAGGCCAGCGGCGTGGCCGCGCGCCTCGACTTCAAGAAACTGCCGCGGCTGGCCGAAGCCGAGGGCTATCGTCGCCAGGGCGCCGTGCCCGGCGGCACCGGGCGCAATCGCCAGGCGCTGGGCGCCAGCCTGCCGGAGATGGACGAGGCCCACTGGCAGTGGCTCTGCGACCCCCAGACCTCCGGTGGCCTGCTGCTCTCCGTCCACCCCTCCTGGGCCGATGACGTGGAGCGCATCGGTCGTGCCCATGAGCTGAGCCTGACCCCCTTCGGCGAGGTGATTGAGGCCTCGGGCGAGGCGCGTATCGAGGTGCGTGGGTGAGCCTGCCGCTGATCGAACCGAACCTCGACCTGCTGCGCCAGCGGCGGGTGCTGATCGATGTGCGTGCCCCGGTGGAGTTCGCCCAGGGCGGCCTGCCCGGGGCCGTCAACCTGCCGCTGATGGATGACGAGGAGCGCCAGCGGGTCGGCATCGAATACAAGCAGCGCGGTCAGGAAGCGGCCATCGTGCTGGGCCAGCGGCTGGTCTCCGGGGGCATCAAGACGGCCCGGGTCGAGGCCTGGAAGGCCTTGCTTGCGGCGCATCCCGACGCCATCGTCTATTGCTTCCGCGGCGGGCTGCGTTCACAGGTCGCCCAGCAGTGGCTGATGGAGGCCGGCATCGAGCGGCCCAGGATTCGCGGTGGCTGGAAGGCCATGCGTCAGGCCCTCTGCGCGCGCATCGATGCCGCCGCCGAGCGGCCCCTGCTGGTGGTGGGCGGGCTTACCGGCTGCGCCAAGACCGCGCTGATCCAGGCCCTGGACAACGGCCTGGACCTGGAGGCCTGCGCCCGTCACAAGGGCTCCGCCTTCGGTCGCCATCCGCTGCCGGCGCCCTCCCAGATCGACTTCGAGCATGCCGTGGGCCTGCGCCTGCTGGAGATCGAAGGGGGCGGCGTGGTGGAGGACGAGTCACGGCATATCGGCGCCGCCAATATCCCCCTGACCTTCTGGCGCGCCATGGAACGGGCGCCGCGGCTACGGGTGGAGATGCCCCTGGACTGGCGCCTCGAGCAGATTCGCAAGGACTATATCGACGACCTCTGGGCGCTCTATCGCGCCCAGTACGGCGACTGGCTGGGCTGGGCGCTGATGCGCAAGCAACTCGCCACCGCCCTGGGACGGCTCAAGAAGCGCCTGGGGCATGCCCGGCTGGCGCGCCTGCAGCGCCTCCAGGCGCTGGCCTTCCGCGAGCATGAGCGCGGCGATGCCCAGGCCCATGAGGCCTGGCTGGCGCCGCTGCTCACTGAATACTATGACCCCCTCTATCGCCACCAGCTCAATAAGCAGGACAAGACCTTCCTGCATGTGGGCGACTGGGAGAGCTGCCTGGCGGCGGCCCGGGAGTGGAGTGCCCAGGCTAGGCCCTGAGCCACTGCACCAGCAGCCGATCCAGCAGCGCCGCCTGGCGGTCGAAGCGCTTCGGCTCGGCGAGGATCTCCGCCGGGGCCTGGAGGTGGGGCGAGGGGCTGGCGGCGGCGGCGAAGGCCGTCGGGTTCAGGGCCAGCATGGCGGCGGCGCTCTCCGCGGTGCTCTCCAGGTGGCACTGCAGGGCGATGACCCGGCCTGCGTCCCAGGCGAAGCCCTGCACCGGCCCGGCCGTGGTGCCACCCAGGGGCAGGGCCTCTTCCGGCAGGCCGAAGATGCGGCTCTGCCAGAGGAAGGCCTCGAAGCGCTCCGGCAGGTCGAAGGGGCTCTCGGGGGCCAGGCGCAGCTCGTGCCAGCCCACCTCCGGGCAGGTGCCCCGGGAGACGGTGGCGCCCAGGGCTTGGGCGATCAGCCGGGCGCCCAGGCCGAGCCCCAGCAGCGGCTTGCCGCTCTTCAGGGCGCGCTCGACCAGCTTGCGCTCCCGGGCCAGTTCGGGGGCGTCCTCCGCCTGGGGGCCGTCGAGCAGGATCAGGGCGTCGCAGTCCGCCAGCCGCGGCGGTGCCTCATCGAGGTGGCAGACGTTGTGGCTATGGCCCATGCCGTCCAGCCAGTCCTTGAGGCGCGCCGGCCCCAGGCTGGCATGGTGTTGCAGGAAATAGATATGCATAGGAGTCCAGGGTGACGAAAAAGCGGGCGCCGCACCAGGGGGCGAGTCGCCGGGAGGCGATCTATACCATAGTGGCGGCGATTCCGCCCGGCCGGGTGACCAGCTATGGGCGCATCGCCACCCTGGCGGAGGGGCTGACGCCGCGGCTGGTGGCGCGGGCCCTGGGAGAACTGCCCGCCGGTCATGGCCTACCCTGGCAGCGGGTGATCCGCAGCGATAGACGCCTCGCCGATCACCCCGGGGCGGCTCGCCAGCGCGCCCTGCTGGAGGACGAGGGCGTCGGCTTCGACGACCGGGGCCGGGTCCCCGAGCGCTTCTTCTGGCCCTGAGGGCCCGATCAACCGATAAGGATGGCTTATGAGTGATGCCAACGGCGGCTTTCGGCCGCGCCTGCGTGCCTTGGATCGCCGCCAGGGGCTGGCCTTTATGGCGACCCTGGCAGAGCGCCTGCGGCCCAACTACCTGCTCTATGCCGAGGCCAGCGAGCAGGGCGACCCGGCGGCGTTACGGGTGATCCATGACCTGATCTGGGAGGCGCTGCTGGTCAAGGAGGCGCGCATCGATTTCGAGCGCCAGGCCGAGAAGCTCGCCGAGCTGGAGCCCCCCGCCGAGGACGAGAGCTTCGGGGCGCGGCGTGCCCTGGAGGCGGTGATGGCCTTGGCGGCCTGCCTCGACAGCCTCAGGAGCGAGGCGCCGGAGGCGGTGCTAGAGGTGAGCGAGCTCTCCCGCAGTGGCGTCCAGGCCTTTATCGAGCTGACCGAGGGGGAGGAGGACGCCCAGCGCCTGGCGGCGCTGATTCGCCAGCACCCGCTGATGGATGACGAGCACGACTTCCAGGCGGCGGTACTGGAGGCGGTCGAGGCGCCCCTGGATCGCGGGGCCCTCAAGGCGCTGCGTCGGCTGGGGCGCAACGGCGGCGTCAGTAACCTGGGGCTGACCCTGGATTAGCAGCAGCCCCAGGATGGCCATGGTTGCCTGAGGCGCATGAAGGGATAGAAGGGATAAGTCATCTGGGGCCGGCCCCGGATCCGGTGCGGATTAGAAGCTGATTCCCAGGGTGATCATGGCCCCGGCGGTGCCGAAGACGATCAGGTCGGTGTCCAGGTTGTTCCAGCGCACGCCGATACTGGGCAGGATGGCCGGGGCGATGCCGTAGCGATTGAAGGGAATCTTGTCGCGAAATTCCCCCTGGTAGCCGCGCAGCAGGCCGCCGGTCAGCTTGCCGCGCAGCTCCAGGGCCTCGCTGGGCCGCCAGAAGGAAAACTCCCGGCCGCCGTAGAAGTACCAGGTGGGCTGATCGAAGGAGTTCCTGAACCAGACGGCGCCGGCGAACCAGCGGGCGGTGTCATGCACCTCCACGCCGATCAGGTCCTGGCGGTTGTTGTAGTCATCGTTCGAGCCGAAGTGCGTGGTATAGAGCCCGGCCTGCAGCCGCGTGTGCCCATACTCGAAGGTGGGCGTCGCCTGGGCCGGACCCGCCGCCGCCAGAAATGCCACGGCGAGCCCCAGGCCCGCCGTCTTGCGCCATCGTTGGCCCCACAAACCTTCCATGGTCCCTCCTATCCGGGTCAAAGACGCATCTCGATGCCGTGCTCGGCCATGAACCGCTTGGCCTCGGGGATGCTGTACTCGCCGAAGTGGAAGATGCTGGCGGCCAGCACGGCGTCGGCGCCGCCCCGGGTCACCCCCTCCACCAGGTGGGCCAGGTTGCCCACCCCGCCGGAGGCGATCACCGGCACGCTGACCGCCTCAGAGATGGCGCGGGTCACGCCCAGGTCGAAGCCGGCCTTGGTACCGTCCCGGTCCATGCTGGTCAGCAGCAGCTCGCCGGCGCCGTAGTCCACCATCTTCTGGGCCCATTCCACGGCGTCGAGGCCGGTGGGACGGCGCCCGCCATGGGTGAAGATCTCCCAGCGCGGCGCCTCGCCCTCCGCGGAGACCCGCTTGGCATCGATGGCCACCACGATGCATTGGCTGCCGAAGCGTTCGGTGGCCTCGCGGACGAACTCCGGGTTGGTCACCGCCGCGGTATTGATGGAGACCTTGTCGGCCCCGGCGTTGAGCATGGTGCGGATATCGTCGCAGCTGCGGATGCCGCCGCCCACGGTGAGCGGGATGAATACCTCGCCGGCGATGCGCTCGACCATCTCCACGGTGGTGTCGCGGCCCTCGTGGCTGGCGGTGATATCCAGGAAGGTGATCTCGTCGGCGCCCTGCTGGTTATAGCGCTTGGCGATCTCCACCGGATCGCCGGCATCGCGGATGCCGACGAAGTTGACGCCCTTGACCACCCGGCCGGCGTCCACGTCGAGGCAGGGAATGATGCGCTTGGCGAGTCCCATGGCTCAGCTCCCGCTGTGGGTGAGTTGATCGCTGAGGCGCTGGGCCTCGGCGAGATCCAGGCTGCCTTCGTAGATGGCGCGCCCGGTGATGGCTCCCAGGATGCCGTCGCCGGCCACTTCGCTCAGGGCGCGGATATCGTCCAGGTTGGTGACGCCGCCGGAGGCGATCACCGGCAGGCCGCTGTCCCGGGCCAGGGCCGCGGTGGCCGCCACGTTGACGCCGTTCATCATGCCGTCCCGGGCGATATCGGTGTAGACGATGCTGGAGACGCCGTCATCGGCGAAGCGCTTGGCCAGCTCGCTGGCCTGCACCTGGGAGACCTCGGCCCAGCCGTCGGTGGCCACGAAGCCATCCCGGGCATCCAGGCCGACGATCACGTGGCCGGCGAAGGCGCGGCACATCTCGGTGACGAAGGCCGGCTCCTTGACCGCCTTGGTGCCGATGATCACGTAGGAGACCCCGGCCGCCAGGTAGTGCTCGATGGTGGCGGCGCTGCGGATGCCGCCGCCGATCTGGATGGGTAGCTCCGGATAGGCGCGGGCGATGGCGGTGACCGCCTCGCCGTTGACCGGGGTACCCTCGAAGGCGCCGTTGAGGTCGACCAGGTGCAGGCGGCGGGCGCCGGCCTCGACCCAGCGGGCGGCCATGGCCACCGGATCGTCGCCATAGGTGGTGGAGTCGTCCATACGGCCCTGCTTGAGCCGCACGCACTGGCCGTCCTTGAGATCGATGGCGGGAATTACCAGCATGTCGTGTCCTCGTGGGCGCCCTGGGGCGCGAGTGATGGCGTTGATAACTTGAGCCGTGCCCGGGCGCCTCAGGGCTCCCAGGCCACGAAATTTTCCAGCAGGCGCAGGCCGGCGTTGGCGCTCTTCTCGGGGTGGAACTGCACCGCGAAGACCGGGCCGCGGCCGATGGCCACATGGGCCTTGACGCTGCCATACTCGGTGGTGCCGAACAGCGTGGCATCATCGGCGGCGTCCACATAGTAGCTGTGCACGAAGTAGAAGCGCTCGCCGCTCTCGATGCCGGCCCACAGCGGGTGCGCGTGGTGCTGGTCGACCCGGTTCCAGCCCATATGCGGCACCTTGAGGCGCTCGCCCCGGGCATCGCGCATATCGCCGGGGAAACGCCTGACCCGCCCGGGCAGATGGCCCAGGCAGGTCACGCCACCGTTCTCCTCGCTCTCGTCGAGGAGCATCTGCTGGCCGACGCAGATGCCCAGCAGCGGCTTGTCCGCCTCCCTGAGCAGCTCCTGCACCAGCCCCTTGACCTGGCTGCGCTCCAGCTCGCCCATGCAGTCGCGGATTGCCCCCTGGCCCGGCAGCACCAACCGGGTGGCGCCGCGGATGCAGCGCGGATCCCGGGTGACGATGACGTTTTCCTGGGTGACATGCTCCAGCGCCTTGGCGACCGAATGCAGGTTGCCCATTCCGTAGTCGATAACGGCGATGGTCATGAAACACTCCTCGGCAGGTGGGCGACGGGGCTCACAGGCAGCCCTTGGTGGACGGCATCTGGCCGGCCATGCGGGGATCCTCGGCCACCGCCATGCGCAGGGCGCGGCCGAAGGCCTTGAAGATGGTCTCCGCCTGGTGGTGGGCATTGAAGCCCTTGAGGTTGTCGATATGCAGGGTCACCTGGGCGTGATTGACGAAGCCCTGGAAGAACTCCCAGAACAGCTGGGTGTCCAGGCGGCCGAGGCTGGCGCGGGTGAACTCCACGTCCATAAACAGCCCCGGGCGTCCGGAGAAGTCCACCACCACCCGGGAGAGGGCCTCGTCCAGGGGCACATAGGCGTGGCCATAGCGGTAGATGCCGCGCTTGTCGCCGATCGCCTTGGCGAAGGCCTGGCCCAGGGTGATGCCCAGGTCCTCCACGGTGTGGTGGTCGTCGATATGCAGGTCGCCCACCGCCTTGATCTCCAGGTCGATCAGGCCATGGCGCGCCACCTGGTCGAGCATATGATCGAGGAAGGGCACACCGGTCTCGCACTCGAGCCGACCCTGGCCATCGAGGTTTACGCTCACCGTGATCTGGGTCTCCTGGGTATCACGGGACACCGTGGCGATACGCTCGGACATGACGACTGAACTCCTGCGCTGGGCGCATGCATGGAAACGGTAGGGCAGGGCTCCCGCGAGAGCGGGCCCCTGTCGAGCCCTCCATTATAGAGAATCGCCCCCCCCATCCGCTACAATGCCTGGCATCGATGGGCGGCCGGAGCCGCCGCTCCGGCCCATGGAGATAGCACATGCCGGTTACCCTTCACAGGGTCGATCATGCCACCTGGGCAGCGGATGCCCAGGTGGCCCTCGACCTCTCGCGTATCTATGCCGATGCACCGGCGCAGCGCCTGCCGCTACCCGCCGATGACTATATCCGCCAGCACCTGGAGTCCCGGGGCACCTTCTGCTGTGCCCGCTTCAATGATCGCCTGCTGGGCGCCGTGGCGGTCACCGAAGACCCCGAGGCCTGGTGGCTGGCCAACTTCTGCGTGCGCAAGACCACCCGCCGCCGCGGCGTGGGCTCCCGCCTGCTGGCCCTGGTGGGGGAGGCCGCCAACCGGGAAGGGCGGGTGCTGCGTATCGCCAGCGAGACCCTGACCATGGACGATCAACTGCTGCTGTCGCGGCTGGGCTATCGTCCGGCGGCGGATGGCAGTTACTTCGAATTCGAACACCCGGCCCCGGGAGGCACCCCATGAGAGCCTTGCTGCGAGCCCTGCTGGCGGTGGTCGGCGTGCTGGGTCTGGTGATGGTGGCGGCGGTGATCTACGTCACCACCTTCTTCGACCCCAATGATCTCAAGCCGCGACTGATTCAGGTGGTGCGCGACCAGAGCGGCCTGGAGCTGGCCCTGGAGGGCCCCCTGAGCTGGTCCTTCTACCCCCGCCTGGGGGTCAGTGTTTCCGAGGCCGAGGCCTGGCTGCCGGAGCAGGCGCTGGAGGAGGCGCCCTTCGTGGCGTTTTCCCAGGCCGAGGTTAGCCTGGCCTTCACGCCCCTGCTGCGCGGCATGATCGCCATCGAGGGTCTGACCCTGGATGGCATGCGCCTCAACCTGGAGCGTGACGCCGAGGGGCGCGGTAACTGGGAGACCCTGCTCGAGCGTCTCGATGGTGAGGAGGCCGCCGAACGGGTGCTGGCACCGGCCGCCGCCGGCCTTGCCCCGGGCGATGCCGGCATGGCGGTGGCCCTCAATATCGCCAGCGTTCAACTGCGCGATGGCCGGGTCAGCTTCGAGGATCGCCAGCAGGCGCTGCACCTCTACGCCGAGGCGCTGCAGGTCACCGGTACCCAGGTCAATCCCAGTCGTGCCTTCCCGCTGCGCGGTGGCTTCACCCTGAGGACCTATCCCGAGGATCATCAGGCACAGGACGCGCCCCTCTACACCAGTGAGGTGGGCTTCGACGGTCGGGTGCGCCTGGGGCTCGGCGACGGACGTTATCAACTGGAGAATGCCAGCCTGACCACCCGTACCGAGCTGGCCGAACTCGAGGGGCATCGCCAGCGTGTCGACCTGAGCCTGGCGGAGCTGGTGGCCGAGCCGACCCTGGGGCGCTATCGCGCCGAGGGGGGGCGGCTGGAACTGGGGCTCTCCCACCCTGAGCTGGGTAAGACGGAGTTGCCGCTCTCCCTCGCCTTCGTCGCCGATGCCGACCTGGCGGCCCAGGAAGTCATGCTCCGCGAGCTGCAGCTGGAAGGCCCCGACGGCCTGCGGCTGAGTGGCAACCTCACCGCCAACCAGCTGTTCGAGGCGCCCCAGTACACCGGCCAGGTGAGCCTGGCGCCGCTCTCCCTGCGCCCCTGGCTGAGCCGCTTCGATGTCCTGCCCGAGACGCGTGATGACACCGTCTTCACCGATGTGGCCCTGACCAGTCCGCTGCGCGGAGACCCCTCGCGGCTCGAACTGACCAACCTGACCCTGGTGCTGGACGGTGCCACCTTCACCGGCCGCCTGGGGGGGCAGTTGGATGGCTCGGCGCTCGGGTTCGACCTGCAGGGCGACCGCTTCGATCTCGATCGCTACCTGCCTGCGGAGACCGTCACCGAGGCCCAGGCGGCCCTGCCCGGGGTCGCGCCGGCCCATGCCGAAGACGACGAGGCGGCTGCCCTGTCGCTGGAGTGGCTGCAAGGGCTCGACCTCGACGGGCAGCTGTCCCTGGGCCAGCTCGAGGCCTTCGCCCTGGAGCTCGACGAGGTGCGCCTGGCACTGGCCGGCGAGGGCCAGCGGCATCGCCTGGAACGCCTGGAGGCGCGCCTCTACGATGGCACCCTGGAAGCCAGCGGTGGCCTCGATCAGCGCGAGACGCCGGTTCGCTGGTCCCTGGCGCCTCGCCTGGAGCGGGTGCGGGTGGCTCCGGTCTACGAGGCCTTGCTGGAAGAGACGTCGCCGCTGCGCGGTCGCCTCAATCTCGAGGGCGAGTTGACCACCCGGGGCGATCGGATCGAGCGCTGGCCCAATCACCTCAACGGCCGACTGGCCCTGGATATCGAGGACGGTGCCATGCTCGACGTCAATGTCTCCCGCCAGATGTGCGAACTGGTGGCGACCCTGGAGGGCGAGCAGAGTCAGCGCCAGTGGAGCGACGAGACCCGCTTCGAGCGCGCCCAGGCCGGCTTGGTGATCCGCGACGGCGTGGTACATAACGAGGACCTGGATATCGCCGTGCCGGGCATCGTCCTGGACGGTGAGGGCGAGCTCAACCTGGTGACTCGGCGCTTCGACTATGCCGCCCGGGCGCATTTCGTGGATACCGCCGACGCCGCCTGCACGGTCAACCCGCGCCTCGAGCGGGTGCCGCTGCCGGTGCGCTGTGTCGGCAGCCTGGACGAGGCCAGCGGCGACTGGTGCCGCTTCGATCGCCAGGCCTTCCGCGACGCGGTGGCCGGCCTGGTGCGCGACGAGGCCGCCGACCGCGTCAGCCGCGAGGTGGAGCGCCGCCTGGATGACGCCACCCAGGGGCTCGATGAGCGCCTCGGTGAGGGTGCCGGCGAGGAACTTCGCGACACCCTGCGGGGTCTCTTTGATTGAGCATCAGAAAGCCAGTCCCTGCGCCGACCCCGTGTCGGCGCTTTTTTATGCGTGATAGCCGATGACCGACGACCAGACCGTGCCTCCCTTACTCTCATCCGCCGAGTTCCAGCGCCGCCTGCTGGCGTGGTTCGACGCCCATGGCCGCAAGCGGCTACCCTGGCAGCAGGACAAGAGCCCCTACCGGGTATGGGTCTCGGAGATCATGCTGCAGCAGACCCAGGTGGCCACGGTGATCCCCTACTATGAGCGCTTCATGGCGCGCTTCCCGACGGTGCAGGCCCTGGCCGAGGCGCCCCAGGACGAGGTGCTGCACCTGTGGACCGGCCTCGGCTATTACGCCCGGGCCCGTAACCTGCACAAGGCCGCCCGGGAGGTGGTCAGCGAGCACGACGGCGACTTCCCGGTGCATAGCCTGGACGCCATGGCCGCGCTGCCGGGCATCGGCCGTTCCACCGCCGGGGCCATCATCGCCATCAGCACCGGTCGCCGGGCGGTGATCCTCGACGGCAACGTCAAGCGTTCCCTGACCCGGCTGCATGCCCTGCCCGGCTGGCCGGGGCGCAGCGCCGTGGAGCGCCGCCTGTGGGCCCTGGCGGAGCATTACACCCCCGAGGCACGGCTGCCCGACTACACCCAGGCAATGATGGACCTGGGCGCCACCCTGTGTCGGCGCGGCCAGCCCGAGTGTGGGCGCTGTCCCTTCGATGATGTCTGCCTGGCCCATGCCCGGGGCGAGGAGCGGCGCTTCCCCGAGGCCAAGCCGAAGAAGGCGACGCCCCGGCGTGCCACCCAGATGCTGCTGCTGCGCGACGCCGAGGGGCGGGTACTGCTCCAGCAGCGGCCCCCCACGGGGCTATGGGGCGGGCTCTGGTGCTTTCCCCAGTTCGAGGAGGAGGCGGCCCTCCTGGCCTGGCTCGATAGCCATGCGCCCGGGGCCGAGCTGGAGGCGCCCTGGTCCTCCTTCACCCATGTATTCAGCCACTTCCGACTCGAGATCACCCCGCGGCCGGCGCGTACCCGGCGCCTGGCGGCAGTGACAGAGTCGGGCAGCCTCTGGTACAACCCCCGACAACCGGCCAGCGTGGGGCTGGCGGCGCCGGTCAAGGCGCTGCTGGACACCCTCGGCGATGACTTGCTGGCCTGAAACCAGGAGATACCCGATGACCCAGACCGTGATGTGCCGCAAGTACCAGCAGGAGCTGGACGCCCTGCCCTTTCCGCCACTGCCCGGCAAGAAGGGCCAGGAGATCCAGGCCACCGTCTCCAAGCGCGCCTGGGAGGAGTGGCAGGCCCTGCAGACCCGGCTGATCAACGAGAAGCACCTCAATATGCTCGACCCGGAGGCGCGGGCCTACCTGATGGAACAACTGGAGCGCTTCCTGGACAACCGCGACACCGACCAGGCGGAAGGCTATGTGCCCCCCTCGAACTAGGCCGCCAAGGTTTTGAAAGAAAAAGGCTTGACCGGAAGAAAGCTTTCTAGTTAAATACGTCTCCGTTGGCAGGGGCCAGATAGCTCAGTCGGTAGAGCAGGGGATTGAAAATCCCCGTGTCGGGGGTTCGATTCCCTCTCTGGCCACCACGCTGCTGGGGTATCGCCAAGTGGTAAGGCACCGGTTTTTGGTATCGGCATGCGCAGGTTCGAATCCTGCTACCCCAGCCATCGCCAACCCAGTTTCTCGTAGCACCGTGTGTAAGGTGCAGGATTGCAAGGCAGTGCCCACGCCGGCATAGCTCAGTTGGTAGAGCAACTGACTTGTAATCAGTAGGTCCCGGGTTCGACTCCTGGTGCCGGCACCAACGAAATTGCAATCCGATCAACACCTTATGTACACCAATAAGACCGCCGATAAGGCGGTTTTTTTGTGCGTGTCAACAAAGTGTCAACCGAGCCCGGCAACCGGGTTGAGCTTAACCGCTTCCTCCAGGTGATCCGGCGCGAAATGGGCATAGCGCATCGTCATGGTGATCGACTGGTGGCCCAGGATGCGTTGCAGCACCAGGATATTCCCGCCATGCATCATGAAATGGCTTGCGAAGGTGTGGCGGAGGACGTGGGTAAGCTGGCCCTTGGGTAGCTCGATGCCGAGATCCTGGATACTCGCCTGGAATGTCTTGTAGCTGTTGATAAATAGGCGACCGATCCGGCGACGGCGGCGAAGTTGGCCGGCAAGCTGTGGATCAATCGGAACGGTACGTGACTTGCCGGACTTGGTGGCTACGAAGGTGACGCGATCCTTGCCGACGTTCTCAGCCCGTAGGGTTTGGGACTCGCTCCAGCGGGCGCCGGTGGCCAGGCAAAGCCAGGTGATCAGGAAGCAGTCCCGCTTGGGCTTGGCCTTGAGGTGATCGAGAAGGCTGCGCACCTGGTGGCGATCCAGGTAGGCCATTTCGGTGTCATCGGTCCTGACCATGCGAACCTTGGACAGCGGGTTGGGCCGATGCCAGAGATCCAGGCGTTCCAGCTCGGAAAACATGGCCTTGAGGTAGGCATGTTCGTGGTTCACCGTGCTGGGCTTCACCTCCTGGAGGCGCTGGGTACGATAAGTGGCCCAGTCCTGGGCGGTGAAGTTAGAGGCCAAGGGGTCGCCTAGGGCTTCGGCGACCTTGAGTAGGGCGCGCTTACGATCCCTGGCGCTCTTGAGGGTGTGGCCATGATGGTCATGCCATAGCTGGACAAGCTCCGATAAGGTGCGTCGATCCCGCTTTGGTGGCGTGTATTCCTCACCAACAGCAACCTTACCCAGGATATGGCGCTCGAAGCGCTTGGCTTCGGCCTGGGTCTTGAAGGTCTTGCGGACACGACGACCGCCACGACCACCGGGTTGAAAGTCGACCTTCCACCCTGTCTTTACCTTCTTAATCGCCACTAGGCGGCCTTCCCTAGCAATCGTCGCTCGATGAGCTTCTGTTCCACGAGCTGGCGGAATTCCCCCTTGCCGATCCCACGGCGGCGGTAGTAGTGCTCCAGGTCTTCCCACATCCCCGACGCCTTGAGGTAGTCGATGGCCTGCTGAGCCTGGAAGCCCTGGCGGGCATAGATCGAGATCAAGTTACCGAAGGCCAGGCAGACGTTCTTTTCGTTTCCCAGGCCGGGCGCCTTGCGGGCCCGCTTGTAGAGGAAATGGGGCTCCAGGGCGTAGAAACGCGGGTCATCCTGGAAGCGCTGCCAGGCGGGATCGATCAGGTTGCGGCAGGCGTCCAGGCGGTAGCTTTGCAGGGCGCTTCGCCAGATCCCGGTCAGGTGGGGCACGGTGTCGGTGAAGCGGGTGAAGCCGTGGGCTTCGTCCAGGATCTCGCCGGTATCGACGTTGCAGGGTACGCCCCGGGCATACTCGGCGAGGACCGATTGATGAAAGCGCATCTCGATGCGCCAGACGTCCTGGTCGGGGTCATAGGCCGGGGCGAGGTCATCGGTCACGGCGTCGCGCCAGATCCCTTCCCAGTAGTGGAGCTTGTCGCGGTGGTGGGCTTCCTTGGTCTTGTTGTAGATGGCGCATTGCAGGGCCCCGGCGGTGCCGAAGAGGTAGCTTTGGCCATAGCCGTACTGGACGGCGATTTCGCCGCTGGTGATCTCCAGATTATCGATGGCATTCAGACGTGATACCCGCTTTGAGCGAGTCACGAAGCGATCCATGAAGTCGCGGGGCGGTTCCCAGCCCTGAACGTCCAGGGCCAGATGCACGGCGCAGCCGGCCGGCTCGAAGTGATCCAGCAGGCACGAGGCGATGACGTCCATAAAGCGCTGGCAGGCGTCCGGGGCTCGCTCCTGGATAAAGTGCGGGGATAGCTCGATCTTAACGTGGGTACCGATGTTCTCGGCCTTCTGGTGCCGTGCATAGAGCAGCACGATCACCCCGAGGTCATTGTTCTGCAGGCGATAGCGGAAGCCCGACTGGCTGGAGCCTGGCGCCACGGCCCAGGTATGGCCATAGAGGTCGATGGTCGCTCCCCGACCCTGCTGGTAGACGCTGATGATCTGATCGAACTGGGGCAGGCTGGGCTTACCCCGGTAGAGCTGACGCACCGTGTCGACGCCGGCATTGAGCAGCCGGACCCCTTCCAGGTTGGCTTGGCCCTTGTGACTGATAAAGATCGGGCCCCGAGGATCTTCCAGCCCCTGGGCGAGTGATTCTAAAGAATAACGATCCCAACGCTTCATTTTGAAAACCCTTCTAATGAGACGGTGTGGCAGGTTGTGAACCGCTTCGCGGTTAATCTGCGAGACGTGCTACAGGGAGGGTCTCGCCCCGCTCCGCGTGCGCGTCGCGGGGATGCGGGCGCAAGCGTCCTCTCCCGCGCCGCGCACGCGGGCGATTCAGGCAGCCACCCCTGACAAACCCACATCTGACAGCCCCACCTCGCCATCAAAATCGGGAAATTGATGCGGGTAGGCTCCCTGGACGCTGAAGGCATCCGCGCCCAGGTCCTCAAGGATGAATTTCTGCGCCGTATCAAGATTGCGAAATTGACGTAGCCCACCCCGCTGAGCCCCGAGAAGCCAGTAGTTGGCCTGCAAGGTCATGGCGACGACCCATCGATCTCCGGCAACGGTGGCAAACCGAAAGACGCCCACATGCACGACAAAACGCCGGCGCTCAGTCATGTCGCGATAGAGCGATTCAAAACAGGACTTTTGAAGCAGGTAGCTCATGCCAGGCCCTCCAGAACGAGTACCAGGAGATAGATGGCCCAGAGATGCGCGGGGTAGAAGGCCCGGGTTAGCCAGTGAGGTAGCCGGGGCAGGGCCGGTTGGGTGACGTAGAGGGTCAGCAGCAACACGACGCCGATGGTGGCGCTGTAGGCACTGAGGTTGATGCCGTACTGGAGCAGCGGCCAGACCAGGAGGGCGAGCCAGGCCAGGGGGTAGCGGATGGCCAGGGCGCAGGCCAGCACCAGGGCGAGGCCGACAATGCCATATTCGACGTGGCCGATAATCACCAGGGCGAGGACGGCGGCCAGCAGCAGCGGCCAGGGATCGCGGCGACGTAGGCCGGCAATCAGGTAGGCGGCGGCGGCCAGGGTGAAGCAGATGTTGCCCAGGGGCTGGGCGTGCAGGGCCATAAAGGGGGCCTGGGCGATCAGGGCAATCAGTAAGATCCGGTGGGCATAGCGCAGCGGCTGGGCGGTGTGCAGGACGTGCCAAGCGACCATAAAGGCGAACATCGGCAGGGCCAGACGCCCCAGGGTGATCCTCAGCAGGTCGGGCCAGGGGCCGGTAATCAGCCAGGCACAGAGGTGATCGAGGAGCATGGTGCCCAGGGCGGTAGCTTGGACGCTGGGCAGCCAGGCCGGCAGGGATCGGGCCTGGGTCGGAGTGAAGGCGGCGGTGGTCATAGCGGCAAGATCTCCACTTCGTAGGGAAGGCCCATGTCCAGGGCTTCGAGGCACATGGGCAGGGATACCAGCAGGGGGCGCCCGTCTTCGTCGTAGAGCCGGCAGCCTTCGCCCACGCGCATGCCGCCATAGGCGATGGCGGTGGGGATCTCGATGGGCGCGGCGGGGGCGGTGTGGGTCGCCTGGGACGCCTGGGAGTTGGGGCTCGGGTCGGCATCCCCGAAGTAGCTGGAGACCTGGGCAATGGCCACGGTGATCGACACCACGCCACCCAGCAGGACCACGGGCGCGATAATCAGCAGTCGCGGTAGGCGCCGCTTGCCGGTGTGGATGCTGGCGGAGGTGTACTGTTCAAACACCCACTTCGGATAGCGCCAGATCGAGGCTTCGCAGTCGGCGTCCTTGGAGTGGGCGGCGGGGTTGGTGTGGCATTGGCCTTCCCAGCGCCAGACGATGGCGCCGTTTAGCTTGCCCTTCCTCATGAGGTGTTCGTGGGTATCGACCAGGGCGCGCACGTCGCTGGTGAGCTGGGAGGGGTTCTGGCAAGTAAGGATAAAGTCGATGCCCCGGTGACGGTGGGTCTCCAGGGCGGCGATTTCGGGGGGCGGTTCGCCGGTGTTGCGGTAGCGCCGCCAACGCTGCTGAACCTCGTCAATCAGGATGATCGCGCCATCGGGCACCTGCATCCAGGTGTCGGGGATCGGGGCCTGGTTACGCAGGTCGCGGACGTTACCGAAGAAGGGCCGATCGGCGCCCTCCTCGGTGCGTAGCTGGTTAATCAGGGTGAAGACCGCGCGCAGGGTCTTGCCGGCGCCAGGCACCCCGGAAATCAGATGAATGGCCATATCAGCGGCCTCCGGTAATGGCGCCGGAGGGCTTGAGGCTCCAGGCGTTCATCGTGGCGCGCAGCAGCAGCGCCGAGCCGATGGACGACAGGCCCACATCGAAGCCAGCGAGCTGGATAAACCACAGGGCTTCCCCGGCACCGCCCATATGACTCGCGGCCTGGGCGAGGAGGCCGGAAATCAGGCCGATGCCCACGGTGGTGAAGACCACCAAGGAGGCGATACGGGCCAGCAGGGAGCCGACCAGGAAGGTCGAAAAGCCGGTCAGGATGGTGACGATAATCGCGGGCATGGGGTGGCCTCCTTAAGACGTGGTGGCACGGGTGCCGAGGACGATGTAGAGGGCGAGAATCATGCAGATGGCGATCACGGCGCCGCGGATCATCGACGCCAGATCACAGAGCTTCTGAAACTCGATAGTGAAAGAGCCACCCAGGGGATGGGGGATCGTCACCGGGGCGGGGCAACTACCACTGCCCAGGCCGAAAGAGAAACTGGGCAAGCTGTCGATCACTTCAACTTGCCATTCCGGCTCCTCCTCGGGGAATTCAGGGATAGGTTCATCCCATCTATCAAGCTGTTCATCGTCAGCAGTACGGGCATCGGTTTCTGTTTCAGTATTCGGTTCTTCTTCTCCGGTGAGCTGGGCATAAAGATTTTCGTTTTGCTCGGCGGCTTTTTTCATTACCTCGGCAGTAGTACCACTTTCAGAAGAAACCTTAGAAAGATCCCTGCCCGCCTCAGAAGAAAGATCAGAGCCAGATTTAGACCAATAGCCAATGTCTTGGAGCCAGTCTTGGTGATCTTGCCAACGAGATTGCCATAGCTGATTAACTAGCTCATGGGGAATATGTTGATCTAACTGGGCATAGTCTGACTCAGGAACAGACTCGTTTAGAGAGTCTGGAGAAGAATAGGTGTCCGTGGTCGGGGGGTAAGAGGAAGAGATCATGGAGGCAGATAGGCAGCCACTTCCGTCAGGATCACAGCGATAATGCACCCTCATAGTTCCTGCTGGATAAGTAGAAGTTGGTGACGTGAAATCTCTAAACTTGTGAATGCCAGGTTGAGAGCTTCTAAAGCAACTCCAAGCGGCCCCTGCTGAAACGAACCTTTCGCCAGAACAAAACGGCGCACTCCATGAAATACCTTCTTGAGATTCGAATAACCCCTCCTCATCAACATAGGGCTGATGAATTCCCTGTGACTGTGACCAAGCCCATCCCGCCGCCAAAATGGCAACTTGTAAGCCCGGATGCATCACCCCGCGACCGAGGGCGGCCATAGCACCCATTCGAACTTTAGACGCCGGGATATAGGTGCCGACGGTGGTATAGCGGGTGACGTTACCGGGAAGCCCCGAATGCCTGACCCTGGCCCGGACTTCGATCTGTCGCTCGCCCATGCGCTCGACGGCAGAGGTGGCGTACTTCTGCATGATGCGAGCGCGGGCGGTATCGATATGGTAGGGATGCCCAGGCGGAAAGCCCTGGGCGTGGGTCAGTGATGGAACAGCAACCAGAAGGCCGGCAATAAGGCCAGCAAGACAAGCGTACCGGGTGAGAGTTCGAGCATGGGTCATGGCCTCGTTCCGTCCTATCGGGAGAAGAGAAAGCGGGCGATCAGGGTCATGGCGATCAGGATCGCGGCGCCGGTGAGAAACCAACTGGTGAGCATGTCCATGGTGTTACCCCTCTACGAAAACGGGCCCCCGTAGGGGCCCGGGGTCGCCGGTAAGGCGGGCCGTCACATCACGCGACGGATGAGGCGGAAGACCAGGATGCCGGCCAGCACGGCGAGCACCGCGGTTGCCACGGCGGCGATGGGCGCGGAAGCACCGCTAACGGCGGAGACCACGCCGCTGACGTCCACGCCGGGATCGGTAGCCAGGGCGGAACCGGCGAAGAACGCGGCGACGGAGGCGGCGGAGGCAGTAGCGATAGAGCGAATAGAGAAAGATTTCATGATGTTCACCTCAATGAAGTGCTGAGTGGATGGCTTGGGCGATGGCCCGACCCGCCCAGGCGACGGCCCAGACGGTTCCGATCGAGGCGGCGACGACGAGGGCCCCCTCGACCGTTAGCCAAGGCTGGGTTCCAGCCTCGACTAACTCGGCTGCCTCGACCCATTCGAGCGCCCCGGCACAGGTGTCCAGGGCGTCGTCCCAGTCGCGGCAGACTTGTACACGCATGGCTTAGGCCTTGGCCGCCTGGGCGGCGGGTTGCTTGGCCTCACCGTGGGCGGGCTTGCGCACGGCGATGGCGTGGAGGGTGGCCTTGCCCCCGGAGACGCGCATTTCGGTGTCGATCTCGAGGTTGCAGGGGAGCTGCCCGGAATAGGGGCGGATCTGCTCGAGGATCTCGTAGGGGGCGGAAATGGTCATGACGTCATGACCGACCCGGTTGTCGTTGGCGGGGTCGGCTTCGTTCATCAGGGTGATCTTGGCGCCCTTGATGCCGCCGTCCATGGAGTAGCGCATGGCGCCGATAACGCGGGCTTGAATAGTGTTGATCAGGCTCATGGGTGGTTCCTCGTCGTTAGCGTTGGGCCCTGGCGAGCGCTTCACAGTGCTGCGCGAGGGCGTCTAGCTCGGTGGTGTCTGGTGACGGCCCTTCCGTCTCCAGGGCGAAATACTCGGCAATGCGGTAGAACAGCGCGGCCTTGCCGTAGTCCCGGCCGTGGTGGCAGCGGGCGGCCCGCTCCCTCCAGACTCGGGGTTCCGGGCAGGCGTGTGCCCGCCCTACCCGGCGCGCCATCGGTCGGTCCGCACGGCAGTCGACTCCGTGGCCCCCGTCAAGGGCGCTCGCTGCGCTCGCACCCTCGCCCTTGACGGGATCCACTGCGCCGACTCGGGGAGCCGTGCGACCGATGGGCGACGGGTGACGGGCAGGCACAGACATTTCAGGCCTCCGAGCCCTGGGAGCGGGCTAGGTCGGTGGCTAGGTCAGCATCCAGGGCGGAGAGGTCGCCGGCCTTGAGACGGGCCAGGCCATCCTGGATAAGGCGTTCGCCCAGGGCGCTGGGGGTGCGGTTGTGGGTGCCGGCCTGGATCAGAAAGGCGCTGTGGGTTTCTTGATCCAGGAACACGCGAATGGGTTGTTTCTTGGCGGTGGTCATTGGCGGTTCCTCGGGTGGGAGTGATCGGGGTGTGGATAAGCCCGGCCCCAGAACAGCGGGGCGATGTGGATAACGTCGCGGCCCAGCAGGGGGAAGGCCGGGACGGTGCGCTCTACCCGGTTGAGGGTGTCGGCGCTGGCCTCCAGGGACTCGGCATCAGCGTCTTGGGTAGGTTGGTCAGGGGTGATGCCGTACAGGGCGCAGAGGAAGTCCAGGGCGTCCTGGTGGCTGGTGAAGTCGTACATGGCATAGCCGTTACGGCTATCTACCCAGTCGGGCTGGCGAGAGGGGGCATTCACCGGCTCGGCATGGGCGGGAACGTAGACGATGGCGTAATCGCCCTGGGCGCCCGTGGACAGGTGGGCGTTAGCGGTGCGGTGACGCTGGGCACCGTCCTGGAGGACGAAGACGAGGCGACAGGTGCGGTAGCGTTCGTTGCGGAGGGCGTAAGTGGTCATGACCAGTCCTCCGCGTTGATGCATTCGGCGGTCAGGAGGGCCACGTTGACGAGGCGGCGGCGGCCGATCTTGATAAGGGGAAGGTTGCCCTGGTGGAGCTGGCCCCGAACGGTGTCGGGGGTGAGGCCGGACAACTCTGCGAATCGCTCGATGGTCATCACGGGCACGGTGGGTGCTGGGACCTGGGGCGCGGTGCTGGTTTCCATGTCGTAGCTGCTCGCTGTGGCTTGCTGTGGTATGTTTCAAGCAAAACTTGTAGATCGAGAAGCTGTGCCCTATACAGGGTATGCTCTAAAATGAGCACAGCTTAAAATGAAGTGTACTCAAAGTAGGGCACATGTCAAACGACCTTGCGCAAAAAATCCGCTTGATTCGAGAAGTGGAGACTTCCGGGAGAGCTGAATTCTCGGAACTCATTGGTGTGCCTAAAAAAACCTTGATAGGTATCGAGCAGACTGGAAGGGTACCGAAAGGGGATCTGCTCCAAGCCGTATGCCGGCAGTGGCCGAAATACACCATGTGGCTAATGACCGACCAGGTGAACGAGGAAGCCGGGCAAATCAGTCCGGAGATCGAGAAGGCGCGGAAGACGCTCAAGCAGACAGGGACGGATACCGACTAGCCAGGACGGCATCGGCAAGATGGTTCCAGGGTGGCAGGCTCCGCGACTAGGGGAGGGTCAGCAATGGGCATCCAGGATAGGGACTACTTCCAGGAAGACAGAAAGCGGCGAGAAGAGCTCTATGGCAGTGACTTTCGCGGTAAGAGGAGAAGGAAAAAGCCCTCGAACGACTGGAATCAGCCACCAATAAAGCGCCAGTGGATAACCCTGGGCGTCTTCCTCCTGGGGATAATTGTCGCTCTATTCGCTACCATGGTTGCCCTACATCTAAGGCATCAGTGGATAAGTTGGCCCTACCACCTGACGGGGCGGTTCCTGGAGGCCCTGGGGCTCAAGTAGGGTGACGACGCTAGCGAGCTAGTAGGACAGATAAGCCCGGAGATCGATAAGGCGTGGAAGACGCTCAAGCAGACAGGGACGGATATCGACTAGCGCGCACCTGTGAAGTTAAAGGCTGAAAGCATCTCAATAGAGGTCTTTAAAAGGAGGGGGGTATGAGTGGCACGTCAAAATTGAGAGTTGTGAAATGTAGATCAGCAGCGGAGCTCTTCAATCCGTTTTTTAGCGGGGAATATGGCAAGGAGTTTATTTTTCGTGGCCAAGGTGATGCAAGGGATTTTTTGACCCCCGGTATCGCAAGAGGGAATGCAAGGCATGAAGAGTGGGAAGGTGACCTTCAAACCGCACTTGAAGATGGCAGCTCTAGGATGGAATACGAAGAAGGGATTAAGATTTCCAGATATGAGTATAGGCTGTTAAGAGATTTTATAAAAGCATGTGATAAAGCTGGGTTGCCTGTTCCTGGCGATGGGCATGATTTGAGATATGGATTTTCTCTCGTTAACAGTCGTGTTCCGATGCCTTTTGGAATGGCTTTTGAAGAAGACTGCTTTGGGGTTAGAGAAGATAAACATCCTCCTAGTTCATGGCCTACCTCTGATGATTTTCAGGTAATCATTATGGCCCAACATCATGGGTTGGAAACAAGGTTGTTGGATTGGAGTAGATCAGCAAGGGTGGCGATGTATTTTGCGGCTGTAAGCGGTATGAAGAGCCTCTTGAAAAAGGTTAGTGATGGTTCTTCTGATGAGAAAAGTATCGCGGTGTGGGCGTTAAATGGGGATAAATTGAACTCCGATCAGAGAAGCCCTTTTTACGCTCTGGAGCCTCCGGCATCATTAAGCAAAAATATAAACCCCCAGCAAGGGTGCTTTACTACGTTTTTAAAAGGTTTTGTTGATAGGGATTCTTACAATATAGACAAATGTGATGTCGCAAGTAAGTTTTTGGTGAAGTATGAACTAAGAGTCGAAGAGGCACCAAAGCTTTATCGGTTGTGCCTACAAGACGGGTTTACTGGTGCAGGTCTTTTTCCTAGTCCAGAAGGTGCAGCGAAAGAAGCACATGAAAGAGCTCTTTTGAGAGTTTTGGGGAAAGAAGGGTATTAATTAGCTTGCTGGCAGGAAGATTGCTAGAGGCCCTGGGGATAAAGTGGAATGACGAGGAAAAAAGCGTCACAAGGTGTTTAAGGCTGCCTTTTAGCAGCTTTGTTAATCTTTAATTTTTTTTAAATTTTGGATAGTTATTGTTATGATGAGCCTTGGTTAAGCCTGCAAGCAAGCGCCATCGAACGAGCATTTGCAGAAAGCTTGCTCTATATGGTTTTTGATTACCCAAAGAAGGCTGATTATTAATCCAGTCTTGGCATCAATAATTGTTAATGCACCTCTTATAAACCAGTTCTTCAGATCCTCCTTGATTTCTGCAGCTTGTTGCGAAGTGTTTTTCTTGCTTGCCAAGTTCCTAAATCTGCAAAGTAGTCTACAGAGATCTCTTTTTTGATACTTTGTTATGCTTCCCATTAGTTTGTCATATGCAGCCCTTTTTATAGACTTTAAGTTTCCGGCTTGTACTCCTCTCGCTAACGGGGTTCTTTTTTTCCTTATCATTCCCCGTGAGGAACGGATAAGGCATTGATTGTTTTCTATAAGCTTAGCATAGCGCTCTACTTTTTTATCCTCGTTGTTCATAGATCACCGCCAATAAGTGTCAAAAAGTTAAAACGCCAACCAGTGCTCCAGAAAGTAGAGCTGCCGACAGTACTTCTTTATGGATTATTAGTTGGTTGCTTTTTTTAGTTAAGGAGGTGCACACATTAACAATCATGACTACTGTTATAGCTGTGATAGCTGCAACAGTGTTGTTAGGTATAAGAAAGGCTAATGTGAGCCCCAGCAAGAAGCTTAGCCCACCAGCCATGGGGAGTAAGGAGTTTGACTTCACCATGGCTCTCCTCCCTGGAAAGGAATGAGTTGTTTAGGGTTTGTTAATTCAGAATCTCGATGTTTCTAGCGCAGCCTTTTGTAACTAAATGTCATTAGCGTAGCAAAAAAAATCCTGGGGGTCACCTCTTAGGTAAGCCGTTGACTTAACGATTAGACATGAGCTTCACCTTAACCCCACTGCTTTTTATATCCTTATGAATTAAAAGGTTTTTGTCCCGGTGCGGCGGTTTATTAGGTAAAGTTTAATTAGATAATGTGGTTGTGGCTCCTGGCAGGAAGGTACATAAACTCGACTCGCATAGGAGCAGCGTCGACATTGTGACGACGCGAGCGAGCTGGTAGGGTACGCAGCGAGTAGGTAGGCGGCCATAAGGTATTGATTTGTGGTGGTGCTGGACATAACGTGCTGTTTTAGATATATCTTGTAATCAGTAGGTCCCGGGTTCGACTCCTGGTGCCGGCACCAACGAAATTGCAATCCGATCAGTACCTTAGACACATTAAGAAGACCGCCCATCGAGGCGGTTTTTTTGTGCGTGTCAGCAAAACGTCGACATATTGCCCCTATGCGGCCAAGGCGCCGCGTCCCGACTTCCTGGCCCATCGCCCGGGGGGGGCTGGTCGCCCTGAGGGGCGTCGGCCGGCCTCCCGGCGGCGCCGGAATCGGGTAGACTGTGGTCAATCCCGCGGCGCCTCGGCGCCGCCGCTGCCTGCTCAGGAGACTCCATGCGCTTCGTACCCCGCTTCACCGATGGCCAGGACTTTTCCCAGGCGCTCGGCAAGATCGTCTGCGTCGGCCGCAACTACGTCGACCATGCCAAGGAACTGGACAACCCGGTGCCCAGCGAGCCGCTGCTGTTCATGAAGCCGGCCACCAGCGCCGTGGCCCTGGACGAGCCCATCGATGCCCCCTTCTCCCGGGGCGAGGTGCACTTCGAGACCGAGCTGGCGCTGCTGATCGGCGAGACCCTGAGCGATGCCACCGCCGCCGAGGCGGAGCGCGGCGTGGTGGGGATCGGCCTGGCCCTGGATCTCACCCTGCGCGACGTCCAGTCGCGCCTCAAGGAGAAGGGCCACCCCTGGGAGGTCGCCAAGGCCTTCGACGGGGCCTGCCCGCTGTCGAACTTCCTGCGCCTGGAGCGGGTGCCCAACTGGAGCGCCCTGACCTTCAGCCTGGATATCGACGGCGAGCGTCGCCAGTATGGCGAGGGCGCTGACATGATCTTCCCGGTGGCCACCCTGCTGGCCGAGATCAGCCGCCACTTCACCCTGGAGCCGGGAGACGTGGTGATCACCGGCACCCCCGCCGGGGTCGGCGAGCTACCCCGGGGCAGCGAGCTGCACTTTACCCTGACCGGTGGCCTGGAAGTGGTGACCCGGGTCGTCGACTAGGTTTGGTCTTATAGCAAAAGAGGCCCCGCAGCGCTGCTGCGGGGCCTCTGTCGTTACAGGCGGCTGAGGAACCCTACTCCAGGTAGGTGTAGCCCTCCAGCCCCGCCGAGAGATCCTCCAGGAAGGCCTCCCGCTCGTCGGCCTCCAGGCCACTGGCCGCCAGTTGGCCGGCCAGATGGCGGCGCAGCACCTCGGTATCGAAGTTCACGTGGCGCAGCACCTGGGCCACGGTATCGCCATGGATCGCCTCGGAGAGCACCCAGTTGCCGTCGGCGCCCAGGGCGGCGTCCACCGAGTCGGTGTCGCCGAACAGGTTGTGCAGGTCGCCGAGGATCTCTTGGTAGGCGCCCACCAGGAAGAAGCCCAGCAGCTTTTCCTCGTCGTCGGCCCACTCCGGCAGCGGCAGGGTGGTCTCCACCCCCTCGCCGTCGACGTAGTTGTCGATGCGGCCGTCGCTGTCGCAGGTGATGTCCTGGACCACGGCGCGGCGGGTCGGCTCGCGATCCAGGCCGCTCAGCGGCAGCACCGGGAAGATCTGGCGGATGCCCCAGACGTCGGGCACCGACTGGAACAGCGAGAAGTTGACGAACAGCTTGTCGGCGAGCTTCTCGGCCAGCTCGTCGAGGATCTCCCGGTGGGCGCGGTTGCGGGTATTGAGGCGCTCGCGCAGGCGCTCGCAGGCGGCGAAGTAGATCGCCTCGCCCTCGGCCCGGGCCTCGATGCCGGCCAGGCCCATCACGAAGCGGTCCTGCAGCTCGCCGATGGCCTGGACCAGGTCGTGGTAGGCCTCCACCAGGCCGCGGGGCTCGCGCATCGCTTCCAGGCGATCATGCACCCGGCGCAGCTCGTCCACCTGGGGGTCGCCCTCGACCCTCGCTGCCGGCGCCCGGGTGGGGGTGCGCTCCTCGCCGATCACGTCGGCGATCAGCACCGCATGGTGGGCGGTCAGGGCGCGCCCCGACTCGCTGATCAGGTGGGGGTGAGGCAGCCCCTGATCCTCGCAGGCCTGGCGGAAGGCCCAGACCACGTTGCTGGCGTACTCGCGCATGGAGTAGTTGATGGAGAACTCGCTGCGCGAGCGGGTGCCCTCGTAGTCGATGCCCAGGCCGCCGCCCACGTCCACGGTATCCACCGGGGCGCCCAGCTCGCGCAGGCTCTGGTAGAAGCGCGCGCATTCGCGCAGGCCGCGCTGGATATCGCGGATATTGGCGATCTGCGAGCCCAGGTGGAAGTGCACCAGCTGCAGGCTGGCCAGGGCGTTGCCCTGCTCCAGGCGCTCCACCACGCCCAGCACCTGGCTGGCGGTGAGGCCGAACTTGGACTTCTCGCCGCCGGTGTCCTGCCACTTGCCGCGGCCCACCGAGGCGAGGCGGGCGCGCAGGCCGATGCGCGGCTTGACCTTCAGGCGCTTGGCCTCCTCGAGGATGATATCCAGCTCGGAGAACTTCTCCACCACCAGGTAGACCCGGTGGCCGAGCTTCTCGCCCATCAGCGCCAGGCGCACGTACTCGCGATCCTTGTAGCCGTTGCAGACGATCAGCGAGGAGCCGTCGCCGGACAGCGCCAGCACCGCCAGCAGCTCCGGCTTGCTGCCCGCTTCCAGGCCGACCCGGCCGTGACCGCGCTCCTGGGTGGCGAGGATCTCCTCCACCACCCGGCGCTGCTGGTTGACCTTGATCGGGTAGACGGCGGTATAGCCGCCGTCGTACTTCTCTTCGCGCATGGCCAGATCGAAGGCGGCGCAGAGCTGCTCGACCCGGTCATGCAGGATATCGGTGAAGCGCACCAGCACCGGCAGGCGCAGGCCCGCCTCGCGCAGCTGGCTCACCAGGCCGCGCAGCGGCAGGGCCGGGCCCTCGATCTCGCTGCCCAGCGGGCGGACCAGGGCCTGGCCGCTGTCGTCCACATCGAAATAGCCGCTGCCCCACTGGTCGATATTGTAGGTGCGACGCGCCTTGGCGGCGGGTGAGGTCATGGCTGGCTCCGTTCGGGCAAGGGTAGGGCGCCGTGCTGGATACGCTCCAGCAGGATGCTACGGAACTGCTGCGGATCATGGGGCGTCAGGTCGTGGGCCGGCGGGTCCACATAGACCACCAGCAGCCGCGACAGCCAGTAGCGCAGGGCGGTGAGGCGCAGCATCATCGGCCATACCTTGCGCTCCTCGTCGCTGAGCGGGCGGCGGGCCTGGTAGGCGCCGAGCAGCGCCTCGTAGCGGGCCGCGTCCAGGCGACCCTGGGCGTCGCAGGCCCAGTCGTTGATGACGATGGCCAGGTCGAAGAGCAGGTCGCCGGTGCAGCCATTGTAGAAGTCGATCAGCCCGCCCAGGCGATCTCCCTCGAAGAGGGTGTTGTCGCGGAAGAGGTCGCCGTGGAGGGCGCCCTGGGGCAGGCTCGAGGCGTCGCCGAAGACGCCCTGGTAGGTCTCCACCTCGTCCTTCATCAGCGCCTGATCTTCCGGCGACAGATAGACCAGCACCCGGTGATGCATGGCCACCAGCCAGTTCAGGTCGCGGGGATTGGGGCGATGCCCCGGGAAGTGGCGGGAGACCGCATGCAGGCGCCCCAGGGCGTCGCCCAGGGCCCGGCACTGGGCCAGGTTGGGGGCCTTGGGGTGCTTGCCGGGCAGGCGCGGGAAGAGCAGCGCCGGCTTGCCGGCCAGGCTCTGCAGGGCCGTGCCGTCACGGTCGTGCAGGGGGCCCGGGACCGGCAGGCGATGCTCGTCCAGGTAGTCGAGCAGCTCGACGAAGAAGGGCAGCTCCTCGTGCTCGCCCTGCTCGAAGAGGGTCAGCACCAGCTCACGGCGATCCGTGGTGACGAAGTAGGTGGTGTTCTCGGTGCCGCCGGCCACGCCCTCGAGTCGGGTCAGGGTGCCGGCATCGAAGCGTTCCAGAAAGTCTGCGACCTGAGTCTCGCTCAGCGGGGTGAATACGGCCATGAGTCTCTCGCCCGGATTATCAGGCCGCCTATTGTACTCGCTTGCCCGGGTGATGCATCCCCGCTGATATGGCTCTCGAGGCTATCGCAGGCAGCATTGCTGAGGGGCGCTGGGGGCAGGATAGAGCGGGGGGTTTTTGCCATGGGTGGCAAAAGTAGCGCCCAGGGAGGGGTTCACAGCGCCCCGCGATGGCCTGCCCCCAGGGTAGCCCCGGGCCTCAGGGCAGAAAGTGTGATAACTGCGGTAGCCCTGATACCGCCCTTAACGCTCTTGTACCCAGGCGGGAATCTCCACGCCATTACCGGCCTGACGCTGAAAATTGCCGTCGCCGTTGTGATCCACCAGGAAGTAGCGCTCGCCCTGGGCGGGGCGCACCTCGATGGCGTAGAGCTGGCCGTTGAGGCGGTATTCGCGCAGCGTGCGCTGGGCCTCCTGGCGCTCGGTGACCTGCGGCGCCTGGGCCGTGGCGCTGCCTGAGGCGAGGAGGGCGGCGAGCAGGGCGGCAAGGCCCAGGGGGACGAGCAGGCGACGCAATGGCATAACGACCTCCGAGGTTAAGAAACGCCGTTCGTAGTATAGGACCCCGACTTGGCCGGGGGAATTCCCCTCTCGATGGCTTCCCGGCCTGACGCGACCGCCGCCGCTGCGTATCATGGGCCCCACGATATTGCCGCCGCAACTGGATATTCCGCCCATGGCCAAGCCCCCCATCGTTCTCGTCGACGGTTCCTCCTACCTCTACCGCGCCTTTCATGCGCTGCCGCCCCTGACCACCTCCAGGGGCCAGCCCAGCGGTGCGGTCAAGGGCGTGCTCAATATGCTCAAGAGCCTGATCAAGGAGTACCCGGACAGTCCCATGGCGGTGGTCTTCGATGCCAAGGGCAAGACCTTCCGCGACGAGCTCTACGCCGACTACAAGGCCCAGCGTCCGCCCATGCCGGACGACCTGCGCGCCCAGGTGGAGCCGCTCCATGACTGCATCCGCGCCCTGGGATTGCCGCTGCTGTGCATCGAGGGGGTCGAGGCGGATGATGTCATCGGTACCCTGGCCCGCCATGCCACCGAGGCCGGCCGCGACGCGGTGATCTCCACCGGCGACAAGGACATGGCCCAGCTTGTCAACCAGCACATCACCCTGGTCAACACCATGAAGGGCGAGACCCTGGACGAGGCCGGAGTGGAGGAGAAGTTCGGCCTGCCGCCGTCGCTGATCATCGACTTCCTGGCCCTGATGGGCGACAAGGTGGATAACATCCCCGGCGTGCCCGGGGTCGGCGAGAAGACCGCCCTCGGTCTGCTGCAGGGCATGGGCGGCGGCCTGGAGGCGATCTACGCCGACCTGGAGACGGTCGCCAGCCTGGGCTTTCGCGGCGCCAAGACCCTGCCCAAGAAGCTCGAGGCGAATCGCGACCAGGCCTTCCTCTCCTATCAACTGGCCACCATCAAGACCGACTGCGAGCTGCCGGTGGGCCTCGACGACCTGGATATCGCCCACCCGGACCGGGAGCGCCTGGTGACGCTCTACCGGGAGCTGGAGTTCAAGACCTGGCTGGCGGAGCTGCTCGAGGGCAAGGACGAGGGCGTCGATGACGTGGCCACGGGCACCTCGGCCGCGGCGGAGGGCGAGGCGTCCCCGACGAGCGCCCAGCGCCAGGACAGCGTGATCCTCGAGCAGGGCGACTTCGACGCCTGGCTGGCGCGCCTGGAGGCGGCCGAGGTCTTCTGCTTCGACCTGGAGACCACCAGCCTCGACTATATGCAGGCGGAGGTCGTCGGCGTGGGGCTCTCGCTTGCGCCCGGTGAGGCGGCCTATATCCCGCTGGCCCACGACTACCTGGATGCCCCGGCCCAGCTCGACCGCGAGGCGGTGCTCGAGGCCCTCAAGCCGCTCTGGGAGGACCCCGCCAAGGGCAAGATCGGCCAGAACCTCAAGTACGATATCTCGGTGCTGGCCAACTACGCTATCCGCGTGGTGGGGCCGCTGACCGACACCATGCTGGAGTCCTATGTGCTGGACTCCACCGCCACCCGCCACGACATGGACTCCCTGGCGCTGAAGTACCTGGGCGAGAAGACCACCTCCTTCGAGGAGGTCGCCGGCAAGGGCGCCAAGCAGCTGACCTTCAACCAGATCGCCCTGGAGCAGGCGGTGCCCTATGCCTGCGAGGACGTGGATATCACCCTGCGCCTGCACCAGACCCTGCGCCCGCGCCTGGAGGGGGAGGGGCGCCTGGCCGAGGTGCTCGATACGCTGGAGCGGCCCTTGATCCCGGTGCTGTCGCGCATGGAGCGCCATGGCGTGGCCCTGGATGCCCAGCGCCTGCATGAGCAGAGCCGGGAGCTGGCGACGCGCATCCAGGCCCTGGAGGCCGAGGCCTATGAGCTCGCCGGCCGCGAGTTCAACCTGAGCTCCCCCAAGCAGCTGGGCCAGATCCTCTTCGAGGAGCAAAAGATCCCGGTGCTCAAGAAGACCCCCAAGGGGGCGCCGTCCACCGCCGAGGCGGTGCTCGAGGAGCTGGCGCTGGACTACCCGCTGCCCAAGGTGATCATGGAGCACCGCGGCCTGGCCAAGCTGCGCTCCACCTACACCGACAAGCTGCCGCGGCTGGTCAACAAGGCCACCGGGCGGCTGCATACCAGCTATCACCAGGCGGTCACCGCCACCGGGCGGCTCTCCTCCTCGGACCCCAACCTGCAGAACATTCCCATCCGCACGGAAGAGGGACGCAAGATCCGCCAGGCCTTCGTGGCGCGCCCCGGCTACCGTATCGTCGCCGCCGACTACTCGCAGATCGAGCTGCGCATCATGGCGCATCTCTCCGAGGACCAGGGGCTACTGAACGCCTTCGCCGAGGGACGCGATATCCACGCCGCCACCGCCGCCGAGGTGTTCGGGGTGCCGCTGGACAAGGTCTCCCCGGACCAGCGGCGCAGCGCCAAGGCGATCAACTTCGGGCTGATCTATGGCATGAGCGCCTGGGGGCTGTCGCGCCAGCTGCACCTGGAGCGCAACCAGGCACAGACCTATATCGAGCGCTACTTCGACCGCTACCCCGGGGTGGCCCGCTATATGGAGCGCATCCGCGCCCAGGCCGCCGAGGAGGGCTATGTGGAGACCGTCTTCGGCCGGCGCCTCTACCTGCCGGAGATCCATGCCCAGAACCGCGCCCGCCGCCAGGGCGCCGAGCGCACCGCCATCAATGCCCCCATGCAGGGCACCGCCGCGGATATCATCAAGCGCGCCATGATCACCGTGGACGCCTGGCTGCGGCAGGCCGAGGACGTCGATGCCTGGATGGTGATGCAGGTCCACGACGAACTGGTCTTCGAGGTGGCCGAGGCCCAGGTGGACGACTTTATCGAGGCGGT
This sequence comes from Halomonas sp. H5, assembly GCF_050613175.1. Classification (GTDB taxonomy): domain Bacteria; phylum Pseudomonadota; class Gammaproteobacteria; order Pseudomonadales; family Halomonadaceae; genus Bisbaumannia; species Bisbaumannia salifodinae. Next base: position 385,929 of record NZ_CP192510.1, read on the forward strand.
GAAGGTGCGCATGACCGATGCCGCCGAGCTGCGCGTGCCGCTGATCGTCGAGGCCGAGAGCGGCGCCAACTGGGACGAGGCCCACTAGAATGAGCCCGGCTGGGGGGAGTCCGGCTGAAGGGAGCCCCGCGCTGGCGATCGTGATCCCGGTGCTCGACGAGGCCGAGAACCTGCCGGGGCTGCTCGCCGCCCTGGCCGAGTACCGCGACGCCGGTGACGAGATCCTGGTGGTGGATGGCGGCAGCCAAGACGCCGGCCCGGCGCTGGCCCGGGCCGCCGGGGCGACCCTGATCGAGTCGCCCCGGGGCCGCGCCGCCCAGATGAATGCCGGCGCCGCGGTGGCCTCGGCACCGCGGCTGCTCTTCCTGCATGCCGATACCCGGCTCCCCGAGGGTGGACGCGCCGCCCTGCTGGCGGCCCTGGCGACGGGCGACTGGGGGCGTTTCGATGTGCGTATCGAGGGGCAGCATCCGCTGCTGCGGGGGGTGGCCTGGCTGATGAACCGGCGCTCGCGGCTGACCGGTATCGCCACCGGCGACCAGGCGATCTTCGTCACCCGACGGGCCTTCGACGCCGTAGGGGGCTACCCGGACCAGCCGCTGATGGAGGATATCGAGCTCTCCCGGCGCCTCAAGCGCCGCGGCGCGCCGCGCTGCCTGCGCCTGACCGTCACCACCTCGGGGCGGCGCTGGGAGCGCTGCGGGGTCTGTCGCACCATCCTGCTGATGTGGCGGCTGCGCCTGGCCTACTGGCTGGGCGCCAGCCCCGAGGCCCTGGCGCGGCGTTATCATTGAGTTAGCCGTTGAGCGAGTCGCCGAGCCGGTCGCTAAGTCAGCGGGGAATCAGCAGCACGATGCCGGAGATCAGCGCGAAGGTCAGCACCCCCAGGCGCATGCGCCGGGCATCCAGGCGATGATGCACCAGGCGGCTGGCGATACTGCCCACGGCCAGGGCCGGCAGCAGGGCCAGGGCCCATAGCCACTGATGGGGCTGGAACTGGCCGGCCAGGGCGAGGATGGCCAGGGAGATCAGCTCGCCGACCAGGAAGCACAGGGCGATGGTGGCGCGCAGCACCGGCCCCGGGCGGTGCTGGTAGAGCAGCGCCAGCGGCGGGCCGCCGACCCCGGTGGCGGTCTCGGTGACCCCGGTGACCAGGCCCACCGCGGCGCAGGCGCTGCGATTGGGCTGGAAGACCGGGGCGAACAGCCCCGCCAGCACGGCGAGGATGGTGGAGGCGCCGATCACCTGGTTGAGGCCGTCGGCGGACATCACCACCAGGATGCCCAGGCCGGCCAGGGTCCCCGGCAGTCGCCCCAGGCTGACCCAGCCCACCCCCTTCCAGTCGATGGCGTCGCGCTCCCGCAGTCCCACATAGCCGTTGAGGGGCAGCATCAGGATCAGCAGGGCGACCGGCAGCAGGTCCGGTCGCAGCAGCCCCATCACCGGCGCCACCACCAGGGCGAAGCCGATGCCCACGGCGCCCTGGATAAAGGCCGCCACGGCGGTGGCCAGGGCCAGGATCAGGAAGATCGTGACATCACCCATGATGCTGGCGCCTCGCGCTATCCAGGGCCTCGGCGATCATCGCCTTGCCGCGGCTGCGGGCGCGGTGCTCGCTGGCCTCGGGGTGGACGCGATAGATCGGCGCCTCGCGCACCGCGGCGGCGGCCTCGCGCACCCGGCGCAGCAGGGCGCGACCATCCCACTCCAGGGGCCAGCCCTGCCAGAGGCGCAGGCGACCGTTGGTGAAGACGGCGGTGATCTGGTCACGGCTGGCGTAGCGCACCAGCTCCCAGGGGCGATCCCAGGAGGGCGTCATCTCCGGAACCTCCAGGTCCACCAGCAGGAAGTCGGCGGCCAGCCCCGGGGCGATCTCGCCGGTCAGGCCCTTGAGCCCCGCGGCATCGGCGCCGCCGCGGGTGGCCTGCTCCAGCCAGCGCCAGCCGCCGCCGCAGGAGGAGTCGCCGCTGGCCAGCCCGAAGGCCAGGCGCTGGCTGGTCTCGGCGGCATCCAGCAGGCGGAAGCCGTCGCTGCGGGTACCGTCGGTGCCCAGGCCGAGGCGGATTCCCAGCGCCGCCATCTGCAGGGCCGGGGCCACCGCATTGCCCTTCCAGCTGCTGGCCACCGGATTGAAGGCCACCGCGGTGTCGGTGTCGCGCAGCAGGTTGAGCTCGTCCGGGGTGACCAGGGTGGCATGGGCCACCAGGGCCTGGGGGCCCAGGGCGCCGACCGCATGCAGGTGCTCCAGGGGGCGCTGGCGGCGCGCCACCAGGGAGCGTTCCACCGCCTGCAGGTGCTCGTTGACATGGGTCTGGAAGATCACCCCCGCCTCCGCGCTCAGCGCGGAGGCGGCGTGCAGCATGGCGTCGCTGGCCACCTCGGGGATCGATACCGCCAGCGACGGGCTGACCAGGGGGTGGGACTGCCACTGGGCCAGGTGCCGCTCGGCCCGTTGCAGGATCGCCGTCCTGGCCTCGGGGTCGGAGTCGCTGGCGCCGCCGCCCAGGTCATTGCAGATCATCCCCAGCACGCAGCGCAGGCCGGTCTCCTCGGCGGCCCGGGCGATGGCCGTCATATCGGCGGCGGAGCGGGTGCCGGCATCCACGGCGGTGGTGAAGCCGCCGCGCAGCGCCTCCAGGGCCGCCAGCTTGGCCGACAGGTGCAGCAGCTCCTCGTCGAGGCTGGCCTCCAGGGGAATCCAGATGCGCTTGAAGATCTCCGAGGGTTCGCCGAACACCAGGGACTTGCCCAGGGACTGGGTCAGGTGGTGGTGGGTGTCGATCAGCCCCGGCATCAGCAAGTGCCCTGGTAGTTCGATGGGGGTCAGCTCCGGGTGGCGGCGGCACAGGGCCCTGGCATCGCCCACTTCCTGGAACTTGCCCGCGGCGACCAGTACCGCCTGGTTCGCCTGGCAGCCCTCGGGGAGCAGCACCTCCTCGGGCAGCAGCAGCAGGGTCTCGTCGCCGAGGCGATCGGGCGTCAGCCGTGGCGCGGAGCGGGTGGGATGGGTCATGCCTTAGTCTCCCTTGGAGGCGTCGAGGGGAGCCGCTGCGCCGCCGTTACGCGGCCGGTGCGAGGTCCCCAGGTGATGGAAGAGGATATTCACCAGCACCGCGGTGAGGGTGCCCATGGCCAGGCCATTGCCCAGCACGATCTGCAGGTGCTGCGGGAAGGCGCTGTAGAAGCCCGGCACCACGATGGGCAGGATGCCCATGGCCAGGGCCGCGGCCAGGGTGAACATATTGCCGTTCTGATCGAAGTCCACCTTGCGCAGGATATTGATGCCCATCACGCCGATGATGGCGAAGACGATTACCGCGGTCCCCGCCACCACGGCGGTGGGGACGGCATGGGCCAGCCGCCCCAGGGGCGCGATCAGGGCCAGCAGCACCAGCATGGCGCCGGCGGCGATGGTCACGTAGCGGGAGCGCACCCCGGTGGCGCGGATGATGCCGATGTTCTCGCCGCTGGTGATGATCAGCGAGGTGCCAAAACAGCCGCCGAACAGCGAGCCCAGGGCATCGGCGCGGATATTGCGCGGCACGATGGCCTTGTGGTCGCCCTTGCGGCCGACGATCTCGGCGGTGGCCAGGGTCTGGCCGGTGGCCTCGGTCATCGACACCACGCAGAAGATCAGCAGCGGCAGGGAGGCGAAGAGATCGAACTTCGGCATGCCGAAGGGGAAGGGCTGGGGGAAGGCCACGACCGGACCGGTGAGCACGTTGTCGAAGCTCATGGCGCCGCTGAGGACGGCCACCGTCGCCCCGGCCAGCAGGCCCAGCATCACGGCGATACGCTGCCAGATGCCGCTGAAGCAGCGGGCGAAGAGCACGGTGCAGGCGATGGTGACCAGGGCCAGGGCGATGCCGCCCATGCTGGCGAAGTCCGGCGAACCGGGGCGCCCGGTGATCAGGCCGCCGAAGATGCGGATCAGGTTGATCGCCACCAGCAGCAGCATGGTGCCGATGACGATGGGTGGAAAGTACTTCAGCAGCCGGGTGAAGAAGGGCAGGGCCAGGAAATAGAAGAGGCCGGTGAGGATCACCGCGCCGGTGGCGGTCTGCAGGTCGGTGGCCTGGGCGATGGCCAGGAAGATCACCAGGGGGGCGCCGCCGGGGACCTGCACGAAGGGCAGGCGGGCGCCGAAGCCGAAGGCGCCGACGGACTGCAGGATGCCGGCCAGGCCACAGGCCAGGAAGATGGCGCTCATCAGGCCCACGGTGACGTCGTCCGGCAGGTCCAGGGTATGGCCGATCAGGAAGGCCGCGGTGATGGGTGCGGCCGCCATCACCAGCACATGCTGCAGCCCATAGAGCAGCAGGGTGCCCAGCGGCAACCGCTCGTCCACGGGCTCTACCGCCTCGGTTGGCTTGGGGGTGGTGTTCATCGGGAGTCCTCTTGTTGTTGTGAGCGCCGGCCGCGGGAAGGCGGCCGGTACCTCAACCCTAGCGAGCCCTTGTGTTCTGTTCCATAATATTGTTTCGCACTAATCGTTGCCTAAATGGCAACAGTTCGCGGGGGAGTCATGCATCTGCTGTTGCCGGGACTACGCTACTTCGAGGAGGTCGCTCGCCAGGGCTCGTTGCGCCGGGCCGCGGAGCGGCTGCATGTGGCCGCCTCGGCGGTCAATCGCCAGATTCTCAAGCTGGAGGACGAGCTGGGGGTGCCGCTCTTCGAGCGCCTGCCGCGGGGGCTGCGGCTCTCCCCGGCCGGGGAACTGATGCTCGAGCAGGTACGCCAGTGGCAGCGCGACGAGCGAGGCCTGCAGGAGGCCCTGGGGGAGATTCGCGGCAGCGGTTGTGCCGAGGTGCGTATCGCCAGCGTCGAGTCGCTGACCGACCAGCTATTGCCGGAGGTGCTGGCGGAGTTTCGTCGCGACTTTCCGCGGGTGCGCTTCGTGGTGATGACCGGCATGACCGACGCCATCCTCGAGCGGGTGGCCACCGGCGAGGCCGATATCGGCCTATGCATCAATCCGCCGACGCTGCCCAAGATCCATGTGATCGAGCAGGTGGCGCTGGAGTTCGGCGCCGTCATGGCGCCGCACCATCCCCTGGCGGCGCAGGCCATGGTGAGTCTCGAGGAGTGCCTGGCGTATCCGGCGATCCTCCCCGACAGCGAGATGTTCCATGGCTCGACCCTGCAGCAGGTGCTGGCGCGGGCCGATCTCGAGGCGGCTCCCTATGTGGCCTGCAATCGTATCCTGGGCATCAAGTCGATGGCCCGGGCGGGCCTGGGGGTGGCCTTCCTCAATCGCCTCGATATCGCCCGGGAGCGGATCCATGGCGAGCTGCTGTTCCGGCCGCTGCGGGAGCGCAGTATCGCCAAGGCCCGGCTCAGTCTCTGCCGCCACAGTGACCGCGACCTGCCGCTGGCCACCGGGGTGCTGGTGGAACGGCTGCGCGAGGCGATGCTGGGCATCGAGCCCTGAGGGCAGCGACCCAAACTCGGAGCCCTGAGGGCATTGGCCCAAATGCAAAGACCCGCGGCCTGGGCCGCGGGTCTCGGGATGCACCGGTTAAGGCGTAACGCTTAGCGCCAGCCGACGCGATCGAAGATGCGGATCGCTTCCGGGTTGTTCTCGCCGAGGACGCTGATATTCAGGTCATCCTTCTTGAAGTCGCCCCAGGCTTCCAGGTCGTCGCTCTTCGCCACGCCGTCGACGACCGGGAACTCGTAGTTGCCGGCGGCGAACAGCTCCTGGGCGGTGTCGGAGGCCAGGAACTCCAGCAGGCGGATGGCGTTGTCGCGGTTCGGTGCGCCTTCCACCACGCCGGCGCCGCCGACATTGACGTGGGCGCCGCGGTCGTCCTGGTTGGGGAAGTAGATGCCGACGCGGCTCGCCGCCTCGCGATCCGCCTCGTCATCGGAGTTGAGCAGGCGCACATAGTAGTAGTGGTTGGCCACGGCGATATCGCACTCGCCGCTGGCCACGCCACGGATCTGGTCGGTGTCGCCGCCCTCGGGATCGCGGGCCATGTTGTTGACCACGCCCTGGGCCCAGGCCTCGGCTTCCTCTTCGCCATGATGGGCGATCATCGAGGCCAGCAGGGACTGGTTGTAGATATTGTTGGAGGAGCGAATGCAGACCTGGCCTTCGAAGCGCGGATCGGCGAGGTTCTCGTAGCTGCCGATCTCGCTGGGGTCGACGTTCTCGAGATCATAGAAGATCGCCCGCACCCGCTGGCTGAAGCCGAACCACAGGCCCTCCGGATGGCGCATGGATTCCGGCAGGCGCTCGTCGAGCACCTCGGAGTCGATGCCCTGGAAGATGCCTTCCTGCTCGGCGCGCCACAGGCGACCGGCGTCCACGGTGATCATCACATCGGCGGGGCTGGCCGCGCCCTCGCGCTGGATGCGCTGGATCAACTGGTCGGAATCGCCCTCCAGTACATTGACCTCGATGCCGGTCTCGGCGGTGAAGGCATCGAAGAGGGCCTGGTCGGAGTCATAGTGCCGCGCGGAGTAGATGTTCACCTCGTCGGCGGCGACCTGGGAAGCGAAGGCCGAGCCGGCCATGACCATGGCGACGGTGGCGGCGAGACGGTGGCGGTTGAGCATCGGGCACCTCTGAGAGTGGCAGTTTATTGATTTTTGCTAGAATGATAATACTTCGTATTATTTTCGGCTTTATTGAAGCCGTTTGTACCTCGCGCGTCAACTAGCGGTTGCGATATCGGGATGAGAATGCGAGTAAAAGGTAACCGCACTTGGCGCTTTCTCGCGTAAGATGGGCGGACACGTCTTCGTCGTTGAACCCGACCCGTTCGAGCCTATGACCAGCACCGAGACCCTCGCCGATATCGCCCAGGTCGCGCCGCACCCCGCCGGCGCTCTCTCCATGCAAAGTGTCCGCCATGCCTACGATGGCCATGCCGTGGTCCATGATGTCAGCCTGGACATGGCGCCGGGGGAGGTGGTCTGCCTGCTTGGCCCCTCCGGCTGTGGCAAGACCACCCTGCTGCGCATCGCCGCGGGCTTGGAGCCGTTGCAGCAGGGCGAGCTCTTCCTGGGCGACGAGCGCATCGCCGGACCGGGGCTGCGGCACCTGCCGCCGGAGAAGCGCAACGTCGGTCTGGCCTTCCAGGACTCGGCGCTCTTCCCGCACCTGACGGTGCTCGACAATGTCACCTTCGGTCTCGAGGGCCAGCCCGCCAAGCTGCGCCAGCAGCGCGCCCTGGCGCTGCTCGACCAGTTGGGCATGGCCGGCTACGCCAAGAGCTACCCGCATATGCTCTCCGGGGGCCAGCAGCAGCGCGTCGCCCTGGCCCGGGCCCTGGCCCCGGCGCCGCAGCTGATGCTGCTGGATGAGCCCTTCTCCAGCCTGGACGCGCGGCTGCGCGATCGCATCCGCGACGACACCCTGCATGTGCTCAAGAAGGTCGGCGCGGCCACCCTGCTGGTGACCCACGACCCGGAGGAGGCGATGTTCATGGCCGACCGCATCGCCCTGATGCGCGACGGACGCATCGTGCAGATGGGCACGCCCCAGGAGCTCTACTGCGAACCCGAGGATCCCTTCGTGGTGACCTTCTTCGGCGAGGTCAACGAGTGGCGGGGGGAGGTGCGCAACGGCGTGGTGCAGACCCCGGTGGGGCCGGTGCGCGCCGCGGGGCTGGCCGAGGGCGCCGCCGCCCGGGTGCTGATCCGCCCCGAGGCGCTGAGCGTCTCGTCCCTGGAGGCCCCCGCCGAGCACGGCGCCAGCCATGTGATCATGGCGCGGCTGCTGGGGCGCTCCAGCCTGCTGCATATCTGCGCCCACTGGCCGGATGGCGAGCATCACCTGCATGCCCGGGTACCGGGGGTCTTCCTGCCCGAGGAGGGCCAGCCGGTCATGCTGACCCTGGATCCCTCACAGGTCTTCGTCTTCGCGGACGCCACTGCCGGGGCGTGAGCGGCGCATCGCCAGGCTCAGCAGGATCACCGGGATGATGCCCACCACCACGATGGCCAGGGAAGAGGTCGAGGCCTCGGCGAGGCGCTCGTCCGAGGCCAGGTTGTGGGCGCGTACCGCCAGGGTATCGAAGTTGAAGGGGCGCAGGATGATGGTGGCGGGCAGCTCCTTCATCACATCGACGAAGACCAGGATGCCCGCCGCCAGCAGGCTGCCGCGCATCAGCGGCGTATGCACGCGGCGCAGGGTGCCGCCGGCGGTCTGACCCAGGGTGCGGGAAGCGGCGTCCATGGAGGGGGTGACCTTGCCCAGGCTCGCCTCGATGGTATTGAACGATACCGCCAGGAAGCGCACCACATAGGCGTAGACCAGGATAAAGGCGGAGCCGCTGAAGACCAGGCCGACGAGCATGCCGTAGTGCGTCTGCAGGTACTCGTTGAGACGGCTGTCCAGCCAGGCGAAGGGAATCAGGATGCCCACCGCCACCACCGACCCGGGGATGGCGTAGCCCATGGCGGCGATACGCGTGGCGGTGCGGGTCATGGAGGTGCGGCTCAGGCGTGCCCCATAGCTGAGCACCACCGCCAGGCCCACCGCCATCAGCGCCGCCAGGGCGGCGAGGATCAGGCTGTTGCGGGCGAAGTCGATAAAGCGTCGGCCGAACAGGGAGTCGCCCTCGGCGATGGCCATATCGAGCAGCAGCAGGCTGGGAATCAGGAAGCCGACCAGCACCGGCAGGGCGCAGGCCAGGAAGGCACCGAGGCCGCGCAGGCCGCCCAGGCGATACTCCGGCAGTTGCTGGTAGCGGCTCGAGGTATGGAAGTACCGGCGCTTGCCCCGGGACCAGCGCTCCAGCAGCACCAGGGTCATCACGAACAGCAGCAGGCAGGCGGCCAACTGGGCCGCGGCCACCGGTTCGCCCATGCCGAACCAGGTGCGGTAGATGCCGGTGGTGAAGGTGTCGACGCCGAAGAATTGCACCGCGCCGAACTCGTTGAGGGTCTCCATCAGCGCCAGCGACACCCCGCCGACGATGGCCGGGCGCGCCAGGGGTACGGCGATGCTCGAGAAGAGCCGCCAGGGGCCGCGCCCCAGGGTACGGCCCACGTCCAGCACGCAGACCGACTGCTCCAGGAAGGCGGCCCGGGCCAGCATATAGACATAGGGGTAGAGCACCAGGGTGATCAGGGTGGCGGCCCCCCCCAGGGAGCGGATATTGGGGAAGTAGTAGTCGCCGTGCCCCCAGTCGAAGAGCTCCCGAAGCGAGCTCTGCAAGGGTCCCGCATACTGCAGGAAATCGGTGTAGGCATAGGCGATCACATAGGTGGGTACCGCCAGGGGCAGCAGCAGCGCCCATTCGAAGAGTCGTCGCCCGGGGAAGCGGCACATCACCACCAGCCAGGCGGTGCCGGTGCCGATCAGCGCCGTGCCCAGGCCCACGCACAGCACCAGGATCAGGGTGTTGGTCAGGTAGCGGGGCAATACGGTATCGGCGAGATGCTGCCAGACGCCCTCGGTGGGCATAAAGACATGGGCCAGTACCGTGAGTACCGGCAGGGCCACCACGGCGGCGATCACCAGGGTCAGCAGGGTCCAGGGGCTGATATGGGGCAGGAGGCGGCGAGCGGGGGATGCCGCGGTCTGGCTGGGGGGGTGGGTCACGCGGGGCCTCCTGCCGGAGCACGATATAAAGAGTGAAATGGGAGCGGATGACAACGGCGAATCATAGCAGTTAGGGTCCGCGTTAGCAGCCATGGCGGCGGCTCGGCCGCCTGGCGGGGAGGGCGCGCCGGCTGGTATTGAATCGGGCCCCTCCCTACACTGAGGCCCCCCAGGAGGTTGCCCCTTGTCCATTGCCGAAGAAATCGCTCCCTTGCTGGCCTGGCGCGGCGCCCTGGCCGAGCGCCGCTGGCGTGGCCTCGTATGGCTGGCCGGCGATGCCGAGGCGTGCCGGGCGCGGGCGTGTGGGCTTTGGAACGCCGCCGCCTGGGCTCGGCCGCTATGGATCGCCAATCATGTCCCTGTGGAACTCGTCGAGCATGGCCTGCCGCCCGGCAAGGCGCGCACCCGCCTGGGCGGCGAGCATGACCTGGTGGTGATCGATGCCCAGGGCGAAGGCGAAGGCTTCGACCCGGAGGCCTTCGGCGCCCTGGCCGGTACCCTGCGGGCCGGGGGCCTGCTGGTGCTGCTGACCCCCGAGGACTGGGGCGCGCGCCCCGACGACGACTACCGGCGCCTGGCCGAGCATCCCTATCGGGTCGAGCAGCTTAGCGCCCGCTATCTGGCGCGACTGGCACGGCTGTTGGCGGACGCCCCGGAGGTCCTGGACTGGCGTCCCGGCACCCCGCCGGAGCCCCCCCTGCTGGGCGAGGCAGCGCCATCGGCCCCGAGCCCCGATGCCGACTGCCTGACCCGCGATCAGGCCGAGGCGGTGGCGCGGCTGGTCAAGCTGCGTCGCCGGCGTCCCCTGGTGCTCACCGCCGACCGTGGTCGCGGCAAGAGCGCCGCCCTGGGCATCGCCTGTGCCCGCTGGCTGGCCGCCGGCGAGCCGCGGATCGTCCTCACCGCCCCCCGCCCCGCTGCCCTGGAGGCCCTCTTCGAGCGCCTCGCGGCGCTGTGCCCCGAGGGCCGTCGCCAGGGCAACGATTTTCGCCTCGAGGCCAGCGGCCAGGCGGTGTGTTTCCTGGCCCCGGATGCCCTGATGGCGGCCCTGGACGCCGGCGAGATCGATGCCAACGGCGGCCTGCTGCTGGTGGACGAGGCGGCGGCCATTCCCGTGCCCCTGCTGGGGCGCTGGCTGCGTCACTTCCCGCGCCTGGTCTTCGCCACCACGGTGCACGGCTACGAGGGCTCGGGGCGCGGCTTCGCGCTGCGTTTTCGCGAACACCTCGAGCGCCAGGCCCCCCAATGGCAAGGACTGCGCCTGATCACCCCGGTGCGCTGGGCGCCGGGGGACCCCCTGGAGGCGCTGACCGACCGCCTGCTGCTGCTGGATGCCGAGCCCGCCGATCCGCCGGCAGCGCTACCGCCCGTCTCGACCCTGGGTCACCGGCGTTACCGGCGCGCCAAGCTGGCCGCCGATGAGCCACGCCTGCGGACCCTCTTCGGCCTGCTGGTGCAGGCTCACTACCGTACCCAGCCCAGCGACCTGCGCCAGCTACTCGATGGGCCGGGAATACATATCGGCGGGGTGGAGGCGAATGGTGCCCCCCTGGGGGTGACTCTCTGCGTGGAGGAGGGGGGCTTCTCCGCCGAGCTGGCGGAGCGGGTGGCCCGCGGCGAGCGCCGTCCCCGGGGGCACCTGCTGGCCCAGTCCCTGGCCGCCCATGCCGGCTCCCGGGCGGCGCTGCGGGCGCGGCTGCGCCGGGTGATGCGTATCGCCGTGCATGGGGAGAGCCGCCGGCAGGGGCTCGGCGAGACGCTGCTGGCCAGCGAGCTGGCGCAGGCCCGCCATGACGGCATCGACCTGCTGGGGGCCAGCTTCGGTGCCGAGCCGGGGTTGCTGGCCTTCTGGCGCGCCGCCGGGTTCCGGGTGGTGCGCCTGGGGCTGACCCGGGAGGCCTCCAGCGGCGAGCATGCGGTGATGGTGGTCTGCCCCACCAGCCCCGCCGGCGAGGCCCTGGCGGCGGAGCTGGCCGAGGCCTTCCAGGCCCTGCTGCCCAGCCTGCTGGCCTTCGAGCTCAAGGCGCTGGAGCCCGAGCTGGCCCTGGCGCTGCTGGCGGAGGGATCGGCGCCGGCCTTGACCCCGGCACAGCACCGCGACCTGGAGGATGTGGCCTTCGCCAGGCGCGCCCCGGCCCTGGCGCGCCCCGCCCTCCAGGCCGCCCTGCGCCGGGCGCTGTATCGCGGCACGCCCCATGATGACCACGCCTGGCTGCTGGTGGCGGCGCTCTTCCAGGGCCGCGACACCGCCTGGCTGGCCCGGGCCCTCACGCTCAGCGGCCGGCGCGAGGTGGAGGTCCGGCTGCGCCAGGCCCTGGCGGCGCTGGTGCCCTTTCTGGATGACCCGGACTAAGGCCACTCTAGCCCTCTCGTAGGCGGTGGCCGGGTGCCGGGGCCAGGCTCGCGATCCCGGGAACGAAACCCTGGCGCTGCGCTTGCCGCCTGCGCGTCGGGGGACAACATAATCCCTCACGAGTCCCCCTCGCTCGCCATCCCTGGCGAGCGCCGCGCGCGGCTGCGCTGGCCGCCAGCGTTCCCGGTAATACTCGCTCGCCTTGGCCCCGCCACCCACTGTGTTTACCAGCCCAGGTCAGAAGAGGAATTACAGGTGGAATGGCTGAGGGGCGCTGGGGGCAGGGTGGAGCGGGGGTCCTATGCCAGGGATGGCATCGGTAGCGCCCAGGGAGGGGTTCACAGCGCCCCGCGATGGCCTGCCCCCAGGGTAGCCCCGGGCCTCAACAGGAGAAGAACGCTAACTGCGATAGTGCCTTGTCCGGGGTAGTATTAGGCTTTTCCTGGTCGTGGCCGGCCGGTAAGGTAGCCCGGTTATCGACCGAACAGAGCCGCTATGAACGCACATCTCGAACAGCTCGAGCCGCGCCTGCTGTGGCGCCACTTCCGTACCCTGTGCAATACCCCGCGCCCCTCCGGCCACGAGGCGGCCCTGGTGGCGACCCTGGAGGCCTGGGCCGACGCCCGGGGCCTGGCCCATGACCGCGACGCCTACGGCAACCTGCGTATCCGCAAGGCGGCCAGCCCCGGTTGTGAGGCGGCCCCCGGGGTGATCCTTCAAGGACACCTGGACATGGTGGCCCAGGCCAATGCCGATCATCCCCACGACTTCACCCGCGACCCCATCGATACCTATGTGGCGGAGGACTGGCTGCATGCCCACCACACCACCCTGGGCGCCGACAACGGCCTGGGCGTGGCCGCGGCCCTGGCGATCCTCGAGGACGAGACCCTGGTGCATGGCCCCCTGGAGGCGCTCTTCACCCTGGAGGAGGAGTCCTCCATGGGCGGCGCCCTCAACCTCGCCGAGGGCTGGCTTCAGGGGCAACTGCTGCTCAACCTGGACTCCGAGGACCGCGGCCAGGTCTATGTGGGCTGCGCCGGCGGCGCCGACGTGGTGGTGGAGGCGCAGCTACCCACCAGCCCCCTGGGCGAGGAGGAGCGCCCCTACTGGCTGGCCCTGACCGGCCTGATGGGCGGCCACTCCGGCATCGATATCCACAAGGGGCGCGGCAATGCCAACCGCCTGCTGATGCGGGTCCTGCGTGCCCTGGCACCCTGCGAGGTGCGCCTGATCGGCTATCAGGGGGGCACCTTGCGCAATGCCCTGCCCCGGGAGGCCTTCGCCACCCTGGCGCTGCCGGAGGACGAAGTGGTCGCCGCCCGGGCGCGCCTGGCGTCCCTGGAGGCGGAGCTGCGCGCCGAGCTCAAGGGCGTCGACGAGGGGCTGCGCCTGACGCTAAGCCCCTGGGCCGGCGAGGCAGAGGAGGCCCTGACCCCCACCGCCAGCCACCTGCTGGTGGACGCCCTGCACGCCGCCCCCTGCGGGGTAGAGCGCATGAGCGCCGAGCTGCCCGGGGTGGTGGAGACCTCCAATAACCTGGGGGTGGTGAGCCTGGCGGCGGGGCGCTTCCGCCTCTGTGCCCTGGTGCGCTCCCTGCGTGACAGCGCCACTCGGGATCTGGCCGATCGCTTCCGCGCCCTGTTCGGGCTGATCGGCGCCCGTACCCGGGTGGAGAATGCCTATCCCGGCTGGACCCCCGACCCGCAGAGCCGGCTGCTGGCACGCTTCCGCGACCTGCACCGACGGCATCTGGGACGTGATCCCGAGGTCAAGGTGATCCATGCGGGACTGGAGTGCGGCATCCTGGGAGGCAAGTACCCGGAACTCGAGATGATCTCCTTCGGGCCGCTGATTCGTGGCGCGCATTCGCCAGATGAATGCGTAGAGCTGGACTCCGTCGAGGAGTTCTGGGGCCTGTTGCGGGCCCTGGTGGAGGAGCTGGCCGAGAGCTGATTCGCACTCTCGAGTCAGAAACCAAGACGCCGCCCTAAGGGCGGCGTCTTGGTGAGATAGCGGATGGCTGACTAGCCCAGATAGGCGTTAAGCATCCAGACGGTCTTCTCCTGCTCGCGGATATAGTCGCCGGCCTGGGCGGCGGTGCCCTCGTCGTCGGCGTCCGAGGCCAGGGACAGGATCTCCCGCTGCAGCTCGATCAGGGTCTGGTAGCCCTTGAGCACGCCGCGCACGCAGGCCTCGCCGTCGTGGACGTTCTTCTCCTCGACGATGCGCGACAGCTGGGTATAGTCGCTATAGGCGTGCACCGGCCGATGGCCCAGGGTCAGGATGCGTTCCGCTACCTCGTCCACCTTGGTCAGCAGGTCGGTATAGAACTCCTCGAACTTGGCGTGCAGCTCGAAGAATTGCGGGCCCTTGACGTTCCAGTGGTAGCCGCGCACGTTCATATAGAAGATCTGGTAGTTGGCCAGCAGCTCGTTGAGCTTCTCGGCGAGCTGGCTGGCGCTGGATTCGTGCAGACCGATGGCGTTGATATCGGACATCTGGGATGCCTCCTTGATCCATGGTGAATACGGATACCAGTCTAGGTCCCGGCTCGGGACATGATAAGACATTTCTTATCATAGCTCCCATAGTCGGCCTTAATCGTGATCCAGCGCAAGGAGCCGGGTAGTCGCCTCAGGCATCGGGGTGCCAGACGCGCATCAGGCGGATCAGGCTCTCGGCGCGATCCGCTAGCAGTTCATCGCAGCGGGCCAGGGCGCTATCCAGGTCCATGGGGCCGTCGGCCAGGGCGAAGGCGGTGGTGACGCCCTCATCATGGGCGGCCTGCCACTGGGGCCCCAGGCGTCCCGCCAGCACCACGCAGGGGATGCCGGCGGCGCGGGCGCGGCGGGCGATGCCCACTGGGGTCTTGCCGGCCAGGCTCTGGCCATCCAACTGCCCCTCGCCAGTGATCACCAGGTCGCTGCCCTCGAGCAGGGCATCGAAGCCGACCTGCTCCATCACCAGCTCGATACCGGGGCGCAGCTCGGCGCCCAGGAAGGCCCGGGCGGCGAAGCCCATGCCGCCGGCGGCGCCGGCCCCGGGCAGGTCGCGATGATCCTCGCCGAGGAGGGCGGCGGCCCGCTCGGCGAAGTGCGCCAGGGCGGCATCCAGGCGGCCCACCGCGGCCTCGTCGGCGCCCTTCTGGGGGCCGAAGACGGCGCTGGCGCCGCGTTCGCCCAGCAGGGGGTTATCCACGTCCACGGCGGCCTGCACCCGTAGGCTGGCCAGGCGTGGGTCGAGGCCATCGAGATCGAGGCGTGCCAGCTCGGCCAGGGCCGCGCCACCGGGGGGCAATTCCTCGCCGCGGGCATTCAGCAGGCGGGCCCCCAGGGCCTGGAGCATGCCCGCCCCGGCGTCATTGGTGGCGCTGCCCCCCAGGGTCAGCAGCAGGTGGCGGGCACCGGCATCCAGGGCCTCGCGGATCAATTCGCCGGTGCCCTGGGTGGAGGCGTTCAGGGCATCGCGCTCGTCCCGGCTCAGCGCCTCCAGGCCGCTGGCCTGGGCCAGCTCGACGAAGGCGGTGCGCGACTTGGCTAACCAGCCCCAGGCCGCCTCGACGGGGCGCCCCAGGGCATCCCGGACCCGGGCCAGTCGACGCTCGGCGCCGGTGGCGGCGAGCAGGGCATCCAGGGTTCCTTCGCCGCCATCGCCCATGGGGCAGAGCACGCAGCTGGCCTCGGGGGCGGCGCGGCGGATACCCCGGGCGATGGCCGCCGCGGCGTCGCTGGCCGCCAGGGCGTCCTTGTAGCTGTCGGGGGCGATCAGGATCTTCATGGCATGGCCTCCTGGGAATCTCGCCTTGGGCCGGCGGTCAAGAAGGGTATCATGCGTCTTGATCGGAGCCGGCCGCCCCGGGCGCGGGGTTATGCTGAGCATAAGGGCTGCCCCGTCCCCTTGCACGTGTCGCGGTCGCGGCGTGCGGTGGTTCTCTCGGGAGGTGTAAGATGCGTATCCCCTGGATGTTGTTGCTTCCCCTGGCCCTGGCGGGCTGCGCGGGGAGCGCCGTGACCCCATTGCACCAGCCGCTGGCGACGGTGGCGGAGTGCCGTTGGCAGGCCCCGGCAGGCAGGGAGAAGGTCGACTATGCACAGCGAGTGGTGCGGGCCCTGGAGGTCGAGGGCTTCAGGCTTCGCGACAGCGATATGGCGCTGGGCCTGATCAGCGCCGAGAGGACCTCGGCGGGGCCGCTGCGGGCCTATGGTTTCCCCTTCGATCGCCATCCGTGGCATCCCCTTGGCCTCGGTTATCATCGCCCCTATCCGCACCTCTTCGGCGCCTATCACCCCGACTATCGGGCGATCGACCGGGAACGCGTCTCGGTGTGGCTGGGCCCGGACGAGGTCAGGGTGGTCCGCGAGGTCCGTCGCCACGAACCCAACGGCGTGACCCGCACCCTGGGACGCGACGGCAACGCCGGCTTCTGCCGCGGCCTGAGGGCCTCCATCGAGGAGACAGCGACATGAAACGAGTCTGGATCTGTGCCCTGGCGCTCCTGCTGCTGAGCGCCTGCGCCGTCGCGCCGCCGGCGGCCGAGCCTCGGGAGCTGAGCCTCGGTGCCCCGCAGGCGGCGGTGATGACGGCGGCGCTGAACCTGTTTACCGACCGGGGCTATGTGGCGCTCGGCGGTGACGCACGCCTCGGGCGCCTCGAGTTCGTCCGCGGCGACGCCCGGATTCGCGTCGATGCCCTGAGCGAGGGGGAGGGGAGTCGTGTCGGCCTGCGCGGTTGGCGCAACGGTCGGGCCTTGGCCCCCCATGAGCTCGACCCCCTGCTGGTGGAACTCCAGGCCGAGCTGGGTCTGCTGCCTTGAGTCGGCGGGGCATCCGGCGCCTGCTGTTGGCGTCCCTGGCCGCCCTGGCCATGATCAGCCTCTGGTGGCTCTGGCACTGGCAGTATGCCCAGGCCCAGGCGGAGGGCCGGCGCCACGCCGAGGCTCGTCTGGCCCTCTATGGCAGCAGCCTGCAGGGGGCCCTGGAACGTTTCACCTACCTGCCGGACCTGCTGGCGCGTCAGCCCCTGGTGCAGGCCGCCCTGCTCGATCCCGCCGGCGTCTTCCTGCCCCAGGTCAATGCGCACCTGGCCCGGGTGGCGGAGCGCTCCGGCGCCGAGGCGATCTTCCTGGTGGACGCCGAGGGGGTCACCCTGGCCAGCAGCAATCATGCCGGCCCCGACAGCTTCGTCGGCCACGACTACCGCTTCCGCCCCTATGTCCAGGATGCCCTGGCCGGGGGGCGGGGGGAGTTCTTCGCCGTGGGCAGCACCACCGGGCGCCCGGGCTACTTTATCGCCGCGGCGGTGGGCCAGGAGCGCGAGTCGCCCACCGGGGTGCTGGTGGTCAAGGTCTCCCTGGAGTCGCTGCAGACCGACTGGCGCCGGGCCGGTGAGCGGGTCCTGCTGGTGGATGCCAACGGCGTGGTGATCCTCTCCAGTCGCCCCGAGTGGCGTTACCGTCGCCTGGGGGAGCTGTCGCCGAGGGCCCAGGCGGAGATCCGCGCCCAGCGCCAGTTTATGGAGGACCCCCTGGAACGCCTCGGAAGCCGGCTGGGAGATGGCTCCCTGCGTATCGGCGAGCAGGGGCTCGGTGAGCGCTACATGGCCAGTGCCTTGCCACTGGCGACCCTGGGCTGGCGGATGCACTACCTGACCCCGGTGCGTCCCCTCTATGTGAGCGCCCGCAATACCCTGCTGGGGGGCGTGGCGGTGTGGCTGGCGCTGCTGCTGCTGGGGCTCTGGCTGCGCGAGCGGCAGAAGCGCCAGCGCCTGCGCGAGCGGGAGGCGCGGATCTACCGCGAGGCCAACGAACAGCTGGAGGCGCGGGTGGTGGAGCGCACCCGCGCCCTGCACGAGGCTCAGGCGGAGCTGGTCCAGGCCGGCAAGCTGGCGGCCCTGGGCACCATGGCGGCGGGGATCGCCCACGAACTCAACCAGCCCCTGTCGGGCATTCGCACCTATGCGGCCAACGGCGAGCGGCTGATGCAGCGCGGGCGTTCGGAGGCCGCCGAGGAGAACTTCCAGCGTATCCAGGGGCTCTGCGAGCGCCTGGCCACCCTGATTCGCCAGCTCAAGCTGTTCGCCCGCAAGGGCGGCGCCCGGGAGCCGGTGGACCTGCGGGCGCGCCTCGATTTCGTGCTGGAGCTGCTGGCCGAGCGTCTCGATACGCAAGAGATCGCCTTGGCGATGCGACTCCCCGAGGCCGGGGCGCCCTGGGTGCTGGGGGACGAGGTGCGCATCGAGCAGCTACTCACCAACCTGCTGCGCAATGCCCTGGATGCCCTGCGCGGCGTCGAGGCGCCGCGACTGGAGGTGAGCATCGAGGAGGCGTCGTCGTGCTGGGTGGTGCGTATCGCCGATAATGGGCCGGGCATTCCCGAGGCGCTGCTCGACAAGCTCTTCGATCCCTTCTTTACCACCAAGGCGGTGGGTGACGGTCTAGGCTTGGGACTCTTTATCAGCTTCGGTATCGTTCAGGACCTGGGCGGCCGGCTCCAGGCCGGCAATAATGCGACGGGGGGCGCCTGGTTCCGGGTCGAGCTGCCCCGGGCCGCCGTCCAGAGCAATCGAGAGACCGACCATGAGTGAGATCGAACGAGTCGCGCTGCCTGTCTGGCTGGTCGACGACGACCCGGACGTGCGGGCCTCCCTGAGCCAGTGGCTGGAGCTCTCGGAGCTTGCCGTGCGTACCTTCGAACGGGGTCAGGCGGCCCTCGGCGCCCTGCAGGCGGGAGAGTCCTGCGGCGTGCTGGTCAGCGACGTCAAGATGCCGGGGCTCGATGGCCTGGCCCTGCTCAAGGCGGTCCAGGCTCTGGAGGAGCCGCCGCCGGTGGTGCTGATCACCGGCCATGGCGATGTGCCCATGGCGGTGGAGGCGATGCGGGACGGCGCCTGGGACTTCGTCGAGAAGCCCTTCGCCCCGGAGCGGCTGGAGGCCTGCGTGCGCCGTGCCCTGGAGCGGCGGCGGCTCGCTCAGGAGAACCGGCGGTTGCGCGAGGCGCTGCGCGAGGGCGGCCTGGCCTCACAGCTGTTGGGCGAGGCGCCGGCCCTGGTGGCGCTGCGCCAGCAACTGGCCAATCTGGCCCCCACCCGGGCCAATGTGCTGGTGCTGGGGGAGACCGGCAGCGGCAAGGAGGTGGTGGCCCGGGCCCTGCATGACGAGAGCGGCGCCGAGGGCCCCTTCGTGGCCCTCAACTGCGGCGCCATCGCCGCCGAACTGATCGAGTCGGAGCTCTTCGGCCACGAGAAGGGCGCCTTCACCGGGGCCGTCGAGCGGCGTATCGGCACCCTGGAGCATGCCAGTGGCGGCACCCTCTTCCTGGACGAGGTGGAGTCATTGCCGCTGGCGGCCCAGGTGAAGCTGCTGCGCGCCCTCCAGGAGGGGGAGATCACCCGCCTGGGCAGCAATACGCTTATCCAGGTGGATCTGCGGGTGGTGGCGGCCACCAAGGAGGACCTGCTGGCGCTGGCCGGGCAGGGTGGCTTCCGCGAGGATCTCTACTATCGCCTGGCCATTGCCGAGCTCGAGCTGCCGCCGCTGCGCGAGCGCCGCGAGGATATCCCCCGGCTCTTCACCCACTTCTGCCGCCAGGCGGCGGAGGTACACCAGCGCCCCCCGAGGGAGGCGAATGGGGAACTTCTCGCCGCCCTGAGCCGTCATTCCTGGCCGGGCAATCTGCGCGAGCTGCGTAATATGGCCACCCGCTATATCCTCGGCCTGGCGCTGCCCTGGGAGACCCGCCCGGGGGACGACGAGGCGGGGGAGGGCGGATCCCTGGCCGCCCAGATGGAGGCCTTCGAGGCGACCCTGCTACGGGAGGCGCTAAGCCGCCATGGCGGCAATATTCAGGCGGTCATGGAGGCCCTGGACCTGCCCCGGCGCACCCTCAACCAGAAGATGCAGCGCCATGGCCTGCGTCGCGAGGCCTTCCTGGCATCGGATGGACGCTAAAGATGTTATCTTGTTACTTTTTTGGGAGTCGCCCTATGCTCAGCCCGAAGCGTCTGCTGCGTCGGGTCCGTCGCGGCCTGCTGTTGCTGATCGCCCTGGGACTGCCGCTAAGCGTCCAGGCCCACCCGCATGGCTGGATCGACCTCGGCGTCAGGGTGATCCTCGATGACCAGGGGCGGGTCGAGGCACTGCATCAGCGCTGGCGCATGGATCCCTTCTATAGCCTGGTACTGCTGGAGGAGCTGGGCCGTGCCCAGGGTGACGAGCCTATGGAGGCGCGCCTGGATCAGTTGGGCCTGGAGATTCGCGATACCCTGGCCCCTCAGGGCTATTTTACCGAGGTGAGTCACGGCGGCGACGCCCTGGCCTTGGGCGAGGTCAGCGAGTACACCGTGATGGAGCGGGGCGGCCGGGTGGAGTTTATCTTCCTGCTGCCCCTGGACGAGCCCCGCCCCCTGGGGGAAGCGACGCTGCGCTACCGGGTCTTCGATCCCACCTACTATATCGAGGTGGTCCACGAGGCGGATGACCGGGCGCCCCGGGAGGATGCCCTGGTGGTCGGCGGCGATCATGAGTGCGAGACCCGCATCCTGCCCGCCGACCCGGACCCGGCCCAGGTGGCCGAGGCGGCGCGCCTGGACACCGATGACCAGGCCCCCGAGGGCCTGGGGCGCTATTTCGCCGAAACCGGGGAGATTCAATGTCGTATCTAACCGGCGTCGCCCATGACGGCCACGGAGATCGCTTATGCAGGCGGTAATCGGTTTCCTGCGCTCCCCCCGGGGCCTGGGCGTCGCCGCCCTGGGGCTACTGCTGTTGGCCGGGCTCTGGTGGTTGATCCAGGGCGGGGCCCAGGGCCTCGGCCTGCAACTGGTGGCCTGGCAGCGCGATCTGCACCGGGCCCTGACCCTGGCGATCACCGAGCTCTCCGGCACGCCCACGGCGGCGGCCTGGACAGGCTTGCTGGGCATCAGCTTCGGTTATGGGATCTTCCATGCCGCCGGGCCCGGGCATGGCAAGGCGGTGCTCTCCACCTACCTGCTGACCCAGGGCGGTGCCCTGAAGCGCGCCCTGGCGCTCTCCTGTGCCGCCTCCCTGTTGCAGGCGCTGGTGGCCATCGCCCTGGTCACCACCCTGATCCATGGCCTGGGCTGGCTGACCCGCCAGGCCATGGGCTCGGTGGTCTGGGTGGAGCAGGCCAGCTTCCTGATGGTGGCCCTGCTGGGGCTCTGGCTCTGCGGGCGGGCCATCCGTCGGTTAAGGGCGGCTCGCGCCTCGGCCCGGGGGCATCACGACCACGGCCACCACCATGACCATCCGCATCATCACGACTGCGGCTGTGGCGGGACTCACCATCTCGGCCCGGCGCAGGCCGGCGACTGGCGCACCGCCCTGGCCACGGTGGTGGCCATCGGCCTGCGTCCCTGCAGCGGCGGCGTCCTGCTGCTGGGCGCGGCTTCCCTGCTGGGGTTCTTCTGGGCCGGGGTGGCGGCGGTGCTGGTGATGGCCCTGGGCACGGCCTTGACGGTCTCGGCCCTGGCCCTGGCCAGCGTCCTGGCCCGGGACTGGGCGCGGCGCCGCCTGGCTCGCCAGTCCCGCTCTGCCCTCGCTGGACGCCTGCTGGGTTGGGCCGCCCTGGGCGGCGGCCTGGCCATCGCCCTGCTGGGCCTCACCCTCTTCGTCACCGGGGTCAAGAACCCCGCCTCGGCGCCGCTGCTGGGGGCGCCGCCGGCCGTCCAGGATGGCGAACCGAGTGCGCCCCGTAGCCCCTTCGGCGGCCAATAGGCCGCCGCTTCTTACTCCTCCAGATCCAGCCCCTCGATAATCGCCAGGATCTCGTCGCGGCGCCGGGCCTGGCCGTCCGCGCCGTAGGGCTCGGCCTGGCCCTGGCCCCACACCGGGGCGGGCCAGGCGGCATCCCCCGCGAAACGCACGATCACATGCAGATGCAACTGGGGCACCATATTGCCCAGGGTGGCCAGGTTGAGCTTGTCGCCGTCCAGGGTCTTCATCAGCCCCTCCCCCAGGGCCGTGGCTTCCCGCCAGAGCGCCGCCTGATCCTGCGTCGACAGCTGATAGACCTCGCTGATGCCGGGGCGCCGCGGCACCAGCACCAGCCAAGGGAAGCGGGCGTCGTTCATCAGGCGGACCTGGCAGAGGCCCAGTTCGGTGACGGGGAGGGTATCGGCTTCCAGCCGCGGGTCGAGGGTGATGTCGCTCATGGGAGGCTCCTGGGTGGCAAGAATTGGCCGGGGCTGGGGTGGCGATCGGCAATAGTTTGCCGATGAAGGGAGCGTCTTGGCCAGTCGTCGGTCTATCGGCACCGTTAATGCGCTGATTTTAAATGCAGTTGTATAAGCTGGCAGGAATATCGCTCTAGTCGGATGGCATAACCATAACAAGCCATCATCGACAGGAGAGATAGCATGCACAAGCGCCAGTTCCTCAAGTCCGCCCTCACTCTCGCCACCGCCGCCGCCTTGGGCCTGGGTGCCGCCGGCGTCAGCGCCAGTGACGAGGGCGGTCAGTACATCATGGGCACCGCCACCACCGGCGGGACCTTCTACCCGGTGGGGGTGGCCCTCTCGACCCTGGTGCGGGTCAAGCTGGAGCCGACCCATAATATCGCGGTCTCCGCCATCAGCTCCGCCGGTTCCGCCGAGAACCTGCGCCTGATGGAAGATAACCAGGCCCAGTTCGGTATCCTCCAGGCCCTCTATGGCGCCTGGGCCTGGACCGGCGAGGGCCCGGTGCCCCAGGCCTACGAGAACGTGCGATCGGTCTCCATGTTGTGGCAGAACGTCGAGCACTTCGTGATGCGCGACGAGCTGGCCGAGACGGGCACCATCGACGACCTGACTCGCCTCTATGATCGCGGTTTCTCCATCGGCGCCCGCAACTCCGGCACCGAGGGCTCCGGTCGGCAAATTCTTGCCGGTCTCGAGATCGACCCGGAGCGGATGGACCTGGCCTACCTGGGCTATGGGCCCAGCGCCGATGCCATGCAGAACGGCAATATCGACGGCATGAATATCCCCGCCGGGGTCCCGGCCTCCGCGGTGACCCGCGCCTTCGCCAATATGGGCGACGATATCGCCATCCTCGATATCACCGAGGAGCAGCTGGCGCGGATCAACAGCGCCTATCCGGTCTGGACTCACTACGAGATTCCCGCCGGCACCTATCCGGAGCAGGACGCGCCGGTCCAGACCATCGCCCAGCCCAATATCCTGGTGGTCAATGCCGATGTGCCGGAGGAGCACGTCTACCAGATTACCAAGGCGATGTTCGAGAACCTGCCCTTCCTCAACAATATTCACCCGGCGACCCGCGATATGGCCCTGGAAAAGGCCCTGGACGGCCTGCCCATGCCGCTGCACTCCGGGGCGGCCCGCTACTTCCAGGAGCAGGGGCTGGAGATCCCCGAGCATCTGCTGGAAGGCTGAGGTCCTTCCCACCGCCACAGGAGCATCAAGTCATTCCTGAAGACCACAGGCTCGTGACCTCGGTACGTTGAGGCCCGGGGCTACTCTGGGGGCAGGCACTCCGCGAAGACGCTGTAGACCCATCCCTGGGCGCTCGACTTTTTCGTCCCTGAAAAAGACGCTTCGCTTCGACCTGCCCCCAGCGCCCCTCGGCGCTTCCCACTGTGTCGATGTCACCAGGCTGTGGCTTTAGCGATACCTGCTCCGACTCCCATTCACGCCTGCTCCATGAGAATGCCCATGAATACTACGCCTACCCCCGAGGTACGCGACGAAGAGGTCGGCGAGGCCCCCGAGCGCCTCGCGTATCCCTGGCTCGGCCGGGGGCTCTTCGCCCTGACCATCGTCGTGGCCCTGTCGCATCTCTACTTCAATACTTTGGGTACCCTCTCCGAGGTGTGGACCAGCGCCCTGCATTTCGGCATGTTCGGCCTGCTCTGCGCCCTCTCGGTGCCCATGCTCAAGGCGCGTTCCGCCACCGGTCAGCGGCTGGTGCTGGCGGTGGATGTGCTGCTCGGCCTGGCCGCCCTCGGTTGCGCCTTCTACCTGATCGGCTTCGAGGATGCCCTCTACGCCCGCGGGGTGCGCTTCTCCACCGCCGATTGGGTGGTCTCGATCCTCGCCCTGGCGTTGGTGCTGGAGTTCGCCCGCCGCACCACCGGCTGGTTTATCCCGGTACTGTGTCTGGTGGCGCTGACCTATGTGGCCTGGTGGGGACGCCATGTGAGCGGCGTCTTTGGCTTCCCCGGCCTCAACTGGGAGACGGTGCTCTACCGCAGCTATATGGGCGGCGACGGCATGCTGGGCTCCATCGCCCGCATCTCCTGGTCCTATGTGTTCATGTTTATCCTCTTCGGCGCCTTCCTGGTGCGCTCCGGCGCCGGCGACTTCATTATCGAGCTGGCCCGCTGCGCCGCCGGCCGCTTCGTCGGCGGGCCCGGCTTCGTGGCGGTGTTCTCCTCCGGCCTGATGGGCTCGGTGTCCGGGTCCAGCGTGGCCAACACCGTCTCCACCGGGGTGATCACCATCCCGCTGATGCGCAAGGCCGGCTTCCCGGCGCGTTTCGCCGCCGGCGTCGAGGCGGCCGCCTCCACCGGCGGCCAGCTGATGCCGCCGGTGATGGGCGCCGGGGCCTTTATCATGGCCTCCTATACCCAGGTCTCCTACCTCACCATCATCGGCGTGGCGGCCCTGCCGGCGCTGCTCTACTTCCTCTCGGTGGCGATGTTCGTGCGCATCGAGGCCAAGCGCAGCCATACCGAGCAGGTGGAAGTGGAAGAGGCGCCGCGTCTGCTCGAGGTGCTCAAGGGCGGCTGGCACTTCCTGCTGCCCCTGGTGGTGCTGGTGGCGTCCTTGATCTACGGCTTTACCCCCACCTATGCTGCGGGTATCGCCATCCTCTCGGTGGTGGTCGCCTCCTGGCTGTCGAAGACCCCCATGACCCCCAGGGCGATCCTCGAGGCCCTGGCGCTGGGTAGCCGCAATATGGTGACCACGGCGATCCTGCTGCTCACCGTGGGGCTGATCGTCAATGTGGTCTCCACCACCGGCATCGGTAATACCTTCTCGCTGATGATCACCGACTGGGCCGGCGGCAGCCTCCTGATCACCATCGTGCTGATCGCCGTCGCCTCCCTGGTGCTGGGCATGGGCCTGCCGGTGACCGCCGCCTATATCGTCCTCGGCACCCTCTCGGCGCCGGCGCTGTATAACCTGATGGCCCACGGCCAGTTGGTGGAGCTATTGATGGCCGGCGACCTGCCTGAGCAGGCCAAGGCGATCTTTATGCTTGCCGCCCCGGAGCACCTGGAGGCCCTCAATGCCCCCATGGATGCCGCCGCGGCCCGGGAGCTGCTGACCCTGGTGCCGGACGACTTCCGTGGCCAGCTCTATGAGCAGGCCCTGTCGCCGCATACCCTGACCATGCTGCTGGTGGCGGCGCATATGGTGATCTTCTGGCTCTCCCAGGACTCCAACGTCACCCCCCCGGTCTGCCTCACGGCCTTTGCCGCGGCGGCCATCGCCCAGACGCCGCAGATGCGCACCGGCTTCACCGCCTGGAAGATCGCCAAGGGCCTGTATATCGTGCCGTTGCTGTTCGTCTGGTCGCCGCTGATCACCGGCTCGCCACTGGAGATGCTCACCGTCTTCGCCTTCGCCCTGTTCGGGATCTACGCCATTATCGCCGGCCTGGAGGGATACCTGGAGAGCGAGCTGCCCTGGTGGCTGCGCCTGGCCATGTTCCCCATCGGCGCCCTGATGCTCTGGCCCCATGGTGAGCTGGTGCTGGACCTCTTGGGCCTGGCGCTCTTCCTGGGTATTCTGATCTGGAGTTCCCGCGCAGGACGCGCGCCGCAACAGGCATTGGCATGACGCTATTCGAAGGCCTGGCCCTGGTTGGCATCGGGGGCGTGGCTGGTTTTATCAATGTGCTCTCGGCGGGAGGGTCGATGCTGACCCTCCCGCTGTTGATGTTTCTGGGCCTGCCGCCCCAGGTGGCCAACGGCACCAACCGGGTCTCCATCGTGCTGCAGAGCCTCTCGGCGGTGACCGGCTTCCTGCGTGCCGGGGCTTCCCATATCGGCCTCAGCCTGCGCCTGGCGGTGCCGGCGGTGGTGGGCTCGCTGCTCGGTGCCTGGCTGGCCCTGCGGGTCAGCGACGCCCTCTTCGAGGCGGTGCTGATCGCCGTGATGGCCGGTTCGGCGCTGCTGATGCTGCTGCCCCAGCCGCGCCTCGACACCCGGCCGCTGACCGTGGAACGGCTGACCCCGGCGGTCTACCTGGCGATGTTCGCCATCGGTCTCTACGGCGGCTTTATTCAGGTGGGGGTGGGGATCCTCTTTATCGTCGTACTCTATCGGCTGCTGCGCATCGACCTGGCCCAGGTCAATGTCTTCAAGGTGCTGATCATCCTGGTCTATACCCTGCCGGCCCTGGGGCTCTTTATCGCCTTCGGCCAGGTGCGCTGGGGCTTCGGCCTGCTGCTGGCCCTGGGCAGCATGCTGGGCGCCACCCTGGCGGTGAGGGTCAATATGAGCCCCCGGGGCGCCCTCTGGGTGAAATGGCTGACCCTCACGGTGATCGTCGCCATTATTCTGCGTCTGCTGTTGGCTTGACGTGTCTCGGAAGCTGCTAAAGTAAAGTCGATAGGCGAGTTCGGGTCAGTAACATACCGGGAGGGGGTAGCGATGCGACGACTGATGGCATTGATGCTGGTGGCGGTATTCAGCCTTAGCCTGTTGAGCGGCTGCAATACCATGCGCGGTGCGGGGGAGGATATCGAGGAGGGAGGCGAGGCGATCCAGCGTTCCACCTATTGAGGGAGCGCGTTTCGACGGTATCCTGCCGGTGGGTCTGATGGGGTGAGTCTAGGCTCGCCCCTTTTTCGTTCGTGATCGTTTCGCTCGACAAGGAGTCACCATGTTCAAGTCTTCCCTGATCCTGCTGCTGTCCCTGGCGCTGACCGCCTGCGCCTTGGGTAGCCCACCCCCGCCCAGTGAGCCGGCCCCCCGTCCGCCTCAGGTCGGGGAGGATGGCTCAGGCCACCAGGGTGGTGGCGAGGATGCCTGCGGCGCCAATGGAGTCCAGACCCGGCTGGGTCAGGCCTACAGTGAGGCATTGCATGAGGAGCTCGCCACCACCAGCGGGGCCCGCCAGGTGCGGGTGATGCGCCCCGGCCAGGCCTACACCATGGAGTACCTCCACGACCGCTTGAATATCCGCCTGGACGAACGGGAGCGCATCACCGACCTCTTCTGCGGCTAAGCAGGGGCAAAGAGTCGGCCCCAGCGAGTTAAGCCATCGGTAAGGCCGGCTTCTCCCCTTGCCCCGCCTTCTCCCTCGCCCGGAGGAGCCTCACCAGGTCCTCCGGCGAGGCTCATACCTCGAGACGGCGGCCCCCGAGTGAGCACGCTCGGTTCCCGTTCAACTGCGGTCGGTCGCCAAGAGCGCTCCAGGGGTTATCCCCTGGCTTGCCTGCGATAGCTCGGTGACCGAACTCCCAGGCCGACCGTCATGGGAGTTCGTCGAATAATAGTAGGGGCGCTCAATTAGCCCTCATCAACTAATTCTCCCGAGTCTGGATTTCTTGTCTACGCTGGCTAACTAAGGGCCATGAGTCGCCTCGGTCATGGGGCGGCGTAAGAGTCTCGGCAATATTGGCCGAAATCAAGAAGAGCCAAGAAGAGCCAAGGAGGGGGACATGAGTCTCGTCGCGAAGACCAGTCTACTGACGGAGAGTGTTGCCGAGGGGGTCGCCTGGGAGGTTGCTGGTGACCTGGTGCTCGAGCAGCCCAGCAAGGTCTTGCTCAACCTGACGCCGGATGATATCGCCTCGCTCGCTCAAGTGGGCAACGACCTTATCGTCGAGACCGCCGATGGTCGCTCACTCAGGATCGTCGATTTCTACGCGGAAGCCGGGGAAGGTGCCAGCGAACTCTACCTGGTCGACGAGAGCGGTGAGGTCCTATTGGCCGAGCTCGCTCCCGCTGGTGCCGACGGCCTGGTGATGGCCCAGTACGTGCCCCAGGGCGAGATGGCCGGCTTCGAGATGCTCGGTGCGGCGGCGAGCGAGGGTGAAGGGATCTCCGGTGTCGCTATTTTGGGGGGGCTGGCGGGTGCCGGGCTGATCGCCGCCGCGGCTGGTGGCGGTGGTGGCTCGGGCGTTGAGGGTGTTGAGGGTGATCCGAATGAGCCGGATGCCCCGACCCTGGAGGTGGCGGCCAACGACGACGGTACCATTACCGCCAGCGGGACCGCCGAGCCCGGCAGTACGGTCACCGTGACCTTCCCGGATGGCACGACTGGCGAGGTGGTCGCCGGCGACGACGGCACCTATGAAGTGACATCGGAGACGCCGCAGACCAGCGGTGAGGTCAGTGCCACCGCCACCGACCCGGCGGGCAACGAGAGCGAGCCGACCACCGAGTCCTACGAGGACACCACCGCGCCGCTGCCGCCGACCATCGACGAGATGACCACCAACGAGGATGGTACCCTCACCGTGAGCGGCGAGGCAGAGCCCGGCAGTACGGTCACCGTGACCTTCCCGGATGGTACGACTGGCGAGGTGGTCGCCGGTGGCGACGGCGGCTACGAGGTGACCTCCGAGACTGCCCAGCCCAGTGGCGAGGTCAGCGCCACCGCCACCGATGAGGCGGGTAATGAGAGCGAGCCGACCACCGCCGACTATGAGGTCACGCCCCAGGAAAACCCGATTCTCACGATCCAGGCCGCGGCGGACGGTTTCGTCAGCGCCGACGAACTCGAGGCCGGCATCGAGGCCGAGGTGCTGCTCAACGTCGACGCCCAGGAGGGCGATACGCTGACGGTCACCGTGGAAGGCGAGGGCGGCTCCTTCGTGACCACCCATACCCTGACCGCGGACGATATCACTGAGGGCAGCGTGACCCTGGCACTCGATGTAGACGGCATCGCCGACGGCGACTTCAGCGCCACGGCGGATATCGCCGGCAGTGTCTCCAATGAAGTGGGCTTTGAACTGGATACCCAGGCCCCCGAGGCGCCGACCATCGACCCCACCGACGGCACGGTACTGGCAGGCACCGCCGAGGCGGGCAGCACTGTAGATATCGACGTGGACGGTGACGGTACGCCCGACTACAGCGTCGAGGCCGATGCCGAGGGCAATTGGTCATTGGCGCCGGATCCAGCCCTGGAAAACGGCACCGAAGTGAGCGTCACGGCCACCGACGCCGCGGGCAATACCAGCCCCGAGGCCACCACGACCGTCGACACCAGCCTGGAGGACACCACGCCGCCGGCGGCGCCGGTGATCGCCTCGGCCACGGATGACGTGGGGGATATCACCGGCGAGCTGGCTAGTGGCGACAGCACCGACGACACCACCCCGACCTTGACCGGCAGCGCCGAGGCGGGCAGCACGGTGGAGGTCTTCCAGGACGGCGTCTCGATCGGCAGCGTCGAGGCCGATGCCGAGGGCAACTGGAGCTTCGCCGTGCCGGCGCTGGTGGATGGCGACTACAGCTTTACCGCCACGGCCACCGATGTCGCGGGTAACACCTCCGAGGCGAGCACGGCCTTCGAACTGACCGTGGACACCACCGCGCCGGCGGTGACGGTGGATGAGCTGACCACCAACGACACCACGCCCGAACTCACCGGTACCATCGACGATCCCGACGCCGAGGTGGTCGTGACCATCGATGGCGTCGACTACACGGCCACCAACAACGGGGATGGCACCTGGACACTGGCCGACGACGTCGTGGCCGAGCTGGCAGAGGGTGACTACACCGTCACGGCGACGGCCACCGACCAGGCGGGCAATGCGGCCATCGCCACCGGGGCCCTGGTCGTGGACACCACGGCAGACAACGACGGCGACGGCGAGACCGTTCGGATCCTCGGCATCACGGAAGACGATGGCGTGGATAACGCCGACTTCATTACCTCCGATACCACCCTGTTGATCAACGGCACCGTCGATCTCGATGACGGCAACGACTTCAGCGTGGAGTTCGACGGCACCGTCTATACCGAGGCCGATACCGAGCTGACGGTCAACGCCGATGGCACCTGGACCCTGGACCTGACGGCCACCACCCTGGCGGAGGGCAGCTATACCGTTACGGCCACGGTAAGCGACGAGGCGGGTAATACCGCCAGCGACTCCAAGGAGATCACGGTCCAGCCGAATATCGCTCCTCAGGTCTTCGTCAACGATGGCAGCCTGTTGGGGCTGGTTGGCCTGGAGACCCTGGGGCTTCTCGACTTCAACGATCAGGCCTTTATCGCCTACGATCGGGACGGCAACCTGCAGTCCGTGGTGCTGGAGTACGACCCGCTATTAGCCGTACTGACGGATGGCTGGAATATCTCCGAGAGGCTGGCCACCGAACTGGGTCTGCAGGTCGATATTCAAACTGACTTTGACTTGGCATTGTTAGTAGATAGCTCGACGCTGACCATTACCGCCCTGGATGGTGGCACCATCGATAACCTGGCGATCAACGAACTGCTGGGCTCGGTCTATCTAGGCGATGAGACGGATCTTATTAGTGCAGACCTGTTATCGGATGTCAGCATCACGGCGACCGATAGCGAGGGCCTGTCCGATACCGCCAGTGCCGTCGACCTCCTCGATGCCACCCTGCTGAGTTCCGATACCGTGCCCGTCGTCGAGGGTACCGATGGTGACGATACGGTGGAGGGCACCGCCGACGCCGACCGTCTCTATGGCTACGACGGCAACGATATCCTTAACGGTAACGACGGCGACGATCTGCTGCGCGGTGGCGCCGGCGACGACACCCTGAACGGCGGCGCCGGTGACGACCTGCTGATCTGGGAAGGCCTGGGCAGCGATACCTTCGACGGTGGCGACGGCGAGGATACCCTGCTGGTGGAAGGTGAGGGCATTGCGCTCGACTTTACCGGCGCTGGCGCCGAGTCAGGGACGGTGAGCAATATCGAACACCTGTCGATCGGTGGCACCGGAGCCAACTCAGTGACCCTCGACGAGGCGGCGGTGATCGAGCTCACCGATGCCGACAACCAGCTGTTTATCGAAGGGGACCAAGGCGACACCCTGAACCTCGATGCCGGTTGGACCCAGGGCGCCGCGCTGGAGGTCGATGGCGTGAGCTATACCGAGTACACCTTCAATGATGCCACCCTGCTGGTGCAGGACGGCGTCAACGTGGAGGCGGCCTGATCGCGGGTAGAAGGGCCCAGGAAGTGCGGCGTTCGGGCCGTGGCGTGGTGCTTCCCCCCTTGACCACCGAACGCCGCCTTCGCCGCGTCGGCCCCTGGTGGGCCGGAGTGGCCTTCCTGGGGGCGCTGCTGCCGTCGCCGAGCTGGGCGCTTAGCCTGGGTGAGGCGGTGCGGCAGGGCCTGGCGATCCATCCGCTGGTGAGTGCCGCCGAGGCGCAGGCCGCCGAGGCCGGTACCCAGGTGGAGATCGCCCGTGGCCGACGGTACAGTTCTCTGCCGGTCCCGAGAATGCCCTATGGGGAGAGTTCGGCTATGACATCACCGCCTCCCAGATGCTCTACGACTGGGGGCGGGTACGTTCGCGGGTCGAGAACGCCTCGGCGGTAGAGCGCCAGCACCTGGAGGCGCTCAAGGCCACCAGCGACGAGGCCGCCCTGGATATCATCGAGGTCTATCTCGACGTGCTGGCCGCCGAGGCGCGGCTGGCCGCGGTGGCCTCGCATATCGAGCGTCTCCAGGTCCTGGCCGAGCTGAGCCGTGATCGTGGCCTGCTTGGTTACGCGGGTCGCGGCGAGGCCGACCAGGCGGCGCTGGAGCTGGCCCGGGCCCAGGAACAGCGCTCCCTGGAGCAGGGCGCCGTGCGCGAGGCCAGGGCCCAGTTCCGTGAGCTGGTCGATCATTCCCCCAGTGGGCTGCATTGGCCCTCTTCCTCCCATCTGACCGATCACCTGCGCGATACCGAGGCGCTGGACGCTGCCGTGGCCGAGGCGCCGCTGTTTCGTCAGGCCCACGAGGAAGTGCAGGCGGCGCAGGCCGAGGAGGCGGAGTCCCGCGCGACCCTGCGGCCCCAGCTCAACCTGGAGGGCTCGGTACAGCGTCGCGAGATCGGCGGGCGCATGGAGGAGGATACCGTGGTAGCACTGCGGCTGCGCATGGACGCTTTTCAAGGGCTCTCCAACGATCGGCGGGTCACCTCGGCGCGTCAGCGCATCGAGGCGGCCCAGTGGAGCCAGCGGGCTACCCGGCGCGACCTGCGTCGCCAGCTCTCCACCCTGATCGAGCTCGATGAAATGCTGGTCTGGCGGCTGGAGGCCGTGGAGGCTCAACTGGCCAGTGCCGAAGACGTGGCCGAGGCCTATCAGGAGCAGTTCGAGGTGGGGATGCGCGAGCTCAACGATCTCCTGAGCATCCAGCGCGACCGCTTCGAGGCCGAGCGCCAGCACATCGACCTGCGCAGCGAAAGGATAAGGATACCGTATCGGGCCGCGGCCCAGTTGGGGCGGCTGGATACCCTGCTTGGCCCGGAGCATGGCGGGGAAAGGGAGATGCCTCATGACAATGGAACAGGTACCTGAGTTCGTTGCTGATCATCGGGACCCCTTGAGGGAGGGCCTGGTACTGCTCTGTCATCGGCTCGGGTGCCGTACCACGGTGGCGGAGCTGGGCGATGGCCTGGCCCTGGAGCAG
Source organism: Halomonas sp. H5 (assembly GCF_050613175.1). Classification (GTDB taxonomy): domain Bacteria; phylum Pseudomonadota; class Gammaproteobacteria; order Pseudomonadales; family Halomonadaceae; genus Bisbaumannia; species Bisbaumannia salifodinae. Next base: position 418,433 of record NZ_CP192510.1, read on the forward strand.
GGGCGGTTGCCCTTGGCGCTGGTGTCCCGGGCGTTGCACCGAGTGGAGATCGAGGCCCGGGTGCTGTCGGTGCTGCTGGAGGAGCTCGGCGAGGGGCTGTTGCCGGCCTTGCTGGTCATGCGCGATGGTGGCACCCGGCTGCTGATGGAGTGGCGCGGGGACGACGCGGTGGTACTGTTGCCGGAGAGCGGCGGCGGCAGCGAGACCCTGCCGCGCCAGGCCCTGGAGGCGGATTATGGCGGGGCGGCCGTGGTGGCGCGACCGGCCTACCGGCCGGATGATCGGGCCGGCGACTTCGCCCGGGAACGCGACGAGCACTGGCTGAAGGGGCCGCTCAAGCGGCGCTGGAAGACCTGGGGCGAGGTCGGCGTGGCGGCCCTGATGGCCAATATGCTGGCCATCTCCACGGCGATCTTCGCCATGCAGGTCTACGACCGGGTGGTACCCACCTCGGCCTACGACACCCTGTGGATCCTGGCCAGCGGGGTGGGGCTCGCGGTGGTGCTGGAGTTCGTGCTGCGCACCCTGCGCGCCCACCTGCTCGATGTCACCGGCAAGGGCCTGGACCTGCAGCTCTCCTCAAGGCTCTTCGAGCAGGTGATGCAGCTGCGCCTGGCGGCCAAGCCGGGCTCCACCGGGGCCTTCAGCGCCCAGATCCGCGAGTTCGAGTCGGTGCGCGAGTTCTTCACCTCCTCGACCATCGGCGCGATCAGCGACCTGCCCTTCGTGCTGCTCTTCCTCGGCGTGATTGCCTATATCGGCGGGCCGGTGGCCTGGGTGCCCTTCGCCGCCATCTGGTTGATGGTGCTACCCGGGTTGCTGGCCCAGGGACGCCTGGCCAAGCTCTCGCGGCAGAACCTGCGCGAGGGGGCGGTACGCAATGGCGTGTTGCTGGAATCCATCGAGAGCCTGGAGACGGTCAAGGCGACTCGCGCCGAGGGGCGTAACCTGCGGCTATGGGAGAGCCTCTCGGGTGACCTCGCCGAAGTGGGCGTCAAGGTACGCAGCCTCTCGGCGACCCTCGGCTACGGTGCCACCATGGTCCAGCAGCTTGGCTACGTGGGCGTGGTGTTGGTGGGGGTCTACCAGATCGGCGCCGGCAACATGACCATCGGTGCCTTGATCGCCTGTACCATCCTCGCCTCGCGCACCGTGTCGCCCATGACCCAGGTAGCTGGCCTGCTGGCGCGCTGGCAGCACGTCAAGGTGGCCCTGGAGGGGCTCGATGAGCTGATGAAGGCGCCGGTGGAGCGCCCGGCCGGCCGCACCTTCGCCCGCAAGCCGTCGCTGCGTGGCCATTACCGGCTGGAGGAGGTGCGCCTGCGCTACCAGGAGGAGGGGCCGGCCGCCCTGAACCTCCAGGAATTGGAGATCGGCGCCGGCGAACGCATCGCCCTGCTGGGGGGCAACGGCGCCGGCAAGTCGACCCTGCTGCGCCTGCTGGCGGGGCTGAGTGACCCGGGCAATGGCCGAGTGCTGCTCGATGACGTCAGCCTGGGACAGATCGAGCCGGTGGATCGCCGCCGGGCGGTCGGCTACCTGCCCCAGGACATCGCACTCTTCTACGGCACCCTGCGCGAGAACCTGCTGCTGGACGGCGCCGCCCACGATGACGAGGCGCTGTTCGAGGCACTGGATGCGGTGGGGTTGGGGGCCTTCGTGCGTCGCCATCCGCTGGGACTGGACCTGCCGATCCAGGGTAGCGGCAGTGTCTCCGGGGGGCAGCGCCAGGCCATCGGCCTGACCCGGCTGTTGCTTCAGGATCCGCGTATCGTGCTGATGGACGAACCCACCTCGGCCTTCGACCAGACCAACGAACGGCGGGTCATCGAGTATCTGAGGGGCTGGCTGTCCGGGCGCACCCTGGTGGTCTCCACTCACAAGAAGACGCTGCTCTCCCTGGTGGAACGGGCGGTGGTGCTGCGTGATGGTCGGGTGGTGATGGATGGCCCGGTGGAGAGCGTGGTGAGTGGCAATCAGGTGAAGGTGCCGCCGCGGCGGCGTGTCGGGGAGGGGCGTCAGGATGGCTAACGTATCGCGAATGGAGGCGCGGACCCTCCGCGAACTGGGCGATCCCCGGCTCAGCCTGCACCATCGGGCCAGTCACCCCATCCTCTGGGTGAGCCTGCTGGTCCTGGGGGCATTCGTGGCCTGGGCGGCCTGGGCCGAGATCGACGAGGCGACCCGCGGCGAGGGGCGGGTGGTGCCCCTGACCCGTATGCAGACCATCCAGAGCCTGGAAGGCGGTATCCTGGCCGAATTGCTGGTGCGCCGCGGCGAGCGGGTCGAGGCGGGCCAGCCGCTGGTGCGTCTCGACGATACCCGGTTCCGCAGCGCCTATCTGGAGACGCTGAGCCAGATCGCCGTGCTCCGGGCGGCCATCGCCCGCCTGGAAGCGGAGGTGCTGGAGCAGGAGACGATCGATTTCCCGCCAGGGCTCGATCCCGAGGGCGAACTGGTGCGCTCGGAGCGGGCGCTGTTCCAGGCGCGGCGTGAGCGGCTGAGGGAGGCGGAACGCTCGATCAGTGAGGAGATACGCCTGGTGGGGCGTCAACTGGAGCTGGTGGAGCCCCTGGTGCGGCGCCGCTCGGTCAGCGAGATGGAGGCCTTGCAACTGGGGCAGACCCGCGCCGGGCTCGCCGGGCGGCTGGCCGAGATGCGCAATACCCATGTGCAGGATGCCTATGCCGAACTCTCCGCCAAGCAGGCCGAGCTTACTGCCCTGGAACAGACCCTACTGCAGCGCAACGACCAGTTGCAGCGCACCGAGCTCTACTCGCCGGTGCGTGGCCGGGTCAACGATATCCTGGTCAACACCCGGGGTGGGGTGATCCAGCCGGGCGAAGCGATCATGGAGATCACGCCCATCGAGGACCAGCTGTTGATCGAGGCCCGGGTGCGCCCCCAGGACGTGGCTTTCGTGGCCCCGGGGATGCCGGCCAGCGTCAAGATCACCGCCTACGACTACACCATCTATGGGGACCTCGCCGGCAGCGTGGAGCAGATCAGCGAGGACACCATCGAGGAGGAAACGCCGCGTGGCAGGGAGGCCTTCTACGAGGTGCTGATTCGTACCGACCAGGCCCATCTGGAGCGCAACGGCGAGGTGTTGCCGATTCGCCCCGGGATGATCGCTCAGGTGGATATCCAGACCGGCAAACGCACCCTTCTGAGCTATCTTCTCAAGCCAATCATCAAGGCCAGGCTCTACTGAGGCCCTAGCGACCGCTTGGGGACATTGGCCTCAGGGGGCCACAGGCGGAGTGGGAGTACGCTCAGTGGGTCTCGGCGCCGTAATGTTGCTCCGCATAGTGGTTCTCGTGGGTGCGCCGCGCCTCCTCCTCGGCCTGCTTGCGCAGCTTCTTGCGCAGCGCCGCCTTCTCGAAGCGCAGCTTCTGCAGCGGCGTCTCCAGGTTGAGGGGCGGTACCTCCACCGGGGCGCCCGCCTCGTCCACCGCCACCATGGTCAGGTAGCAGCTGTTGGTGTGGCGGATCACCTTGTCGCGGATATTCTCCGCCACCACCTTGACGCCCACCTCCATGGAGGAGCGGCCCACATGATTGACCGAGGCCAGGAAGGTCACCAGCTCGCCCACATGGATGGGTTGCTTGAACAGCACCTGGTCCACCGAGAGGGTCACCACATAGCTGCCGGAGTAGCGGCTGGCGCAGGCATAGGCCACCTCGTCGAGCTTTTTGAGAATGGCGCCGCCATGCACCTTACCGCTGAAATTGGCCATATCGGGGGTCATCAGTACGGTCATGGCCAGCTCGTGCTGGCGGGGCATATCGTCGGTCACGGAAGGCTCCAGAGGCAATAAACGTGCCCTGAGGATAACCGCTTCCCGCGGCGGCTGCATAAGGGGTGGCGCAGACAGGCATGCCGGTGCCACTTCTGGCACAGCAGATTATAGATAGGTCAGCAGCAGGCTAATGATGACCCCGGTGACCAACAGCTGTATCAGGCAGAAGCCCATGATGTCCTTGGCCTTGAGGCCGGCGATGGCCAGCACCGGCAGCGCCCAGAAGGGTTGCAGCAGGTTGGTCCAGGCGTCGCCCCAGGCCACCGCCATGGCCACCCGGGGGATATCCGCGCCCAGGGCCTCGGCGGCGGGCAGCATCACCGGTGCCTGGACCGCCCACTGGCCGCCTCCGGAGGGCACGAAGAGGTTGACCACGCCGGCGCTGATAAAGGACCAGAAGGGCAGGGTCTGGGCGCTGGCGAAGGCCACGAAGGCCTCGGAGAGGCTCTGGGCCAGCCCCGACTGCACCATGATCGCCATGATGCCGGCATAGAAGGGGAACTGGATGACGATACCGGCGCCGCCCTTGATCGCCTCCTGCAGGCTGATCAGCAGGTTGCGCGGGGTGCGGTGGAGGACGATGGCCAGGAACAGGAACAGGAAGTTGACGATATTGAGGTTGAGGCCGCCGCCGCGCAGCAGGAAGTGATCGAGCAGGAAGAGCAGGCCGGGGATACCCACCAGCCAGGCCAGGCTGCGGCTGTTCTCCAGGCGATCCGCCGGACGGTGGTGCGTCATGCCCTCCTGATCGGGCTCCTCCAGGAGGGCCGGATCCACGTAGACGCTCTCCTGGTCGTCGGGGAGCATCAGCCGGTTGACCAGGGGCACGACGACGAAGAGCACCGCCACGATGGCCAGGTTGAACCAGGCGAAGATGGTCTCGGAGGTGCCCACCACGCCGATGCGATCGACGGTGAAGTGCCCCTCGGTGGCAATGGTCAGGGGGATGGAGCCGGCCAGGCCGCCGTGCCAGACCACGAAGCCGGAGTAGGCACTGGCGATCAGCAGCCGGTAGTCGACGCGGATCTGGCGGGCCAGCTCCTTGGCGAACAGCGCCCCTACCACCAGGCCGAAGCCCCAGTTGATCCAGCTGGCGGCCAGGGAGACCAGGGTCACCAGGACGATGGCGCCCGCGGCATTGCCGGCCTTGCCCGCCAGGCGTTGCAACAGGCGCTTCACCGGCGGGGTATTGGCCAGCATGAAACCGGTCACCAGCACCAGCAGCATCTGCATGGAGAAGGTCAGCAGGTTCCAGAAGCCGTCGCCCCACATGCGCATCACCGCCAGCGGCGTCTGGCGCTCCACGGCGATGGCCGCGGCGGCGGCCACCAGGGTCAGCAGCAGGACGAAGACATAGGGGTCGGGGAGGTAGCGCTCGACCAGCTTCACCGCCGGCCGTGACAGGAACTTGAGCATGGGATATTCGCTTATTGTGATATGGACTATCGCAACATAGCCGAATTATCCCCTTGCACGCTATCGACCTTGGTCAGGCGCCTCGCGCCAGTGGTGGCGCCGGTAATGGAGGTAATAGGCACCGAGGGTTGCCGAGCGCACCAGGGTAAAGAGCGTGAAGGCCAGCCACAGGCCGTGGTTGCCGAGCCCCTGGGTCAGCCACCAGCAGGGCAGGTAGGCGGCCAGGGCGACGAAGATGCTGTTGCGCATCTCGCGGCTGGCGGTGGCGCCGATAAAGACCCCGTCGAGCAGGTAGCTCCATACCGCCAGCAGCGGCATCAGGATCACCCAGGGCAGGTAGTGGGCCGCACTGGCGCGCACCTCCGGCAGGTCGGTGAGCAGGGCGATCAGCGCCGGGCCAGCCAGCCAGAAGGCCAGGCTGGCCAGGGCCGCGGTCAACAGCGAGAAGCGGGTGGCGCCGGCCACGGCGGCGCGGAACTCGTCCCAGCGCCCGCGCCCCACGGCGCGCCCGGTGAGGGCCTCGGCGGCATGGGCGAAGCCGTCCAGGCCGTAGCTGGTCAACATGATGAACTGCAGCAGCACCGCGTTGGCGGCCAGCACGGTATCGCCCTGGCTGGCGCCCTGAGCGGTGAAGAAGGCCATGGCGAAGAGCAGCCCCAGGGTGCGCACGAAGAGGTGGCCATTGATCCGGATCAGCTCGCCATAGGCGGACAGTCGCCGCAGTCGTTGAATGTCGAGGCGACCGCCCAGGCCGCGCAGCTGGCGGCTCACCAGCCACAGGCCGAAGGCCAGGGCGCCGTAGTCGGAGATGGCCGAGGCCAGGGCCACGCCGTTGCTGGTCATGCCCAGGCCGATCACGAACCACAGGTCGAGGAGGATATTGAGGCCGTTGGTCAGCACCAGGATCATCAGCGTGACCCGCGAGTTCTGCTGGCCCAGGAACCAGCCCAGGATGGCGTAATTGGCCAGCACCGCCGGCGCCGAGACGATACGGATCCGGGCATACTCCCGGGCCAGCTCGGTGGCCGCCTCGCTGCCGTCCAGCAGCCACAGGCCCAGCTCGATCAAGGGCCGCGAGAGCAGGATCAGTGCCAGGCCGATCCCCACCGCCAGCACCAGGGACTGGCCCAGCAGGGTGCGTACCTCGCCGTCATCGCCACGGCCCAGGGCCTGGGCGGTCAGGCCGGTGGTGCCCATGCGCAGGAAACCGAACCCCCAGTAGAGGAAGCCGAACAGGGTGGCCCCCAGGGTCACCCCGGCCAGGTAGCGGGAGTCGGGCAGGTGCCCCACCACGGCGGTATCCACCAGGCCCAGCAGGGGCACGGTGATATTCGACAGGATGATCGGCCAGGCCAGCAGCCAGATGCGGCGATTGTCGGCGAGGGGCACTAGACTTCCCTGAGAGGCTGATAAGGGCAGGCAGGATAGCCTTGGCGCGGGGGGAGGCACAAATCGTCCCGCCGCGATGGTCGTGATGAGGGGGGAGGGACGCATGCGTGGATTCAAGCGAACGCTAATGATGATCGGGATGGCGCTGGTGCTGGCTCTCGGCAGCGGCGCCGTGGGGGCCCAGGATCGCTATATGGAGCAGCGCCTGGAGGCGCGCCCCAGCGGCGGTGCCATGGTGGCGGATGCGCTGATCGGCCGCCCGCTGCTGGTGGTGGCGACCCTGGGAGGCACGGCGGTGTTCCTGGTGTCGTTGCCTTTCACGGCGCTGGGGGGCAATGTGGATGCGGCGGCGGAGACCCTGATCCGCACGCCGGCGGAGGCGACCTTCCGGCGCTGCCTAGGGTGCAGCGTCAGCAAGCGCGCCGACGAGCTATAGGGCCCATACCGCAAAGGCTTCACCGTAAACAAACGAACGCCGGTGTCCTCGCTCGAGGGCACCGGCGTCGTCGTGATCAAAGGGGCGTCAGGCCGCGGTGATGCGCTGGTACTTCTCCATCAGTTGCTCCTGGCTCTCCTCGCGTTCGGGATCCAGGGGGATGCAGTCCACCGGGCAGACCTGCTGGCACTGGGGTTCGTCGAAGTGGCCGACGCACTCGGTGCACAGCGCCGGGTCGATCACATAGATCTCTTCCCCCGGCGAGATGGCGCCATTGGGGCATTCGGGTTCGCAGACGTCGCAGTTGATGCACTCGTCGGTGATCATCAGGGCCATGGGGCTACCTCAGAGAATTGCCCGAGTTATTGACTCAGGTATTGTAATGCGCTTTCAAGGCCTCGACGACCCTGGGATGCACCAGCTTGGAGACATCGCCGCCCAGGTTGGCGATCTCCCGCACGATGGTGGAGGAGATATAGGAATTCTGCAGCTCGGGGGTGAGGAAGAGGCTCTCCACGTCCGGGGCCTGGGCGCGATTCATATTGGCCAGCTGCAGCTCGTACTCGAAGTCGGAGACGGCGCGCAGGCCACGCAGGATGATGCGCGCCTGCTGGGTCTCGAGGAACTCGGTAAGCAGTCCCGAGAAGCCCACCACCTCCACATTGTCGAGGTGGCTCACCACGGCCTGGGCCAGGCCGATCCGGGCATCCAGGTCGAGGGTCGGGCGCTTGCCGGGACTGGCGGCGATGGCCACGATCACCCGGTCGAACATGCGCGCGGCGCGCTCGATCAGGTCGGTATGGCCATTGGTGATGGGGTCGAAGGTGCCGGGATAGACCACGGTGTTCATGGGCGGTGTCCTGTGCCGATCATCGGGGGCGGGCCTCAGGGTAGCGAAGGCGCCCCGCGGCGACAATGTTATCGCCGGGGGCTAGGCTCCGCCTTGTCCCCGGCGCTTATCTCGGCCGAGGTGGGTGACGGACTCTTCAGTCGTCGAGGCGGCCGAAGGGATTGTCCACCGCCAGGGAGACCGGCTGGGCGTAGCCGGGGATGCGCAGCTCGTGGTCGTCGATCTCCAGTTCCGGCCCCTCCAGCACTCCTTCGCCGAAGCGGTACTGGACGCGGAACTGGCCCTGGTCGGCCTGTGCCCAGTAGGCGCCGGCGGCGGCCTCGGTGGCGTCGCGTTTGGCGCGCCATTCGGCCATGGCGGCGGCGCCGTGGCGCTGCTCCAGCAGCCGCTCGGTGGCTCGCGGCGAGAGCACCAGGCCGGTGGCGTTGTTGCCACCGAAGCCTTTGGCATTGATCAGGCTGGCATCGGCGTCGAAGGCCCGGGGCGTGCGCGAGAAGGTCAGGCGTTCGGCATGCACGTCGTCGGCCACCGCATCCAGGGTGGGGATGCCCGGCAGCAGGCCATGGGCGAAGCTGCCCAGGGCGCTGGCGATCTGGTCGCCGGCGGCGCTGCCCTGAGAATGACCCACGAAGGCCTTCACCGCCACCACCGGCCAGGCCTCGATGCCGTAGGCCGCGGCGATGCGATCGAAGACATGGGATTCGGTGATCCGGTTCTTCGGCGTGCTGGTGCCATGGGCATGCAGGAAGGTGCGCCGGCGCAGGCCCTCTTCGCCGAGGATCTCCCGGGCCAGGGCGGCGGCCTTGCCCAGGGTGATGTAGTTGCCAATGCCGGGCGCCGAGATGGAGCGCTTCCAGCCGTCGGCGTTGGCGAAGACGCCGGGCACGGAGCCCAGGATACGCGCCCCCACCTCCAGGGCCAGGGCGTCATCCATCAGCAGCACGAACTGGCTGGCCTCGGCGATGGTGAAGCCGCAGTTGCGGGCGAAGGGCCGGCAGGCGCGCTGGTAATCCTCGTCGGTGAGCAGCTCCAGGGCATCCAGGGCCTTGAGGCTGTCGTCGTCGGCCAGGGCGCCCATGGCACGGAAGCCCTCGATGATCTCCGGGGTGATGGGCGCGTCCGAGGTGCCCACCATCACCACCCGGCGGCGACCGCTGCGGATATCCTCCACCCCCAGGCGCAGGTTGTAGAGGAAGCTGGCGCAGGCGCCCTGGATGGCGCCGGTGGGGCCGACGCTGCCCAGCACATAGGCATTGAGGAAGTCGGCGGGCATCTGGCCATAACCCAGGGGCATCTGCTTGGAGGTGGCGCGATTGCCGGAGACGAAGCTCTTGAGCAGGCCGCCCCAGCCGGCGTCATCCAACTGGCCGATGGAGTTGCCGGCATAGACGGCGATGGCGTCCGGGTCGAGGCGGTCGCGCAATGCTTCCCACGCCAGGCCGCTGTCGCCCAGGCAGTCGGAGGCGCCGAACACCGCCATGGAGAGGCCCCGGGGGTGGTGCACGCTACGGTAGAGGCTCTCCGGCTCGAAGCCGCTGGGCAACTGGCCGGCGGCCCGCACCTGGGCGGCGCGGCGTTCCGGCAGCAGCACATCGAGATGGCCGGCGGGGACGGTGACCTCCACCTGGCGGCGATCGAGTTCGCGCACCTGCCAGGTCTCCGGCAGCGCCTCGGGGAGCTGACGGCGGCGCAGCCGAAACACCAGGGGCGCCTCGATATCGAGACGCGCCTGGCGATTGGCGGGGATGCCGTCGGCGCCGAAACGGGGATCCTCGATGCGCCGGATCAGGGTGTGGTCGAGAATGCGCTGGCGGTAGCGCTCGACGACCTCGGCGGCAGCGAGGGGCTGGCCGCCGTCATCGCGCCACTGGCCATCGGAGGCGCCGGCCAGGCGCATCAGGGCGGCCAGGCCGAGCAGCGTTTCGGCCTGGGCGGATTCGGGCAGGGCCTCGAGGATGGAGCGGCGATAGGCCTGGTGCCCCGAGGTTCTGCCGGCGGCATTGACGCCCCCCATGCCGACGATCACCGGTAAGTGTGACAAGCCGGATTCCTCGTTGTGCTGTTTGATCTTGGAGTCATATTTGAGTAGGAGCGGATGATAGCACCCCGGCTTCGCCCCCGTCATGCGGGGCTCGTGGCCGGGAAGTAGAAAAGAGTTAAAACAAGTGTTTGAAAGCGCCTCCTGGTCGAGCTATCATGAAACGGCTGTTTGAGTCATACGAGTTGGTGTTGGCGCGTCCCTTCCTGCGGATGCGCCGTTTTTTTATCGGCCCGCATTGCTAGAATAGGCGCTCATTCTTGCTCTGGCCCGATGCCATGGATGCCAACTCCCGCGTTATCGTTTCCAATCAGACGGGGCCCCATGAGGATCTGGCGCGCCGCGTGGCGCGGGCCCTGACGCACCCGCTGCGCAAGCCGGTGGCCGAGCATACCCGGGCCGCCTTCGCCGAGGCCCAGGCCTGGCTCGCCGGCCAGCACAAGCCGCTGATCCTCGATTCGGGCTGTGGGGTGGGCCTGTCCACCCGCGAACTGGCGCGGCGCTTCCCCGACCATGCGCTGATCGGGGTCGATCGCAGCGAGAGTCGCCTGAGCCGAGAGCATGGCGAGCTTCCCGCCAATGCCCGGCTGGTGCGCGCCGACCTGGTGGATTTCTGGCGCCTGGCCCTGGACGCGGGCTGGCGCCCCGCGCGCCACTACCTGCTCTACCCCAACCCCTATCCCAAGGCGGCCCATCTCAAGCTGCGCTGGCAGGGGCATCCGGTGCTGCCGGCCCTGCTGGGGCTGGGCGGGCGCCTGGAGCTGCGCTCCAACTGGCGGCTCTATGTGGAGGAGTTCGCCCTGGCCCTGAACCAGGCCACCGGCCTCACCGCCGAGGTGGAGGTCACCGTGCCCGACGGCCAGGCCTACCTGACTCCCTTCGAGCGCAAGTATCACCTCAGCGGCCAGGCCCTGTGGCGGCTGGTGGCCGAGCTGCCCCATGACCCCGGGCTGATGCCCCGGTCCTGACGCCCGTCCCCGGCTCGGCTAGAATGGGCCGCCGATCCGGGCACCGCCGTGACAAGGAGTCTTCCCATGGCCTACCTCTATCTGGCCCTGGCGATCATCGCCGAAGTGGCCGCCACCAGCGCCCTCAAGGCCTCCCAGGAGTTTACCCGCCTGGGCCCCAGCCTGATCGTGGTGGGCGGCTATGCCAGCGCCTTCTATCTGCTGACCCTGGTGCTGCGCACCCTGCCGGTGGGTATCGCCTACGCCTTCTGGGCCGGCCTGGGCATCGTCCTGGTGACCCTGGTGGCCATGCTGGTCTACGGCCAGAAGCCCGATCTGCCCGCCATCCTGGGGATCCTGCTGATCGTCGCCGGGGTGGTGGTGATCCAGGCCTTTTCACAGATCTCGCCCCACTAAACTCGATCTTCGCGGACACTCCCCTATGCTGCGTCTCCTTGCCCTGTTCTGCGCGTTTCTGCTGCCCCTGCCGGCCCTGGCGGAAGGCTTTACCCATCTGGCCGGCCTGGTGGAGCGGGGCTTCGCCGTGGGCGCCGAGGCGCGCCTGCTGGGGGATGGCGCCGCCCCCGGCGAGCCGCTCGGCGAGATCGAACCGCGTCGCCAGCTATCGCCGGCCTCGGTCTCCAAGGCCTACCTCGCGGCGGCGGCCCTCAGCGAGTGGGGGCCCCAGCATCGTTTCACGACGCGACTGGTGACCACCGGCACCCTGGATGAGCACGGCGTCCTGCGGGGCGACCTGATCCTCGAGGGGAGCGGCGATCCGGGCCTGGTGGCCGAGGACCTGTGGAAGCTGGTGCAGGGCCTGCGCCAGCGGGGGATCACCGCCATCGAGGGCGGGCTCGAGGTCAGCCAGTGGCGTTTCGGCCCGGTGGAGTGCGTCACTACCGACCGCTGCCAGGCCCGCCGGCGCGCCGCCAATGCCTACAGCGCCGGGCTCTCTTCGGCGGGGGTCAATCACGGCAGCTGGTGCCTGTCGATCCGCCCGGGGGCCGTGGGCGAGACGGCCCGGGCGCTGAGCTGCGATACCGCCGAGCCCCTGGTGCCCCTGGATAATCGTATCGACACCGTGGCCGCCGGCGGTGGCACCGAGTTCAGCGTCGAGCGGGCCGGGGAGGCGGGCAGCGAGCAACTGATCCTGCGCGGGCGCATCGCCGCCGACAGCGGACCCCGCCAGGTACATCGGGCCAGCGCCGATCCCGCCCTGCAGACCGCCCAGACCCTGGGGGCCCTGCTGGCCCAGGCGGGGATCACCCTGGCCGGGGCCCCGGTGGTCACCGAAGCCGCGCCGCCGGCCGAGGCTCGGGAACTGGTCGCGGTGGAGGGGCGCTCCCTGCACGAGCTGCTGTTGGGGGTAATGCACTACTCCAATAACTACATGGCCGATGTGCTGACCCTGGGGCTCGCCGAGGGCAGCCGGCGCCTGCCGGAGGGCGGCGCCGCCCTGGCCGGCTTCGCCGAGGCGCTGCCCAACCACGGCCCCCTGACCCTGGACAGCGGCAGCGGCCTGACCACCACCAATCGCACCAGTGCCGCCGGGGTCAATGTGCTGCTGGAGCATATGTACCGCCAACCGGCGCTCTTCCCCAGCTTCGTCAGCGGCCTGCAGTCGCCGGCCACCGGGGTGATGCGCTTTATCCGCCGCGGCGGCGAGACCTTCCAGCACCATGTGATGCTCAAGACCGGTACCCTCAACCAGCCCTTCGCGGTGCGTGCCGCCGCCGGCTACTTCCGCACCGCCAGCGGCCGCTGGGGCGTCTTCTCGGTGCTGGTCAATGGCAACGGCACCACTCCCTACCTGAGCTGGCCCGAGGTGCTCGATCCGCTCTCCCGGGACCTGGAGGCGATGATTCAGTCTCGCTGAGTCACCAGCTCCACCAGATTGCGCAGGGCCGGGGAGTCGTTGTCGCCGCGCCAGGCGAACCACAGCGGCATCTCGCAGGCACGCAGCTCGGCGAGCTCCACGAAGCGGATGCCGGGCATGGGGTGACAGCGGCTGGCGGCGGGCAGGATGGCGATTCCCAGCCCCGCGGCCACCATGCTGAGGATGGCGATATTGTCGGCGCCGTACTGCACCACCCGGGGATGAAAGCCGAGGCGCTGGAAGTGGGCCTGCATGCGGTCGTAGTAGACCGGCGAGGCGCTGCGGAAGCCCCACACGAAGTCCGCCTCGGCGAGATCGCTCAGGCGCGCCGGCGGGGCCTCGGCCCAGGAGGAGCCCTCCGGCACTGCCAGGATCAGGTGATCCTCCTCCAGCCGCCGGGCCTCCAATCCAGGATGGCCGCCATCGTCCAGGTAGAGGATGCCGGCATCCAGGCGGCCCTCCCTGAGGCGCTCCAGTTGGGGGCCCGAGAGCAGCGGGAAGACCTCGAAGGCGACCCGCGGATAGCGATCCCGGTAGCGCCGCAGCAGCCCCGCCACCTCCGGCACCCAGAGATGAGTCACCGTCACCCCCAGGCTGACCTTGCCCACCACCCCCTGGCCCAGGGCCGTCAGTCGCGCCCTGAGCCGGGTGCGCCGATCGAGCAGCGCCTGAGCCTCCTCGTAAAGCGCCTGGCCCGCCACCGTCAGCCGCATGCCTCGCGCATGGCGCTCGAAGAGCCGCGTCTCCAGGTCCTCCTCCAATAAGCGAATCTGCCGGGTCAGCGCCGGCTGGGCCACATGCACCCGGCGGCTCGCCGCCGAGACCGAGCCGGCCTCCACCACGGCGACGAAGTAGTGCAACTGGCGAAATTCCATGGCCATCCTCGGTCAACCCATATCAGGTCGATATGGGTGATATCCAATATGGATATTTTTTCTATCTCTTGGCCTGCGCCATAGTCAAGGAACAATCCATAACAAGACTCGCCGCGGCGAGCGGGACGACCCTCGATGAGCAAGACCTATCACTGGCTGGTGGGGCTGCACTTCACCCTGTGCACCCTGGCGATGATCTGGCCCGGCGCGCTGATCGCCAACCGTATCGAGCCCATGCTGCTCGGCCTTCCCTTCCTGTTCTTCTGGTACATCCTGTGGATGCTGGTGCTCTTCGCCGGCATGTGGGTGGCCTTCGTGATCCGTCACGGAGGGCGCCGCCATGACTGATTCGCTGATCGTCGTCGGCATCACCCTGACCTATCTCGCCGGCGTGCTCTGGGTAGGCCTGCGCGCCCGGGGCCAGCAGGGCTCCAGCCTGGAGGGCTATGTGGCCGGCGGTCGCCACGTGGGCGTGGTGATCCTGTTCTTTATCCTCGGCGCCGAGATCTTCTCCGCCTTCGCCTTCCTGGGAGCCCCGGGCTGGTCCTACCAGCACGGCGCGCCGGCCTTCTATATCCTCGCCTACCTCTCCCTGGTGCCTATCACCATCTGGGTCCTGGGGCCGCGGGTGGCGGCGCTGGGCCGCGAGCGGGGTTACCTGACCCAGGGCGATATGATCGCCGATCACTACCGGAGCAAGTCCTTGGGCATCCTCGCCGGGGGGATCGGTGTGCTGGCCCTGGTGCCCTATTTGACCATCCAGATCGCCGGCGCCGGCCTGCTCTTCCAGGCCGCCACCGATGGCCTGGTACCCTTCTGGCTCGGCGCCCTGCTGGCCTTCCTGGTGGTAGCCGCCTATGTGTTCTGCAGCGGCCTGAACGGCATCGGCTGGACCAATCTGGTGCAGGGCATCATGATGATCGCCATCGCCTGGTTCCTGGGGCTATCCATCTCCGAGCGCCTCTATGGCGGCGTGGGCGAGATGTTCGCTCGGCTCCAGCAGGCGGCGCCGGAGTACCTGATCCTGCCCGGGGCCACCGGCATGAACTGGGGCTACTTCAGCACCGCGGTGCTGGTCAGCGCCTTCGGCGGCGCCATGTGGCCGCACCTCTTCATGAAGTTCTACTCCGCGGACAGCGGCAAGACCCTGCGCAAGGTCAGCGTCTTCTATCCGCTCTACGCCTACCTGCTGGTGCCGCTGCTGTTTATCGGCTTCGCCGGCATCCTGGTATTCGCCGATGCCCCCCTGGAGCGCTCGGATACCGTGCTGCTGCGCATGGTCATGGAGGTGGCCGACTTCTCGCCCTGGGTCATCGGCCTGATGCTCTCCGGCGCCCTGGCCGCGGCCATGTCCACCGGCGCCAACCTGGCGCATACCGCCGCCATCGTGCTGGTTCGCGACGTGGCCGGCCCGACCGTGATGAAAGGGGCCAGCGAGCAGACCGTGGTCAGCGCCACCCGCTGGAGCGTGCTGGGCCTGTCGCTGATCGCCTACCTGTTCGCCCTGGCCAACCCCGCCTCCCTGGTCCTGCTGTTGCTCGGTGCCTATGGGCTGATCGTGCAGCTCTTCCCGATGGTGATCGGCGCGCTCTTCATGCCGCGACTACGTCGCGCCAGCGTGATGGCGGGCGCCCTAGTGGGCAGTGCCGCCTATCTGGGGATGGAGTTCGCCTGGGGCTCGCCGCTGGGCTGGCACGCCGGCGTCTGGGCCATGCTGCTCAATGTACTGGTGGTGGCCGCCTGGCAATGGGCTAGTCGCGCCGGCGACGCTGCCCTCTCTCGTACCCAACACTCTTGAACCCCATGGAGGCCATAATGACCACGCCAACCGATCTCAAGGAGGCCCTGGAGGCCTGGGTAGAAGACGCCTTCACCGAGGTCCAGGCTCTCTACCGCCGGCTGCACCAGCATCCGGAGCTGCCCTTCCAGGAGCACAAGACCGCCGCCCGCCTCGCCGAGGCCCTGGAGAGCCTGGGTTTCGAGGTGACCCGCGGGGTGGGGGGCACCGGCGTGGTGGCCCTGCTACGCAACGGCGAGGGCCCCACGGTGATGCTGCGCGGCGATATGGATGCCCTGCCCATCGAGGAGCAGACCGGCCTCGACTTTGCCAGCACACGCACCGCGGAGACGGAGAGCGGGACGGTGCCGGTGATGCACGCCTGCGGCCATGACCTGCACAGTAGCTGCCTGGTGGGCGCCGGGGCGGTGCTGGCCGAGCTGCGCCAGCGCTGGCGGGGCACCCTGATGCTGGTCTGTCAGCCCGCCGAGGAGGTCTTCGGCGGCGCCCGGGCGATGCTCGACGATGGCCTCTATAAGCGTTTCGCGCGCCCCGATATCGTCCTGGGTCAGCACAATATGCCGGCCCGGGAGGGCACCGTCGGGCATATCGCCGGCAGTGCCATGGCCGCCGCCACCACCCTGGGGGTGACCATCCACGGCGCCGGGGGCCACGGCTCCATGCCGGCTCAGGCCATCGACCCGGTGGTGATCGCCGCCCATGTGGTGACCCGGCTGCAGAGCATCGTCGCCCGGGAGGTGCCGCCGGAGGAGACGGTGGTGGTCACCGTGGGCAAGCTCCACGCCGGCACCCAGGGCAATATCATCCCCCATACGGCAGAATTGGAGATCAATGTGCGTGGCTTCGACAACGCCCTACACGCCCGGGTGCTGGAGTCGATCCGCCGCATCGTGCGCTGCGAGTGCGAGGCGGGGCGCGCCCCCCGGGCACCGGAATTCCGGGTGCTCTCGCAGACCATCGCCCTGCATAACGACCCCGAGGCGGTGGCCCGGGTGCGCCGGGCCCACGCCGACCACTTCGGCGAGGAGCGCCTCTTCGCCATGCCGCGGCTCAACGGCAGCGAGGACTTCCCCTACTTCGGCGATGCCGAGGCGGGGGGCTTCGACGGCGAGGACATCCCCTGCGTCTACTGGTTTATCGGCGCCACCCCCGAGGCGCGCTGGCGGGAGACCCCGGGGGAGGGTGTGGCCGAGAAGATGCGCCACCTGGAGATGCCCCACTCCCCCTACTATGCCCCGGGGCAGGCGGCGACCCTTAGGGCCGGCATGGCGGCCCTGGCCAGCGGCGCCCTGGCCTATCTGGGCGCGTAAGGGGCGTCGCGGCGGCCTATTGAGCCCGGGCCAGGATGGCGTCCACCTCGCGCATCAGCGGGGTGTCCGCCTCGCCCTTGCGGCGGCTGCAGATCACCGGGGTGGTCAGGCTGGCATCGGCCAGGGGCACATAGCCGATGCCCTGACGCTGCACGTTCTGGACTTGCTCCGGCACCAAGGTGATACCCAGGTTGGAGGCCACCAGCCCCAGGGCCGTCTGCAGCTCGTTGGTCTCCTGCACCACCTGGATCTTGAGGCCGCGGCGGTGGAAGAGCCCCTGCACCATGTCCGCCAGGCTGGGGCGAGGACGCGCCGGAAAGAGGATCAACGGGTAGCGGGCCAGTTCCTCCAGGCTGGGCCGGGTGCCCTCCAGGGGGTGGCCCGTGGGCAGCGCCGCCAGCAGCGGCTCGTCGAACAGTACCCGCTGCTCCACGTCCGGGTCGTCTACCCGCAGGCGACCGAAACCGATATCGATGCGTCCCGCCTTGAGGGCCTGGATCTGCTGCACCGTGGTCAGTTCCACCAGGCTCAGCTCCGCCTTATCCTTTTGTCGTAGTTCCCGGGCCAGCAGGGGCAGCTGGCCATAGAACACCGAAGGCACGAAGCCGATGGCGAACAGCGGGCGCTGGCTGCGCTCCATGCGGCGGATGGTGGCGACGCTGGTCTCTACCTTGTCGAGGATCTGCCGGGCATGCTCGTAGAAGACCTGGCCGGTGGCGGTCAGGGCCAGCCCCTGGGGGCCGCGCCGGAACAGTTGGCTGCCCAGCTCCTCCTCCAGGGCCTTGATCTGCCGGGACAGCGGCGGCTGGGTCATATGCAGCCGCTGGGCCGCCCGGGTGAGATTGAGCTCTTCGGCCACCAGGCAGAAGAGACGCAGATGGCGCAGTTCCATCATACCTCCTGAGGTATGGCAGGGTTTCCAAACGATATTGGTCCGGGGGCATAAAGGCAATCACACTGAAGATGTTCCACTGATTCCCTGAGGTGCCTGCCCGCCATGTCCGCCGTTATCCAGTCCATCGACACCCTGCTGGTCGATCTGCCGACCATTCGTCCCCACCAGCTCTCCATGACCACCATGGCCTGTCAGACCATGGTCATCGTGCGCCTGCGCGACAGCGACGGCATCGAGGGCCTGGGCGAGGGCACCACCATCGGTGGCCTGGCCTATGGGCCGGAGAGCCCGGAGAGCATCAAGCGCAATATCGACACCTACCTGGCGCCCCTGCTGATCGGCCAGGAGGCCGGCAATATCAATTCCCTGCGCGCCCGCCTGGCGCGTCATGCCCGGGGCAATATGATCGCCAAGTCGGCGCTGGAGACGGCGCTGCTGGACGCCCAGGGCAAGCGCCTGGGGCTGTCGGTCGCGGAACTGCTGGGCGGCGCCCGCCAGACCCATCTGCCGGTGCTCTGGACCCTGGCCAGCGGCGATACCCAGAAGGATATCGACGAGGCCCAGCTGCGCCTGGAGCAGCGTCGTCACTGCGATTTCAAGCTCAAGATCGGCGCCCGTAGCGTCGATCAGGACGTGGCGCATGTGGCGGCCATCAAGGCGGCCCTCGGCGATCGCGCCAGCGTGCGCGTCGACGTCAACCAGGCCTGGGACGAGACCAGCGCGGTGCGCGGCATCCATGCCCTGCAGGAGGCCGGGATCGAGCTGATCGAGCAGCCCATCCCGGCTCGCGAGCATGCCGGCCTGGTACGCCTGGCCAATCGTTTCCGGGTGCCCATGCTGGCCGATGAGGCGGTGCAGGACGCTCGGGACGGCCTCGACCTGGTCGGTGCCGGCTTCGCAGGTGCCTTCGCCCTGAAGATCGCCAAGGCCGGCGGTCCCCTGGGGGCCATCGAGCTGGGCCAACTGGCCCAGACCGCCGGTATCGGCCTCTACGGCGGCACCCTGCTGGAGGGCACCATCGGGACCGCGGCCTCCCTGCACGCCTGGGCCACCCTGGGCGAGATGGCCTGGGGCACCGAGATGTTCGGCCCGCTGTTGCTCAAGGACGATATCGTCGCCGAGCCGCTGAACTTCCACGACTTCGGGGCCGATCTGCCGTCTGGCCCCGGCCTCGGCGTCACCCTCGACGAAGACAAGCTGGCCCACTATTCGCGCCAGTAAGGCGTCCGTGGGCGACCCATACCCTTTCGCAAGACACACTTAACGAGGAGAGAGCCATGCTGTTTCAGGTGGAAATGACCGTCAAGCTGCCCCCCGAGATGCCCGCCGAGCAGGCCGCCGAGATCAAGGCCACCGAGAAGGCCTACGCCCAGGACCTGCAGCGCCGCGGCAAGTGGCGTCACCTGTGGCGGGTGGCCGGCAGCTACGCCAACGTCAGCATCTTCGACGTGGAAGACAACGCCGAGCTCCAGGAGATCATCTCCAACCTGCCGCTGTTCCCCTATATGGAGATCGCGGTCAAGCCGCTGTGCCGCCATCCGTCTTCGGTTCGCGACGACGATAGCTGATCGCTGGCTGACGGACGATGCCCCATATGACGCGGCCCGCCAACCGGCGGGCCGCGTCATTGCTGTGGAGAGTCACGGACAGGCTCGGCTACAGCATTCCCCCCTTCTTGAGGCGATAGTCCAGCGCCGCCCGGCTCATGCCCAGGCGCCGGGCCGCCGCCGAGACATTCTTGCCCGACTCCCGATAGGCCTTCTCCAGCAGGGCCGTCTCCAGGGCCTCCAGCGACACCCCCGCCTCGAGTACCCGATCGCAGAGCGACACCAGGGCATCGCCAGACGCAGTATCCGCGGCCTGTGCGATATGGCCGCTTTCGCTCAGGGTCTGGCCCGGCTTCTGGCCGGGATGCTGACCGAACAGCGCCTGCTCATCGATGGAGTTGCCGTCACCGGCGAGGATCACCCCCCGCTCGATAATATTCTGCAGTTCGCGGATATTGCCCGGCCAGGCATGGGCCCGCAGCAGGGCCATGGCCTGATCGGTAAAGCCCAGCGTCTTGACGTGGTAGTGGCACTCGAAACGTTCCAGAAAGTGCTCGGCCAGTAGCCGAATATCATCGCGGCGATCACGCAGGGGCGGGATGATCACCGGGTAGGCATTGAGCCGATAGAAGAGGTCGGCGCGGAAGCGACCGTCCTGTACCCGCTCCATCAGGTCGCCATGGGTGGCGGCGACGATACGCACATCGATGGCGTAGCTGTGCTGGCCGCCGACCCGCTCGATCTGTTTCTCCTGCAGGACACGCAGCAGGGAGGCCTGGGCCCGCGGCGAGAGCTCGGCCAGCTCGTCCAGGAAGAGGGTGCCGCCGTGGGCGCGCTCGAAGCGCCCGGCCCGGGACTGGACGGCGCCGGTATAGGCGCCCTTATCGACGCCGAACAGCTCCGACTCGATCAGGTCCGGGGGAATGGCCGCGCAGTTGACCGCCACGAAGGGGCCCTCGGCCCGGCCGCTCTGCTGATGGGCCCGGTGGGCCATGATCTCCTTGCCGGTGCCGGTCTCGCCCAGCAGCAGAATCGGCACCTCGGAACGCGCGGCGCGGTCGATCAGGTCCAGCGCCCCGAGGAAGGCCGGGGCCTTGCCGATGGGGCGGTAGTGCTCGTCGCCCTTGTGGCGGGCGATATCGTCTTCCAGGTAGGCGATGCGCGACTGCAGTTCGTAGAGCTCGTCGATCAGCGGGTCTTCGCGGAAATGCTCGGCGAAGGCGCCATGATCCTCCCACTCGGCGGCGGGGCGGCCGATGATGCGGCAGCGCTCGTCGCCGCGGCCGCGACACTCCACCTCCCGATACTGGATCTCCTGGCCCAGGAACTGGCTGGAGTAGGCGCAGGCGTAACCCAGCTGCATCCAGCACACCGGCTCGTCCAGGGAGGATTCCAACTGCTCGTTGATCGCCACCTCATAGGAGTCCTGCCACTCGAACTCGCCATAGAAGTGGCCCTGATGGGGATCGATCTCCAGCGCCAGGGGAATCACCTTGACCAACCCCCGCAGGGAGTGGAGCTGGGGGCCGGTCAGGAAGCCATCCTCCACCGACATCTCCTGACCACGCACGGCCCGGGCCAGTTCGGCATCCTTGAGCCCCGAGTGGTAACCCAGGCGCAGGAAGAAGCTCTTGGCACGCTTCAGCCCCAGGGTACGAATGATCTCATGGCGGAAGGTGGCCATGGTCTGTAGCTGCATCAGCAGCATGCGCTGTTCGCCGAGCCATATCTGCCCCTCCTCGGGAAGGAAGCGCAGTTTCTCGAGAATATCTCGGCTATCCGGGTAACGCGGCGTCACCCCATCGCTAGGCGTGCTCGTTTTCATGGCGTCACAGGGCCGTTATTTTGATCTTGTGTATTGGACTTTTGTCGGGTTTTTCAACACGACTACCGATTATCGACTCCGACAGCATAAGCCGCTCGAGGTCGCCCCTTCCAGTCTCCTTTCATTGAACTCCCTGTCGCCGGCCGGTGATTTTCATCATTTGGCCAAGCTGCTGTGCAGCAATTGATGATTTTCACGATGCGCGGCGCTCCTCAGACGGTCGGGAAGCGGCGGGGTGGTTTTTTATCATTCTGTTTTTTCTAGTCTTTTTTGGTTTTTGGCCGGACTGGCATGGGCCTTGTAAAGGTAAGGAGGAAACTCACCCGGAGGCGATCCCATGTCCCAGTCGGCCATCCCCCGCACCCTGAAACGCTATGTCCGTGTACGGGAGAGAAGCGAGCGATTCATTGAATTCGACTTCGCCATCGAAAATCCGGAGCTGTTCGTCGAACTGATCATGCCTCCTTTGGCCTTCGAGGAGTTCTGTGCCCGCAATGACGTGATCTTTATGAGCGATGAACAGGCCAAGGCCGTCGATACCCAAATGGAAAAGTGGCGCTACAGCGTCAGTCACTGATACCGGAATGCGACGGTCACCATCGCACAATAATAAACGAGGAGTCCCCTATGAGTGTCGAGATCAAGACGGCGGAAATCACGCCGATTCGTCAGACCTATGGCCATACCAAGCGGCGCTTCGGTGACAAGCCGGCGACCCGTTATCAGGAAGCCAGCTTCGATATTCAGCCGACCACCAACTTCCATTATCGGCCGATGTTCGATGAGCATCACGAACTCTATGACACGGGCCATACGGCGCTGGTGATGGAGGACTGGTACGCCTTCAGTGACCCCCGCCAGTTCTATTATGGCGCCTGGGTGGCGGCCCGCGCCAAGCTCCAGGAGAGCACCGAGACCAGCTTCGCCTTCTTCGAAAAGCGTGGCCTGGGCGCTCGCCTGAGCGACGAGGCGCGGGGCCTGGTCACCCGCTGCCTGCTGCCGCTGCGCCATGCCGAGATGGGCGCCAACATGAATAACGTGGGCATCGCCGCCAATGCCTACGGCACCACCCTCAGCCAGGCGCACATGTATCACGGCATGGACCGTCTCGCCGTGGCCCAGTACCTGTCGCGCATCGGCCTACTGATCGACGAGTCGCCCGGCGCCCTGCTGGCCGAGGCCAAGACCCTGTGGATGGAGGAGGCCGCCTGGCAGGGCGTGCGCCGCTACGTGGAGGACAGTCTGGTGGTGGAGGACTGGGCCGAGCTCTCCCTGGCTCAGAACCTGATCTTCGACGGCCTGCTCTACCCCTTCCTGCTGGAGAGCCTGGACGAGCGCCTGCTGGCTCAGGGCGGCGGCGATATCGCCATCCTCACCGACTTCATGGGCGAGTGGTTCAAGGACGGCAGCCGCTTTATCGATGCGCTGTTCAAGACCCTGGCCGGCGAGAGCGAGGCCAACCGGGCGCAGCTGACCCGCTGGGTCGCCCACTGGCGAAGCCGTGCCGTCGAGGCGCTGACCCCGGTGGCCATCGACGCCGATATCGAGCTCGACGCCGCCCTGGCGGTGCTGGACAAGCGCCTCGCCAAGCTCGGCCTGCTCGAGACCCACTGAGCCTTCCCCTGATTACGGAGTTAGCCCCATGTCACGCGTCTTTATCGCCCTGCAGGACAACGAGAACGCCCGCTTTATCGTCGAGGCCATCAGCGAGGACAACCCCGCGGCCGAGGTCAAGCACAGCCCGGCCATGATCCGCGTCGAGGCCGACGACCGCCTGGTCATTCGCCGCGAGACGGTGGAAGAGAAGCTGGGCCGCGACTGGGATACCCAGGAGCTTCAGGTGGACATGATCAGCATCGGCGGCAACGTCGACGAGGATGACGACAGCTTCACCCTCTACTGGAACACCTGAGTCCCCGACGACGCCATCACACGCCAGCCAACAATAATGGCGCAGGAGAGTTAGCCATGAATGCCAAGACCAGCAAGCGACTCAACATGAAAGAGCGCTACCGGATCATGACCCGGGACCTGGGCTGGGAGCCCAGCTATCAGCGCTACGAGGACATCTTCCCCCAGGAGGGCTTCGAGGGCATCAAGATCACCGACTGGGACCAGTGGGAAGACCCCTTCCGCCTGACCATGGATAACTACTGGAAATTCCAGGCGGAGAAGGAGCGCAAGCTCTACGCGATCTTCGATGCGGTGTCCCAGAACAACGGCCAGATGAAGATCTCCGACCCCCGCTACCTGAACGCGGTCAAGCTGTTCATCACCGCCGTCACGCCGCTCGAGTACAACGCCTACAAGGGCTATGCCCGGGTCGGTCGCCAGTTCGGTGGGGTCGGGGCGCGCATCGCCTGCCAGATGCAGTCCATCGACGAGCTGCGTCATACCCAGACCCAGATCCATGCCATGAGTCACTACAACAAGTACTTCGGTGGCATGCATGACTTCCCGCACATGTTCGATCGGGTCTGGTACCTGTCGGTGCCCAAGTCGTTCTTCGAGGACGCCTCCACCGCCGGGCCCTTCGAGTTCCTGACCGCGATCTCCTTCTCCTTCGAGTACGTGCTGACCAACCTGCTGTTCCTGCCGTTCATGTCCGGCGCCGCCTACAACGGCGACATGAACACCGTGACCTTCGGCTTCTCGGCGCAGTCCGACGAGGCACGCCACATGACCCTCGGGCTCGAGATCATCAAGTTCATCCTCGAGCAGCACGAGGACAACGTGCCGATCATCCAGCAGTGGCTCGACAAGTGGCTGTGGCGCGGTTACCGGCTGCTCTCCATCGTCGGCATGATGATGGACTACATGCTGCCCAACAAGGTGATGTCCTGGGCCGAGGCCTGGACGATGTACTACGAGGAGGCCGGCGGCGCCCTGTTCAAGGAGCTCGAGCGTTACGGCATCCGCCCGCCCAAGTACGCCGACCAGACCGTGATCGGCAAGGATCATGTCAGCCACCAGGCCTGGTTCATCTTCTACCAGTACGGTCACGCCACCGCCTTCAACACCTGGGTGCCCACCGCCAAGGAGATGGACTGGCTCTCCGAGAAGTACCCGGACACCTTCGATCGCCTCTACCGGCCGCGCTTCGAGCTGCTGGCCGAGAAGGCCGCCAAGGGCGAGCGCTTCTACAACAACGCCCTGCCGCAGCTCTGTCAGGTGTGCCAGATCCCGCTGGCGATCACCGAGCCGGACGACGACACCCTGCTCAGCCACCGCGACACCGTGCATGACGGCGAGCGCTACCACTTCTGCTCCGAGGGCTGCCGCGACATCTTCCAGCACGAGCCGGAGAAGTATGTCCAGGCCTGGCTGCCGGTGCACCAGATCCTGCAGGGCAACTGCGGCGGCGCCGACATGGAGAAGGTGATCGGCGACTACTACCGCATCGAAATGGGCGAGGACAACCTCGACTTCGAGGGCTCCGCCGAGCAGCGCCGCTGGGCGGCGTGGAAACAGGCCGTCTGAGGAGGCAGCGATCATGAGCGTAAACGCCAACTATCCGAACTACCGGGGCCCGGTGCGCGACCGCGTCGAGAACTTCCACGGCAACCAGCTGGTGTACGTGATGTGGGAGCGCCACCTGCTGTTCTGCGCCCCCCTGACCTTCCTCGCCGACCCGGCGATGACCTTCGATGCCTTCCTCGCGGAGGTGCTCACGCCGGCGCTGGCGCCGCATCCCGAGAGCGAGGTACTCGACTTCGCCGAGGCCCAGTGGCGCCTCGACGGCGAGGACTTCACCCCGCGCGGCGACGCCTCGCTGGCCGACAACGGCATCGGCCACAAGTCACAGCTGCGCCTGATCACGCCGCGGCTGTCGGATCTGGCCGACGCGGCCATCTGAGGGGAGGGCAGCCTCATGAGTTATGAAGTGACCATCGAACCCACCGGCGAAATCGTCGAGGTGGAAGAGGGACAGACCCTGTTGGACGCGGCCCTTCGCCAGGGCGTGTGGCTGCCCTTCGCCTGCGGCCATGGCACCTGCGGCACCTGCAAGGTGCAGGTGCTGGAAGGCGAGGCCGAGGTGGGCGACGCCTCGCCCTTCGCCCTGCTCGACATGGAGCGTGACGAGGGCTACCGCCTGGCCTGCTGCTGTCATCCGGAGAGCGACCTGGTAATCGAGGCGGACGTCGACGAGGACCCGGACTTCGCCGGCCATCCGGTGCAGGACTGGAGTGCCACCGTCAGCGCCATCACCGAGCTGACCCCGACCATCCGCGAGATCCGCCTGCGCCTGGATGGCGAGGGCATGGCCTTCCAGGCCGGCCAGTACATCAACCTCCGGGTGCCCGGCGTGGAGGGCACCCGCGCCTTCTCCATCGCCTCCGCACCGGCCGAGTCCGGCGAGCTGGCCCTGCATATCCGCAAGGTCGAGGGCGGCGCGGCCACCACCTGGCTCCACGAGACGCTGGAGGTGGGGCAGACCCTCGAACTGAGCGGCCCCTACGGCCAGTTCTTCGTGCGCAAGTCCGACCCCAAGGACGTGATCTTTATCGCCGGCGGCTCCGGGCTCTCCAGCCCCGAGTCGATGATCCTCGACCTGCTGGCCGACCCCGAGGATACCCGGCGCATCACCCTCTTCCAGGGCGCGCGCAGCCTCGCCGAGCTCTACCACCGGGAGCGCTTCGAGCGGCTCGCCGCCGAGCACGAGCGCTTCACCTATGTGCCGGCGCTCAGCGCGCCCCTGGACGACGACGCCTGGGACGGTTTCGTCGGCTACGTCCATGACGCCGCCAACGCCCACTTCGAGGGTCGCTTCAGCGAGCACAAGGCCTACCTGTGCGGGCCGCCGCCGATGATCGATTCCGCCATCACCGCCCTGATGCGGGGGCGCCTGTTCGAGCGCGACATCCATATGGAGCGCTTCCTGACCGCCGCCGACGGCGCCGACGGCGGCCAGCGCTCGGCCCTCTTCAAGCGGATCTAATGCCACCCATTGGCCGTTTCACGACAAGAATCACAAGGAGTAAGACGCCATGACCGTAAAGATTTTCGACACCCCCCAGGTGCAGGACTTCCTGAACACCGTCGCCGGCTTCGAGCAAGCCGGCGGCAGCGACCGCGCCAAGCGGATCATCCATCGCCTGCTCGCCGACCTCTATCGGCTGATCGATGACTTCGACGTCACCCCGGAGGAGTTCTGGGCGACGGTCAGCCTGATGAACGAGCTCGGCAAGGGCTCCCAGTTCGGCCTGCTGGCCCCGGGCCTGGGCTTCGATCACTACCTGGACATGCGCATGGATGCCGAGGACGAGGCCCGCGGCCTGAGCGGCGGCACCCCGCGCACCATCGAGGGGCCCCTCTACGTGGCCGGCGCCCCCGAGGCCGAGGGGGTGGCGCGCATGGACGATGGCCGGGACCCGGATGGCGAGACCATGTGGCTGACCGGCCTGGTGCGCGACACCGACGGCCAGCCGGTCGCCGGCGCCCGGGTCGAGATCTGGCACGCCGACTCCAAGGGCGGCTACTCCCACTTCGACCCGTCCCAGTCCGAGTACAACCTGCGTCGCACCATCGTCACCGACGCCGAGGGGCGTTACGCCGCGCGCAGCATCATCCCCTCCGGCTACGGGGTCCCGGAAGGCAGCCCCACCGACCGGGTGCTCGCCGCCCTGGGCCGCCATGGCCAGCGCCCGGCGCATATCCACTTCTTTATCTCGGCGCCGGGCCACAAGCACCTGACCACCCAGATCAACCTGGCCGGCGATCCCTACACCTGGGACGACTTCGCCTTCGCCACCCGCGAGGAGCTGCTGGTGGACGGCCGAGTCATCGAGGAGGCCAGCGAGGCCGAGCAGCGTGGCCTGGAGGGCCCCTTCACCGAGGTGGTCTTCGATATCGAACTGGCCAGGACCGAGGCCCAGGAGCTGCAGAGCCGCCACAAGCGGCCCCGTGCCCTGGAAGAGTCCACCGACTGATCCCACCGCGACACCACGCGCCGGTGCCGTGCCGGCCCCGGCGCGCCGATAACGACAATAAGGACTTCCCCATGCGACATCTCAACTGGTTGGCCCTGGGCCTGGCCCTGGGGGGCGCCGCCCTCGCTTCCCCGGCCTCGGCGGGCAATGGTCACTATGTGCCCGGCGTCGAGGGCCTCAATGGCGCCCAGGTACCCCCGCCCGGGCTCTACTATCGGGGCTACCTGGCCCGCTACGAGATCGACAGCCTGCGCGATGGCGGCGGCAATGCCGCCCCGGGGCGCAACCGCGGCGAGGTCACCGCCCTGGTCAATCGCCTGGTGTGGATCACCGATCGGCAGATCCTCGGCGCCGACTATGGCGTCGAGGCGATCCTGCCGGTGGTGGACACCTCGCTACGCTTCGGCGGGGTGGGCCTGAATGACGGCGACAGTGGCCTGGGCGATCTCTTCCTCAGCCCGCTGGTGCTGGGCTGGCACGGCGAACGCTGGGATGCGGTCTTCGCCGCCGGCCAGTGGTTGGATACCGGCGACCACGCCGCCGATCGCCCCGCCTCCCCGGGCAAGGGCTTCGACAGCACCATGCTGACCCTGGGCGGCGCCTGGCACTTCGATGCCGAGAAGCGCTGGACCCTCTCGGCGCTGAGTCGCTACGAGACCCACGGCCGCCAGGACGACACCGGCGTCAGCCCCGGCGATAGCCTGGTGGTGGAGTGGGGGCTGGGGCATCGCCTCGACAGCGGCCTGACCCTGGGGCTGGTCGGCTACGACGCCTGGCAACTGGAAAATGACAGTGGGGTGGCCCCCGGCGACAAGGCCGAGCAGCACGCCATCGGCGTCGAGGCGGGCTATTTCTGGCCGGCCCTGGGGCTGGGTCTCAACGCCGCCCTCTACCACGAGTATGACAACCGCGCGGCGCCCCAGGGCGATCTGCTGCGCCTGACCCTGACCCAGGCCTTTTAACCTCCCACTCTCTCCGCCTGCCTCGCCCCGGGATGACCTGGCGTCACGCCCGGGGCGCGGCCGCGCCCGGGCTCTGCTACCATCGGCCTCAAACAGCGATCGCTCATCGATGGAAGACGGCAGATGAAACCGGGACACCGCGGCTGGCGCCACCTGATTCACTCCACCCACTACTCCCTCAAGGGCCTCAAGGCCGCCTTTCGCAACGAGGCGGCCTTCCGCCAGGAGCTGGGGCTCTGCCTGGTGCTGCTGCCCCTGGCGCTGTGGCTTGGCCGTGGCCCGGTGGAGTGGATCCTGCTGGTGGGCAGTTGCCTGCTGGTGCTGATCGTCGAGCTGCTCAACAGCGCCATCGAGAGCGTGGTGGACCGCATCGGGCCCGAGCGTCATGAGCTCTCCGGGCGCGCCAAGGACATCGGCTCGGCGGCGGTGATGCTGGCGCTGCTGCTGGCCGGCCTGACCTGGGCGCTGGTCGCCTGGCAGCGCTTCTTCGCCTGAGCGCTCCCTTCGCTATGCTGAAGCCAATGACCCCGAGGAGAGGCCCATGGCGCTGCCGACTGGTTTCCTGCCCCTGACCGAGATTCCCGAGCCCCTGCGCGTCCCCCTGGGCCAGGCCCAGCAGCGCCTGGACGAGGCCCTGGCCCAGGCCGATAGCCTGGCCGAGATGACCGGCCGCGACTCGCCCCTGGAGGACTGGCTGGCGCTGCCCGAGGCGTGCCGCGAGCAGCTGGCCCGGGTGGTGGCGATCTCCGACTTCGCCCTGGAGACCCTGGTGCGCTACCCCCAGTGGTTGCTGCACCTGGAGGCCAACGGTGAGCTGGAGAGCGCCCCGGAGCCGGGCCTGCTGGAGGCCTGGCTGGGCGAGGCCCTGGAGGCCGCCGAGGACGAGTCGGCCATGCAGGCGGCGATGCGCCGCTTTCGCCGGGCGCGCATGCTGGGCATCGTCTGGCGCGACCTGGCGCGGCCCGCGGGCACCGATATGTGGGCCACGGCGGCGGCGGTGTCGCGGCTGGCGGAGGTCTGCCTGGATGGCGCCCTGGGCTGGCTGGAGGCCCACTATGCGCCGCGCTGGGGGCACCCGGCGCCGCGCCCCGGCGAAGAGGCCCCCCAGCGCCTGGTGGTGCTGGGCATGGGCAAGCTGGGCGCCGGCGAGCTCAACCTCTCCTCGGATATCGACCTGATCTTCGCCTTCCCGGAGAAGGGCGTGACCCGGGGCGGGCGTCGCGAGCTGGATCACCAGGAGTACTTCACCAAGCTGGGCCAGAAGCTGATCGGCGCCCTGGACGCGGTGACCGGCGACGGCTTCGCCTTCCGCGTCGATATGCGCCTGCGCCCCCTGGGCGACGGTGGCCCCCTGGTGGGCAGCTTCGCCATGCTGGCCAGCTACTACCAGGACCAGGGCCGCGAGTGGGAGCGCTACGCCATGCTCAAGGCGCGCCCGGTGGCCGGCGACCGGGAGGCCGGCGACGAGCTGCTGGCCAGCCTACGCCCCTTCGTCTATCGCAAGTACCTGGATTTCGGCGCCATCGAGTCGTTGCGTGAGATGAAGGCGATGATCAACCGCGAGGTCAAGCGCCGCGGCATGGACGACAACATCAAGCTGGGCAGCGGCGGCATCCGCGAGGTGGAGTTCGTGGTCCAGGCCTTCCAGCTGATTCGCGGCGGCCGTGACACCGAGCTCCAGGTGACCTCGTTGAAGAGCGCCCTGGCGCGGCTGCCGGACCTGGGGCTGCTGCCCCAGGCGGTGGTCGACGAGCTGCTCCCGGACTATGTCTTCCTGCGCGACCTGGAGCACGCCCTCCAGGGGCTGGAGGATCGCCAGACCCAGGCCCTGCCCGACAACGACACGGACCGGGAGCGTGTCGCCCTGGCCCTGAACATGGCCGACTGGCCGGCGGTGATGGCGCGTCTCGACGAGGTGCGCGGCCGGGTGCGCCAGCATTTCGACGCGGTGATCGCCGACCCGGAGGAGGAGCGCGAGGAGATCGCCGCCCCCCACCGGGAGGGCGCCGAGGTGGGCCTGGACGAATGGCGCGCCCTGTGGCGCGGCGAGCTGAACGCCGAGGAGGCCGGCGAACTGCTGGCCCGGGCCGGTTTCGCCGAGGCCGATACCGCGGCCCGGCGCCTGGAGGGCCTGCGCCACTCCCGGGCGGTCAAGGGCATGCAGCGCATCGGCTTCGAGCGCCTGGATGCCCTGATGCCGCTGATGCTGGACGCCGCCGCCGGCAGCGAGCTGCCGGATCGCGCCCTGGAGCGTACCCTGCCGCTGATCGAATCGGTGCTGCGGCGTACCGCCTACCTGGCGCTGCTGCGCGAGAACCCCGAGGCCCTGGATCACCTGATGCGCCTGGTGGGGGCCAGCCCCTGGGTGGCCGACCAACTGGCCCGCCACCCCATCCTGCTCGACGAGCTGCTCACCCCCGGCACCCTCTATACCCCGGCGGACAAGACGCGTCTCGCCGATGAGCTGCGCCAGACCCTGGCGCGGATTCCCGAGGAAGACGAGGAGGCTCAGCTGGAGGCGCTGCGCATCTTCAAGCATGCCCAGGTGCTGCACGTGGCGGCCTCGGATATCGCCGGCACCCGGGCGCTGATGAAGGTCAGCGACTACCTCACCTTTATCGCCGAGGTGGTGCTGGAACAGGTGCTGGCCATGGCCTGGAAGCACCTGGTGCGCAAGCATGGCCGTCCCCAGCGCCGCGACGGCGTGGAAGGGGAGAGCGACTTCATCATCGTCGGCTACGGCAAGCTGGGCGGCATCGAGCTGGGCTACGGCTCGGACCTCGACCTGGTGTTTATCCACGACGCCGCCTCCCAGGGCAGCACCGACGGCCCCAGGCCCCTCGACAACCCAGTCTTCTTCACCCGCCTGGGCCAGCGCATCATCCACCTGCTCACCGCGGTGACCCCCGCCGGCGCCCTCTATGAGGTCGACATGCGCCTGCGCCCCTCCGGCAACTCGGGGCTGCTGGTCACCACCCTGGAGGCCTTCGCCGACTACCAGCGACGCGAGGCCTGGACCTGGGAGCACCAGGCCCTGGTGCGGGCCCGGGTGGTGGCCGGCGACCCGGCCCTGGCCGAGCGCTTCGAGGCGGTGCGTCGCGAGGTGCTGGGCGAGAAGCGCGACCTCGCGGCGCTGCGCGAGGAGGTGGTGAAGATGCGCCTCAAGATGCGCGATCACCTGGCCAGCCGCCCCGGCGACGACCACTTCGACCTCAAGCAGGACCCGGGTGGCATGGTGGATATCGAGTTCCTCTGCCAGTACGCGGTGCTCTCCATGGCCCATTACGCCCCCCAATTGCTGGAGTGGAGCGACAACATGCGCCTGCTCGAGACCCTGGAGGCCGGCGGCCTGCTGGATGCCGGCGAGTGCCGGGGGCTGCGCGAGGCCTACCTGGCCTACCGGGACGCCGTGCACCGCGCCGCCCTGGCCAACCAGCCCCGGGCGGTGGGCGCCGAGGAATTTCAGGAGCACCGCGCCCTGGTCACCCGCCTCTGGCGGCGACTGCTGGAGCCCTGAGGTTTTTCCCGGCCCTGGGTCTGGATTAAGGTTGAGAGACCCCCGTCATGACGTCTTCATCTCCTTGATTCCTTTGGGGTAGGTCGCGGTGATGGTCGATAGGTGGCCGCGCTACGGGGCCAAGGGGGCGGGACTACCGGACGCCGAATACTGGGGCGGTCATCTAATCTGGCGCGGGAGCCCTAAGCCGGCTCAGAGTCGTGCCAGCGCGGCCCCCAGGTCATGCAGGTCGGTAGTGGTGATGGTGTCGGCGGGGAAGGGTGAGGCGCTAGGGTCGGCGGTGACGCCGACGAAGTGGGTACCGTTGGAGCGGGCGGCACGATAATCGTTGTAGGAGTCACCGATCATCACGGTCTCTCTCGGAGCATGGTGTCGGCGAACCAGTAGGTTACGCAGTCCGGTGACCTTGTCGGGGGGAGAGCCGATCACCTCGAGGAAGTGGCGGGAGAGGTCGCGCTGGTCGGCGATGGCGCGGAGTTCGGCCTCGGGAGTGGCCGAGAGCAGGTAGAGCGGCTGCCTGCCGGCCCGCTGCTCGAGGAAGGCCAGGGCGCCGGGGATGGGCGGGGCCTCCCGCAGGCGCTGCTCCACCCGGGCCTTGAAGCACTCGCAGAGCTCGCGGATGCGCGCTTCGTTGGCCGGGCGGCCGAGGATATGCGCCTCGATATGGCGGAACTTGACCTCCCGGGGCTGGCCGCCGCGGCGACTCAGGTAGGTGACCACGGCCCGGTGTCGCTCCTCGGCCTCGTCGGCATAGAGATCGGCGAAGGCCTGAAGCTTGAGGGTCGCCGAATCGAGGATGACTCCGTCGAAATCGAATACCAGGGCATAGTCGAATGTCGCGGTATCATCACTCACGGGATTCCTCACCTTCATTCTGCGCCGGCAGGGTGGTCCTCAGAACAACGCGGCCCTGGGGCCGCGTCATGGGGTAGGGCTACTCGATCAGTTTGTCCGCAAACGGGTCACCAGCCAACCCTTGAGAGGGGTGTTGCCGAGCAGCACCAGGACGATCACGCTGGTCAGCACCAGGGAGAGCGGATTGGTGACCAGCGCCAGCAGGAAGTCGCCGCCACGGTCGCCCACCGAGGACATTGCCTGGCGGTAGGATTCGTCGAGCAGCGGGCCGAGGATCACGCCGAGGATGATGGGTCCCATCTGGAAGCCGAAGACCTTGAGCCAGTATCCGAGGATACCGAAGCCGAGCATCCAGTAGACCTCGGTCATGTTGCTGTTGAGCGAGTAGGTGCCGACCACGCAGAGCACCAGGATGAGCGGGATCATGATGGCCTTGGGGACCTCGACGATCTTCGAGAAGATCTTGATGCCGGTGAGGCCGAAGATCAGCAGGAAGATATTGGCCAGCGCCAGGTTGCCTACGGTGAACCAGAAGATATGCGGTGTTTCGATCATCAGCATCGGGCCGGGGTTAAGGCCGTGGATGACCAGGGCGCCGATGATCACCGCAGTGACCGCATCGCCGGGCATGCCCAGCGTCAGCATCGGCACGTAGGCGCCACCAACGGCGGCATTGTTGGCGGTTTCGGGGGCGACCAGGCCCTCGTAGGCGCCTTCGCCGAACGGCGTGGTCGGGTTCTTGACGGTGCGTTTGGCGTGGTCATAGGCGAATAGCGAGGCGATGTCGCCGCCGGTGCCGGGCAGGGCGCCGACCACCACGCCGATCACCGAGGTACGTACCGAGAGCGGCAGGAACTTAAGCACCATGCTCAGCGGTGGCACGATCTTGTCGACCTTCTGCTTGACCGGCACCTTGGCCATGTTGTGCAGCTGGTAGAAGGCCTCGGCGACACCAAACAGGCCGATCATCACTACCACATAGTGAATGCCGCCGAGCAGTTCCATGCTGCCGAGGGTGAGGCGTGGCTGGGCGGTGACCATGTCCATCCCCACCAGGCCGATGGTGGCGCCCAGGGCCACCGAGAAGATGCCGCGAGCCAGTGACTTGCCGGAGAGCGTGCTGACCAGCAGCAGGCCCATGATGGCGATCAGGAAGTAGTCGCGTGGGGCGAATTGCAGGGCCAGGTCGGCAAGGTGTGGGGCGGTGGCGGCCAGCACGGCCACACCGATCAGGCCGCCAATCACCGACATGACGGTGCTCAGGCCGATGGCGCGGCCCGCCTCACCCTTCTGGGCCAGCGGGTAGCCGTCGAAGGCGGTGGTCACCGCCGAGGGTGCCCCGGGGATATTGAGCAGGATGGCGGTACGCGAGCCGCCATAGACGCCACCCACGTAGATGCCGACCATCAGCGCCAGGGCGTAGTTGATGTCCCAGGAAAAGGTGAAAGAGATCAGGATCGACACGGCCATGGTCACCGAGAGACCGGGGATGGCGCCGATATAGATGCCGGCCAACACGCCGAGGGCGGTCAGGCCGAGCAGGCCAGGGTCGAGCCAGGCCATGAGCAGGTAGGAGACGGTATCACTCATCGGGTGCCTCGGGGGTCAGGGGAGGTAGACGCGGAACACCAGGGTGAACAGCACATAGATCACCGCGATGGCGACGGTGGTAATGATCAGTGAGCTGAGCTGACGACCTTGCCTTGGCGGAAATAAATGAACATCGCCGCCAGGAAGATAAAGGTGCTGACATAGAAGCTTGCCCAGTTGATGGCGGCCAGATAGAGCGCCGCGACCACCGTGATACCACGATATGCGGCTGGAAGTGTTCATGCAGGAACACCTGGATCTCATGCCGAGCATTGCGGATGCGCGGATCGCGCCGTTTGTAGCGGTGGCTGGCGAGTATCGCTACCGAGGCTGCGAGCATCACCAGGGCCAGTCCCATCGGGAAGGAGCCGGCGGAGTTGAGGCGCAGGCCCCCGTCGATGCGAAAGGCCTCGACGAGTACTCCGATGCTCAGCAGCAGTAGCAGCCAGTCGAAGCTCTTCTCGCCGGCCTGGACTCGCTCGATTTTCTTGCTCATCAAAGACTCCAGGGGGGAGGCGATGCCTCCCCCAAAGCCACAGTGGTTGGATTACGGGCGCGGAATGCCGAGCGCTTCCGGTGTGTTCTCCAGCGATTCAGCATCGGCCTCGAACATGGACCAGGCGGTGACCGACTGCCAGTTGTCCAGGTACTCCTGGGCCTCCTCACCGCTCAGGTTGAGGGAGGTCGCCCCGAAGTTCGAGAGGAACTCCTGGAAGCCATCGCTGGCGACGGCCTCCTGGTAAGCCTCCTCGATGATCGTCTTAACATCGTCCGGGGTGTCCTGGTGCGCGAAGACACCCCAGAAGGGGCCCCAGGGCAGGAAGGACTCGATTTCCGGCAGTGCCTCGGTGATCGGCGGTACCCCGGGCAGGTCCTCGAGTTCCTCGTCGGCGATCACCGCCAGGCCCTTGAGGCGGCCGCCGCGAATCTGCTCGGCGACCGCCGACAGGCTCAATGGCATGAAGTCGATATGCTCACCCAGCAGGGCGGTGACGCCGGGACCGTCGCCACCGAAGGTGACGGTGCGCACGTCCAGATCGCCCACGGCATTGATCATGGCGTGGATAGTGCTGGGCAGTCCACCGGCGCCGGTACCGCCCATACGCAGCTCGCCCGGATTCTCGTTGGCATGCTCGAGCAGTTCGGCGAAGCTGTCGAAGGGGCTGTCCGGATGGGCGGCGATCACCACCACGCCCTGGCCGATGATATTGACGGTGTGCATATCGTCATAGGTGAAGTCGGCCAGGCCCATCAGCGGATAGAGCTGCGGGTTCTCGGCACCGAACAGTAGGTTGTAGCCGTCCGGACGCTGGCGCATCACATGGTTCATGCCGATCACGCCGGTACCGCCGGGGCGGTTGGTCAGCACGACGGTGGTACCGAGCACCTCCTCTACGTGGGGGGTCAGGCTGCGCACCACGTTATCGGTGGCGCCGCCGGCCCCCCACTGGATGGTGCCCTGGATATTGCGCTCGGGATAGTCCGCCAGGGCGCTGCCGGCCATGGCCAGGGAGGCGGTGGTAATGGCCAAGGATGTAAGAAGCGGCTTGAACATGGAAATCCTCCGGGTCGGTTATTGTGTTTGCTATCGTAGAGAGAGCTTGGCTGTCGGAGCGGATGATGGGGGTGAGTTCGGCTGTCGAACTATAGTGCTTTTAGCGAACACTAGAACTCGCTTCTAATAGTGTCAATGCTCGCGATGCCATCTGCGACGAAGGTTGAATACGAGCAATGGAGGTGGACCAACGGCCTCAACGAGAGACTTATGGGGGCTCGAGCCATACCGGTGGTAGTCCTTGTCCCACCCAGTCAGTATGGCGCGCAATCGAAGAATTTCCGGCGCGTCTCGACGCTCCCTTGAGTTGCGAACTAAAGAACGCTATGCGAACATTAAAACTGTGTTCTATTCTATAGCCGAGTGATTCGGTGTCGTGCCCCGAGTACCGACAGAGCCCCAGGCCATTCGCTGAGCCCGGGGCCGAGAAGAGGATCAAGATGCGTGCCATTGCCACGGTTTGCCTGAGCGGCGACCTCAGAACCAAGCTGGAGGCCATCGCCCGTGCGGGTTTCGATGGCGTGGAGATCTTCGAAAACGACCTGCTCTCCTTCGATGGTTCCCCCGAGGAGGTACGTAGTCTCTGCGAGCGCCTCGGCCTCGCGATCGTCGCCTTCCAGCCGTTTCGTGACTTCGAGGCGATGCCCGAACCCCAACGCAGCCGCAACCTGCAGCGGGCCGAGCGCAAGTTCGACCTGATGGAACAGTTGGGTACCGACTTTCTGTTGGTATGCAGCAATGTCTCGCCACAGGCCGTCGGTGACATGGAGCGGGCGGTGGCAGACTTGCGCGAGTTGGCCGAACGCGCCGCCAAGCGCAATATCCGAGTGGGCTTCGAAGCCCTGGCCTGGGGACGCCACATCTCCGACTATCGGGATGCATGGGAGGTGGTTCGCCGCGTCGACCATCCCAACCTGGGGGTGGTCCTCGACAGCTTTCATATCCTCTCCCGGGGCCATGATCTCTCCGCCATCGGCAAGATTCCCAGGGAGAAGATCTTCTTCGTCCAGGTGGCCGACGCGCCGCTGCTGGACATGGATATCCTGCAGTGGAGCCGTCACTTCCGCTGCTTCCCTGGCCAGGGGCGCTTGCCGCTGGCGGCCTTTATGGCCGAGCTGGCCAAGTCGGGCTATGACGGCCCTCTGTCGCTGGAGATCTTCAGCGACGCCTTCCGCGCCGCCCCTACCGAGATCACCGCCCTCGACGGCCTGCGTTCGCTGATCTGGCTCGAAAGCCTGGTGGAGAATGGCCCCTGGGCGGTCGAGTTGCCGCCAACGCCCCGCTATCACGGCATCCACTTTATCGAGTTTACCCTCGACGAGGAGAGCGCCGCGCCCCTGGGCGAGTTCATCGATGCCCTGGGCTTTCGCCATGTGGGCCGGCATCGCTCCAAGAACGTCGAGCTATGGAAGCAGGGTGAGATCCACCTGGTGCTCAATTTCGAGACCGACAGTTTCGCCCATACCTTCCGTCTGCTGCACGGCACCTCGGTGTGTGCCGTGGGGTTCCGGGTCGACGATGTGGCACAGGCTCTGGCCCGGGCGCGGGCCTTCAAGGCGCCGCTCTATCGCGGCCAGGTGGGCGAGGGCGAGATGGAGATTCCGGCGCTGCGCGGTATCGAGGGCAGCCTGGTCTACCTGGTGGACGAGGAGGCCGCCGACGATCTGCAGTGGCGTACCGATTTCGAACTCTTCGATCAGGCCAGTCGCGACGAAGCGGGCCTGGTGCGCATCGACCACCTCTCCTATGTGCTGCCGGCCACCCAGTTGTTGAGCTGGCAGCTGTTTCATCGCACCGTGTTCGGCTTCGCCGCCGAGACCGAGAACGAGATCGTCGACCCCCGCGGCATGATGATCAGCCAGGCGGTGGTGAGCCCGGACCGCAGCATCCGCCTGCCGCTCACCGTTTCCCAGGCTCAGGAGACCCAACCGGGGCGTTTCCTCAGCGAATTCCGCGGCGGCGTACAGCAGATCGCCTTCGAGAGCCGCGATATCTTCGCCACCGTGGATGAGCTTCAGGCCCGAGGCCTGCCGCTGCTGAAGATTCCCCGGAACTATTATGATGACCTGGAGGCGCGTTACGGCCTCGATGAGGCCCTGCTCGAGGCCCTGCGCTCGCGCAATATCCTCTTCGACCGCAACGATGATGGCGACTTCCTGCATGCCTATACCGAGACCTTCTCGGGGCGCTTCTTCTTCGAGATCGTCGAGCGGCGCGGCAACTACCAACAGTTCGGCGAGGCCAACGCCGGTATCCGGCTCGCTGCCCAGGCCAAGGCCGGCTGAGGCCGGCCGCTTTCGGCATTCCGTCGACGGTTCGGTGCCGCGCTGTGTCGTGGTGGCTCCGAGTCCTTGTACCGTTCAGGAGATATTTCCATGAAGTTAGGTTTGATCGGCAAGGCCATCATGAACTCCAGCTCGCCCGACCTGCACAGGCGGCTCGGCGAGCTGACCGGCATTCCCACCAGCTATGACCTCTTCGATGCCAATGAGCAGCCCATCGCCTCCCTGGAGGCGCAGGTGCGCCAGGTGATCGGCGAGGGCTATCGCGGCGTCAACGTCACCTACCCCTGGAAGGAGGAGGCCGTCAGGCTGGCCACCCGCCTCTCGGAAGGCGCGCGCATGGTGGGGGCGGCCAATACTCTGGTCTTCGAGGGGGACGAGATCGTCGCCGATAACACCGACTTCACCGGCTTTATGAGCGGCTTCCGCGCGACCCTGGGCGAGAGGAAGCCGGGCCGGGTGCTGCTGCTCGGGACCGGGGGCGTGGGCAAGGCGGTGGCCTTCGGGCTCGGCAAGCTCGGCGCCAGCGAGGTGATCCTGATGGACCTGGATGCGGCCAAGTCGCGCCAGCTGGCCGAGGAACTCAAGGCCCAGGGGTTTGCCGCCTCCACCATCACCCCCGAGCAAGTGGCCGAGACGGTGCCGAGCTGCGACGGCCTGGTCAATTGCACCCCCATCGGTCACGAGAAGAGTCCCGGTTGCCCGTTGCCCAAGGAACTGGTGGCGGCCCATCACTGGATCTTCGATGCGGTCTATGTGCCGGCGGTCACCGAGCTCGTCGCCGCCGCCAAGGCCGTCGACGCGGCGGTGGTGAGTGGTGTCAGCCTGTTCGTCTTCCAGGGCGTCGATGCCTTCAAGCGGTTCTGCGAGGATGAGGCCAAGCGCGCCGCCGCCGAGGCGCAGGCGGCGACCCTCTTCGCCCACTACCGCCGCGAACTGCTGAAGGAGAACGACGCATGAGCCAGGGCAAGGTACTGGTCCTGCATGGGCCCAACCTCAACCTCCTGGGGACCCGCCAGCCGGAGATCTATGGCCACGAGACCCTGAACGACGTCGACAATGCCCTGCGCGAGAAGGCAACTCTGGCCGGTTGGGACATCCACTGCCGGCAAAGTAACCACGAGGGCGAGCTGATCGATCTCATCCATGCCGCCCGCCTCGACGGGACCCAGGCGATCATCATCAATCCGGCGGCCTATACCCATACGTCGGTAGCGATTCTCGATGCCCTCAATGCCTTCGAGGGCAAGGTCATCGAGGTGCATATCTCCAACGTGCACAAGCGCGAGAGTTTTCGCCACCACTCCTACGTCTCGCTGCGCGCCGATGGCGTGATCGCCGGTCTCGGCACCCAGGGCTACCAGGCGGCCCTGGAGGCGCTGATCAAGGCCGCCAACGAGGCCTGAACCGCCCAGTGCCCCGCTGTTCTCTCCGGCCCGCCTTATGGCGGGCCTTTTGCACTGCCAGGTGGTGGTACTGTTCTAGCCGTGCGCGGGGGCTGGCTTAAAGTCGGTTGCGACATCCGCCGATATGACAATGCCAGCGGCTTAGCCGCTGGCATTGTGCTGGGGGGCTCTGGGGTATCTTCAGAGGCGTGGAATGCCCAGTGCTTCCGGTGAGACCCTGGCCGAGCCGGCATCCTCCATGGCCCAGGCGGTCACCGACTGCCAGCGGTTAAGAAATTCTTCGGCCTCCGCTCCCTGAAGATTGAGCGGGGTGGCACCGTTGCGGGTCAGGAAGGCCTGGAAGTCGTCGTCGGCGATGGCCTCTTCGTAGGCGGTCTCCAGGGTGGCCTTGATATCATCGGGGGTGTCCTGGTGAACATAGGCGCCCCAGAAAGGCCCCCAGGGCAGGAAACCTTCCATCTCCGGCAGGAACTCGGTGATTAGCGGGACATCGGGGAGCTGCTCGACGGGCTCGGTGCTTAGAACCGCCAGTGCCTTGAGGTGGCCGGCGCGGATCTGTTCCTGGGCCGAGGCCAGGGCCATGGGCATGAAGTCGAGGTGGTTGCCGAGCAGGGCGGTGATGGCAGGACCGTCGCCGCCGAAGGTCACCGAGCGTACGTCGAGCTCGTCGACGGCATTGATCATCGCCAGCACGGTACTGGGTAAGCCACCGGTACCCGCGTCGCCCATGAGCAGCTGTCCTGGGGTGGCCTGGGCCTCGGCGAGCAGATCGCCGAAGTCATTCCACTCTTTCTCGGCGGGGGCCACGATCAACACAATGCCCTGCCCAATCAAGCTTACCGGGTGCATGGCACCGTAGTCGAAGTCGGCGAGCTCCAGGACCGGGTAGAGCTGGGCATTCTCGGCCCCGTAAAGCAGGGAGTGGCCGTTGGCCGGGCGGTTGAGCACGATATTGGTGCCGATCACACCGGTGCCGCCGGGAAGATTATTGATGACGATATCGGCCCCCAGGATTGCCTCAACGTGTGGCGTGAGGCTCCTGGCCATGTTGTCAGTAGAGCCGCCGGCCCCCCAGGGGACCACGGCATCAATACGCCGCTCGGGGTAGTCGGCGGCAGCCTGGGAGGTCATGGGTAGAGTGCCGGCAGCGACCAGCAGGCCGGCGGTAAGGCGTGGGAGAAGCTTAAGTTTGGTCATGGTGTCCTCTGGGTACTGTTGTTGTGATTTGAGAGTCGGTGCCGCCGCTTAGCGGCGGGTTGTCGTTGTGACAGGGTCTATCGACACCTGTTGACTCAGTGGCTGCTGGTATCGTCCAACAGGAAATCCACCATCAGGTCGCGTACGGCGGCAAACATCTCTACCCCCAATACGCTGGCACAGCCTCGTTCGCGGGCCGTGGCGATCCAGGGCGTAATCTCCGGTGCAGTGATGACATCGCCCACTATGGCGTCGCTTGACAGGCCGCTGGTATCGAACGGCAGCGGGTCCCCTTCGATCATGCCGCAGGGAGTGGCGTTGATCACCAGGTCGTAACCAGTCGTATCGGTGGATCCGATACTGACTTCTCCCAGCTTCAATGCCGCCAGGCGCTCGATCAGGGAGTCGCGGCGCACCCTATCGCCATCGTGTATCGCCAGGGAGGCGACGCCTGCCCGGATCAGTGCCTCGGCAATGGCTGAGCCGGCGCCGCCGGCCCCTGCCAGCAGGGCATGGTGGCCGCGGGGATTGAACCCCTTCTGGCGCAAGGCCTGTACATAGGCGAGCCCATCCACCTGATCGCCGTACCAGCCTCCTCTTGCGTTTCGGCGCATCACGTTCACGGCACCCAGGAAATCAGCCCGCTCGGTGGCACTGGCACAATGGGCGTGGGCGGCGAACTTGTGGGGGACCGTGATGATGATGCCGTCCAGGTTGCGGGCCGCCTGAACGCCTCGCAGGAAGTCATCGAGATCGTCCGGGGCAATATTTAGCGGTGCCAGCAGGGCGTTGCGGCCACGCTGCTGAAAGGCCTGGGTCACGCCGAGGGGTGACTTTACCTGGGCGATAGGGTCGCCAAGGATCAGGTAAAGGCGGGTCGCACCATCGAGTTGTCGAATCATCCGGGGCATCGTCCTGTAGGCATGATGGTTGGTGATGCATGGAGCATAGTAGAACAAAATCCAAAAATGGAATACAGTTCAACTATCGTATATTATTCTGTAGTGGATTGATTCGCTATTCTTCCCACAAGGCGATCACGAGATGGCAAGCTATGGGCTTGTCATTGTCATAAAGGGGAGACGCCATGGCTGGTGTGATGGAAAGAACACTGGGCATTCTTGAGTTGCTGGCGCGGGAGGGCGAAGGCCTGCCCCTGGCCGCCATCGCCGAACGATTGGGAATGCCCCGCAGTGCGGCACACCGCCTGCTCAGTGACCTGGTGCGCTATGGTTATGTTCGCCAAGTGCGTGACCAGGGGGATTACATGCTGACCACCAAGCTCACCTCCCTCGGGCTCGGTTTTCTCGGAGAGATGGGCATCCTCGACGCGGCTCAGCCGCTGCTCGACCGCCTGGCCGAGATCAGTGGGGAGTTGGTGCGACTGGCCGTCGTCGATGATCGCTGTCTCACCTGGGTCGCCAAGGCTCAGGGGGCTACCCGGGGGCTGCGTTACGACCCCGATATGGGTGCCGTCGCCAAGCTGTCCTGTAGTTCCTCTGGCCTCGCCTGGCTGAGCACCCTCAGCGATGAGATGGCCCTTGAGCTGGTCGCTGAGCAAGGCTTTGGCAATGTCGAGGAGTATGGTCCCCAGGCACCTACCACGGTGTCCGAGTTGCTGGAGGCCCTGCGGGAAACCCGTACGCGGGGGGTCAGTATGACCGTCGAGACCTTCTCTCCTGGCATGAATGCCATGGCCACCCCGGTCCGGCGTGCCAACCAGCCGGCCCTGGGTACCCTGAGCATCGCCGGCCCCAGCATTCGTTTCACCGAAGAACGTATGCAGGCACTCGGCGACGAGTTGCTCAAAGTGGCCGATGAACTCGCCGCCTCCACCTCGGCGTCTAGTCTGCTGCGGGCTGGACGTCCCTCCACTGCCTCGCAGCTATAGCGGGGCCATCAACCAGGAGTCATCCCATGTCTCGTGAGCCCCATACCCTGCCTCCCTCAGCACTGGAGTGCGACCTGCTGGTGATTGGCTCGGGGGCGGGGGGGCTCTCCACGGCGGTAACCGCGGCTTATCTGGGGCTCGAGGTGATCGTTGCCGAAAAAGCCCCCGTGCTGGGGGGGACCACTGCCTGGTCGGGGGGGTGGTTGTGGATTCCTCGCAACCCCCTGGCGCGGGAGGCGGGCATCGAGGAACCGTCGGCGGCTCCGCGGGCTTATCTACGCGAGGAGTTGGGTGATAGTTTCGATCCGGCCCGGGTCGAGATGTTTCTGGCCCAGGGGCCGTCCATGGTGGAGTTCTTTCGTCGCCATACGGCGCTGGAGTTCGTCGATGGCAATCGGGTGGCCGACTTCCATGGCCACCAGCGCCATGCCGGCACGGGGGGGCGCTCGTTGTGTGCCGCTCCCTTCGACGGACGCCGATTGGGGCAGGCGGTTCGCTTGCTGCGGCCGCCCCTCGACTTGCACTCGCTGTGGGGCATGGGCATCGCCTCCGGTGCCGACCTGGGTCACTTCCTCAAGGCGATACGCTCGCCGGTCTCCTTTGTTCATGTTGCCCGGCGAGTGATGCGACACTTTCGCGACTTGGCGATCCATCATCGCGGCATGCAACTGGTCAACGGCAATGCTTTGGTTGCCGGCCTGCTGAAGAGTGCCCTGGACCTCGGCGTGAGGTTGCTGCCGTCGAGCCCTGCGCATCACTTGATCGAGGAGCAGGGGCGCATCGTCGGGGCGCTGATCGCTACCCCAGACGGCGAGCGCCGGGTCCGCGCTCGACGCGGGGTGGTATTGGCTGCCGGCGGTTTTCCCCATGACGCCCGCCGGCATGCCGAGCTACTGCCCCATGTCGCCGCCGGGACGCCGCATCGTTCGGCGGCGCCGCTGACCAATACCGGTGACGGCCTGCGCCTCGCCGAGGCGGTGGGCGCGCGGGTCCAGAGCTTCGATTTTTCCAACGCCGCCTGGGCGCCGGTGTCCCTGGTGCCGCGCCGCGATGGCAGCGTCGGGCGCTTTCCTCATTTGATCGACCGGGCCAAGCCGGGATTGATCGCCGTCACCCGTCATGGTGAGCGCTTCGTCAACGAGGCGGGCTCTTACCACGACTTTATGCGCGGCCTCTTCGCCGCCCTGCCCGATGGCGAACCGGTGGAGGCCTGGCTGATCTGTGATCACCGCTTCCAGCGCCGTTATGGGCTGGGCATGTCGCGCCCGGCGCCGCTGCCGCAGGGGCCCTGGCTACGCAATGGCTACCTGCGGCGGGGGCGCACGGCGACCGAGCTGGCGGCGGCCTGCGGCATCGATGCCGCGGGCTTGCAGGCGACCCTCGAGGCCTACAATCGCCATGCCCGCCGCGGGGAGGACCCGGCCTTCGGGCGTGGCGAGACCCCCTATCAGCGAGGCATGGGCGATCCAGAGCGGGCCCCCAACCCCTGCGTGGCGCCGATCGAGCGGGGGCCCTATTACGCGGTGAGGGTACTGCCCGGTAGCCTGGGGACCTTCGCTGGCCTGGCGGCGGACGCGCATGGCCGCGTGCTGGATGCCTCCGGTGAGCCACTCCCGGGGCTCTATGCCGCCGGTAATGATATGGCCAGCGTGATGGCCGGTCGCTATCCCAGTGGCGGGATCACCCTGGGGCCGGCCATGACCTTCGGCTATGTCACCGCGCACCATGCGGCGGGGCGGCCCCTCTGCCCTTCCGACCACGAATCCACCCCACGAGGAGAGATAACATGCGAGTGCTGATCACCGGCGCGAGCCGCGGCATCGGTGCGGGGATTGCCCGCAAGCTGGCCGAGGATGCCCTGAAACGTGGTGACACCCCCAGCCTGGTACTGACCGCCAGTCGCCAGGGTGAGGAGCTCACCGCCATCGTCGAGGAGTTGCAGGCTCGGGGCGCACGAGCCCTGGCGGTGGCCGGCGACATGGCCGATCCCGAGACCCCGGCGCGACTGGTGGAGGCGGCGGTCGACTTCTGCGGAGGCCTGGATGGCGTGGTCTCCAATGTCGGCGTGATGGCGCCTGGGCGTCTGGCCGAGCTGGAGCGGGCCGATTGGGAGCGACTCCATGACATCAATGTGCGGGGGCCCTGGCTGTTGGCCAAGGCGGCCTATCCGGTGCTCAAGGCGAGCCGTGGCAGCCTGGTGAATATCGCCTCCATGGTGGGAGTCCAGCCGCATCCCGGCAGTGGGGCCTACTCCACCAGCAAGGCCGCGCTGATCATGCTTACCCAGCAGTTGGCCCTGGAGTGGGCTGTGGATGGCATTCGGGTCAATAGCGTCTCG
The DNA here is from genome assembly GCF_050613175.1 of Halomonas sp. H5. Taxonomy (GTDB): domain Bacteria; phylum Pseudomonadota; class Gammaproteobacteria; order Pseudomonadales; family Halomonadaceae; genus Bisbaumannia; species Bisbaumannia salifodinae. The sequence goes on from NZ_CP192510.1 coordinate 462,964, forward strand.
CCGGGCATGATCCATACCTCGGCCACCGACAAACTCTACCAGCAACCGGAAGTGGTCGAGCGGCGCGAGCAGGTGATTCCCCTGCATCAGATCGGCCAGCCGGCGCATATCGCCGGGGTGGTAGCCTTCCTGCTGGGCCGGGAGGCGGCCTATATGACCGGTCAGAACCTCCTGGCGGATGGCGGCTTCGCCGGTGCCATCATGTCGCATATCCCGGGGCTGCCGTCCCGGGACTAAGCGCTCTGGCGTTCTTGCTGTAGGCCCAACCAGGCCCCTGGTATTACCCAGGGGCCTGGTTGCTCAGGACGGTTATTCGACGGCGGCCGGACGAGGCGTTTGCCCGGCGTCGGCCTGCTCCGCCTTGGCCGCCGCATGCTGGACGGCCCGCCAGGCCATGACCATGGCCGGCCCCAGGGTGGTACCCGGCCCCGGGTAGGTGCCACGAAACATCGAGGCCAGGTCATTGCCGCAGGCGTAGAGCCCGGGAATCGGCTGGCCCTTGGAATCCAGGATGCGCCCTTCCTGGTCGCCTTGCAGGCCGGCGCTGCTGGCCAGGTCGGCCGGCCATACCGCCATGGCGTAGTAGGGCCCTGGCCCGATGGGGCGCACACAGGGATTGGGTGTGTTGTCAGCGTCGCCGTTGAAGCGGTTCATGGCGCTGCCACCGCGGCCAAATGCCGGGTCCTCGCCGTGCTCGGCATCGCGATTGTAGTCGCTCAGGGTCTGCGCAAGGGTCACCGGATCAACGCCGATCTTCTCGGCCAGGGCGGCGGGCGTGGCGGCCTCGATCAGGTAGCCCGACTTCAGGTAGGGGGCGAGTCGCCGGGTGCCGTGAAATACCATGCCCAGAAGATATTTCTCCAGGAAGGCCCGGTCGCAGATCAGGTGGGCTGGCTTGTCGGCTGGTTGCTCCTCGCAACGTAGCAGACCCATCACGAAGTCGTGGTAGGAGTCCGACTCGTTGACGAAACGGCGCCCGGAGCTATTCACCGCGATCAGGCCGGGCTTGGCCCGGTCGAGGATGATATGCGGCCACATCAGGGTTTCTCCATCCCGGCGTCGGAGGATCGAGCAGGGCATCCACAGGCCGGGGCTGTCCAGTCCCTCGGCCAGGTGCGCACCACCGGCCAGCGCCACTGCCACGCCATCGCCGCTGTTGCTCTCGGGAGCCAGGCAGTAGCGGCGAGCGGCCTCGGGATAGAGTTGCTCGCGCAGCCTCGGGTGATGGGCGATACCGCCGGTGGCCAGGATCACGCCGTGCCGGGCATGGATACGGCGGCGGCCCTCGGGCCCCTCCACTACGGCGCCGACCACGGCGTCACCCGCCTTGATCAGTTCGATCAGGCGCGTCTCGAAGTGCAACGGCACCTTTTCCTGACGCAAGCTATAGAGCAGCTGGGCCGCCAGGGCATTGCCCATCACCAGGCGGGTGCCGCGGGGGTAGCGTAGCCGATCCCTGGCATAGCGCAGCACCGTCCTGCTGGCCAGGCGGAAGTTGGTCAGCGAGGCGAAGGGATGCAACAGGGCATCGACCTCGTTACGCGCCGCCATCATGCCACCCAGCGCCATGAACTCGCGCCGTGGCGGACGCACACGGGAGAAGTCCTTCCTGCCGAGCCGCCGGCCATCGAAGGGGCGTGGTGCCAGGGCTCGACCACCATAGGCCTCGCCCGGGACATTGCCGATGTAATCCGGATGGGCCTGGGCCGCGACCAGGTCCACGGCGGTGCGGGACTGGAGTTCCTGTACCACCCTCGGGCCCGCTTCGAGGAAGGCCTGGCGGACCTCCTGTCCTCCACGGTCACCCACCACCGCCTCGAGGAAGCGGGCGGCGGCCTTGGCAGTATCGGGCACCCCGGCCTCCTCACTGAGATGGGTGCCGGGGATCCATAGGGTGCCTCCTGAGGTCGAGGTGAGGCCCCCGACCTTGTCGGTCTTCTCGCAGAGCAGCACTTGGAGACCGCGCAAGGCGCCACTCAAGGCGGCCGTCATGCCGCCGGCACCTGCACCGCAGACCAGAAGATCGACCTGGTGATCCCAGTGTGAAGTCATCGTGTCCGCCATCGTCTTGCCTCTCGCATCGTCAGAGATACCGCTCCATCGCCTCGCGATGGAGGTCGCTTCGGTGGACTATAATTCATTAATGGAACGATGTTCAACTTTGTGAGAAGTCCTAAGCCTGGGCCTGTCTGACGGGCGTTCCAGGACGAGAGAGACGGCTTCGTGTCGCGCTCTCAGGGGGCGAGGCAGTGGGGGATAAAGGGAGCATGGGGCCCAGGCGGCCTTAGGCGCGGCGTTCGCGGAAGGCCCTTGGTGATAGCCCGGTGTGGCGTTTGAAGAAGCGGGTGAAGTAGGCCGGTTCCGAGAAGCCCAGGGCATCGGCTACCTGGCTGACCGTCATGCGGGTGTAGGTGAGCAGTCGCTTGGCCTCGAGCATCACCCGCTCGTGGAGCAACTGTTGGGCACTGACGCCGGCCAGGCGTTGGCAGAGGGTATTGAGGTAGGTGCCGGTGATGCCTAGCCGGTCGGCCAGCGAGGCGACCGAGGGCTGCTCTCGGTAGTGCTGTTCCACCAGCCCTTGGTAGCGCACCAGGTGGGTGTAGCCCTTATCACGATGGGGCCGCTGGTGGATGTGGCGCCGCTCGGCGCGGCGTGCCACCAGGACCGCCAGGGCCTGGATCATGGCGTGCAGCATCGGCTCGCGTCCCGCCGCGGGGTAACGGTACTCCGCATGCAGTTGGGTGACCAGACCATCGATGGCGGCGGCCTCGGGCTGATCGGCCAGGGGGAAGTGCGCCGGCTGGAAAAAGGCCTGCTCCTGGGCACCGAGCCGCTCGCTGAGCTCGCCGATCAGGGGGCGTGACAGGGTGATGGCATAGCCGTCGGTGTCTCGCTCGAAATCGAAGCCGTGGATCACCATGGCCGGCACCACCAGCACGCTGGGGGCGGCGATGGGGTGTCCGACGCCCTCCAGATGCAGCTCGCCCGCGCCGCGGCGGATATAGAGCAGGTGCATCAGGTCGGCGTGGCGATGGGGTGGGATATGCCAGTCGTGGGGGCCGCTACGCTCGCGGATCAGCTCGCAGTGCAGCAGGTCCGGTGTCGGCCAGTGCTGGGTCTCGCCGTACAGTTTGAAGACTGGCACGGCCCGTTCCAAGGCATCGATCATGCTCGCTCTCCCCTTTGGGTACCCGCTCCTTCGCCTTAGACCAAAGAGTGAAGGTAGTTAGAAATAATCCAACTCTTGTTGGGTAATGTGCCTTATTTCGCCTGCCTATCCAATGAAAAATACAAGTCATATACCGCCATCAGGCGCCCCATCGGGGGCGCCGACACCATCAGAGGAGGCATCGGATGGCAGCACAGACGACGACAGCGGGTGATTGGCTCGGCCTGGCCGGTACGGTCCAGGTAGTCACCGGCGCGGCCAGTGGCATTGGCGCCGGTATCGCCCGCGCCCTGGCCGAGGCCGGCGCCGACGTGGCCCTGCTGGACCGTAACCTGTCGGGCTGCGAGGCCCTGGCGCGGGAATTGGATGACTTGCCCGGGCGGCGCCTACCGTTGGCCTGTGATATCGCCGATGAGCCGCAAGTGTGGCAGGCCGCGGCAGCGGTGGAGGAGGCCTTGGGGCCCTGCCAGGGGCTGGTCAATGGGGCCGGCATCCTGCGCCCCGGTGGGCTGGCCGAGGTGCCGCTGGACGAATGGAATGCGGTGCTGGCGGTGAACCTTACCGGCTACCTGTTGTGCGCTCGGGCCTTCGGCCGGCCGATGCGTGACCAGGGGCGTGGCAGCATCGTGCACATCGCCTCGGTCTCGGCCAGCCAACCCCAGACCTGGAGCGGCGCCTATAGCCCGAGCAAGGCGGCGGTGGCGATCCTCTCCCGTCAGCTGGCCGCCGAGTGGGGAGGCTTCGGCGTGCGCAGCAATACCGTCTCTCCGGGGATGATCCGCACCGAGCTATCGGCGGACTTCTATGCGCGGCCCGGCGTCACTGAAGCGCGCGAAGCCTTCACCGCCAGTCGGCGTATCGGCGAACCCGAGGACATCGCCAACGCGGTGCTCTTCCTGCTCAGTGAGCGGGCCGGTTACGTCAACGGCGCCGAGCTCGGCGTCGATGGCGGCCTGCCCTGCATGTTGATGGATCGGGTGCCACGCCCCGGCTTCACCGGCGACTGATCTCCCTATTCGAAACGCCCACTCCAGGAGGGCTACCCATGACCCACGACACACAAGCGATCCGTGCGGATCTCCAGTGCGATGTGCTGGTGATCGGCGCCGGCGCCGGCGGTCTCTCGACCGCTATTACTGCCGCTCGGCAAGGGCTCGAGGTCATCGTCCTCGAGAAGGCCGAGGTCTTCGGTGGCACCACCGCCTTCTCCGGCGGCGTGCTGTGGATTCCCGGCAATCATCATGGCCTGGCGCAGAACCCCGGTGACTCACGCGAGGCCGCCCGCGACTACCTGCGCGGCGAGGCCGGCAACTTCTTCGACGCCGAGGCGGTCGAAGCCTTCCTCGACAAGGGACCGGAGATGGTGGACTTCTTCGAGCGAGAGACCGCCGTTCAGTTCGTGCCGACCCTCTATCCCGATTACCACCCGACCCGGCCGGGCGGCGTCGACATCGGTCGCTCGATCTTGGCCGCACCCTTCAACCTGCGCGAACTCGGCAAGGAGATGCGGCGCATGCGCCCGCCGCTCGAGACCATCACCTTCATCGGCATGATGTTCAACTCCTCCAATGCCGACCTCAAGCACTTCTTCAATGCCACCAAGTCGCTGACCTCCTTCGGCTATGTGATCAAGCGCCTGGCCATCCACCTCAAGGAGCTCGCGCTCTACCGTCGCGGCGTCAACGTGACCAGCGGCAATGCCCTGGCCGCCCGCCTGGCCAAGAGTGCCCTGGACCTGGGTATCCCGATCCATACCGGGGCGACGGCCCGCGAACTGATGCACACCGAGGGGCGGATCCATGGCGCCCGGGCAGTGATCGAGGGGCGCGAGGTGACGATCGCGGCACGCCGTGGCGTGGTGCTGGCCTGTGGCGGTTTCGCCCAGGATCTCGAGCGTATCCGCCGGGTCTACCCGCACCTCCGGCGGGGTGGCGAGCACCACTCGCCGGTGCCGGAGAGCAACACCGGCGACGGCCTGGCCATGGTCGAGGCGCTCGGCGTATCGGTGAGCTGTGACTTCCCCCAGACTTCCGCCTGGATGCCCACCTCCCTGGTGCCGCGCAAGGGTGGCGGGTTCGGCAAGTTTCCCCATCTGCTCGACCGCTACAAGCCGGGGGTAATCGGCATCGGCTCGGACGGGCGGCGCTTCTGCAACGAATCCGAGTCCTACCACGATGTCGGCGCCGCCATGATCGCGCACGGGCAGGGCGAACGGACCCATATGTGGCTGATCTGTGATCAGGCCTGCCTGAGCAAGTACGGCTTGGGCTACGTCAAGCCGGCACCGATGCCGGTCGGGGGCCTGATTCGCAAGGGGTACCTGAAACGTGGCAGGACGCTGGCCGAGTTGGCCCGTCAGATCGAGGTCGATCCGCAGCAGCTGGCGCACACCGTCGACGAATACAACACGGGCGCCGTGGTCGGCGAAGATCGCCAGTTCGGCCGCGGCACTACCAGCTTCAATCGCTACCTGGCCGATCCCCAGCACCGCCCCAATCCCTGCGTGGCGCCGATCCAGCAGGGGCCCTTCTATGCCGTCAAGGTCTACATGGGCGACCTCGGCACCTTCGATGGCATCCGGACCGACGTCTACGGCCGGGTGCTGGATGGCGGTGACGAGCCCCTCGCGGGCCTCTACGCGGTGGGCAACGACCGGCGCAGCATCATGGGCGGCAGCTATCCCGCCGCGGGGATCACCCTGGGGCCGATCATGACCTTTGGCTATGTCACCGGCCGTCACCTCGCCGGCATCGACGACGACCTGGCGCGCCGAGCGCCCGCAGAACCGCACGTGGAGGAAACGCCCCATGGCCATCAAGCCGCTGATTGACTACCGCGTCTACACCATCGCCCCGCGCAAGATGGGCGAGTTCGTCGAGGTGTTCAACCGCCTGGCGATGCCGATTCTCAAGGAGACCCTGGGCACCCCGCTGGGCTTCTACACCAGCCTGGTGGGCCCCCAGAACCAGTTCGTGCATCTATGGGGCTACGATTCCCTGGCCGACTACGAGCGGCGCTGCGCGGCGCGCGACTCGCACCCCGCCTTCGCCGACTACCTGGCCGCCTCCGGCCACCTGATCGTGGCCCAGGAAACGCAGCTGATCCGCGGCATCGATGGGCTCAACGACTGGCTGGCGCCATGAGCACGGTGGCCCTGGTCACCGGCGGTGCCCGAGGCATCGGCTGGGCCACCGCTCGGCGCCTCGCCCGAGACATCCCTCATGTGGTGATCGTCGACCTCGACGGTCGGGCCGCCGCGGCTCGGGCCGCGGAGCTCGGCCCGGGACACCTGGGGCTGGGCGTGGATATCACCGACGAGGCCCAGGTGCGGGCCCTGGTGGCGCGGGTGAGGGCGGACTTCGGGCGTATTGACGTGTTGATCAACAACGCCGGCGTCGCCGACCAGCCCGGCGCCACCCTGGAACAGCAGGCCGATGCCTTCGAGCGGGTATTGCGGGTGAATCTGCATGGCACCTTCCTGGTCACCCAGGCGGTCGCCGGCGAGATGCTGGTACGGGGACAGGGCGCCATCGTCAACCTGAGTTCCATCGCGGCGCTGGGAGGTATCCCGACCCGCAACGCCTACGCCGCGGCCAAGGCCGGAATCCTCGGCATGACCCGCTCGATGGCCTGTGAATGGGCCCGGCTCGGGGTCCGCGTGAATGCCATCGCGCCCGGCTATGTGCGTACTGCCCTGATCGAGGAACTGGAACGGCGCGGCACCATCGACACCACGGCCCTGGAGGCCAGGACCCCGATGGGACGGCTGGCCGACCCTACGGAGATTGCAGAGGCGATTGCCTTCCTGGCATCGCCCCGGGCCAGCTTCGTCACCGGCAGTGTGCTGGTGGCCGATGGCGGCTGGAGTGCCTTGGGGGCCCCGGAGGCGAGCCTGCAGGCTTGATCCTCCCCAGGCCGCCAATCAGGGAGGACGGCGGTCATTACCTACCTGCCATGGAGGCGCTGGCGCGGCGTGATCGCTCACGGCTGCGCCGACCCAACACAATCACAATATGAGGTTTAATCCATGAGAACGCCCACGACTGCCCGTCTTGTCCTCTCCGCCGCTGCCCTGCTGACGGCGGGGACTTCCTTGGCCGACTACCCCGAACGTAACCTCCAGGGGACCATCCAGTGGGGCGCCGGCGGTTCTACCGACGTGATCGCCCGTGGCCTGACGCCCCATGTCGAGGAAATCCTCGACACTACCATCGTGCTCACCAATCGCCCCGGCGGTACCGGCGTGATCGGCACCAATCATGTGCTCAACCAGCGCGCCGACGGCTACCAGGTCCTCTACGGTGCCGAGAATCCGCAACTGTTCCCGGTGCTGGGACTGGCCGACTTCGACTACGGTGACCTGCATCCGGTGAACCTGACCAGCGTGGATATCGTGGTCTTCGTGGTGCCGGCCGACAGCCCCTTCCAGACCATGGAGGAGCTGGTCGCGCATATCCAGGAAAATCCCGGCGAGCTGCGCATGGGTAACCAGGGCGCGGCGAGCCTGGCCGCCACCACCCATGCGCTGATCGACAGCCTGATCGACTTCGATGTGCGCCACGTCACCTTCGCCGGTGAGGGGCCGGGGATTACGGCCCTGCAGGGGGGGCATATCGACTTTATGCCCTCGAGCCTCTCCTCGACCCGGGAATACATTAACTCCGGCCGCCTGCGGGCCCTGGCGGTGCTCGATGCCAATCGACTCGAAGCCTATCCGGACATGCCGGCACTCACCGAGCTGATCCCGGACCTCGAGCCCTACATGCCCTATGGCTCCTTCAAGGGCGCTTATGTGCACCAGGATACCCCCGACCATATCAAGGCAATCCTCGAGGCGGCCTATGCCGAGGCCGTGGAGAGCGAGGAGTTCCAGGCCTTCCTGGACAATGTCGGGGCCACCTCGCTGAACCTCTCCGGCGAGGCGGCCCGGGAGTACCTGCAGCGCTGGCAGTCGGTCACCGCCTGGGCGATGTACGAGTCGGGATCGCTGGAGCGCTCGCCGGAGGAATTCTCCATCGCGCGGCCATAAGAGAGAACGAGTGTCTTATCTCTCCTCTGGGGTGGCGGCTTGCCGTCGCCCCTCCCTCAGGCCCTACATTTTCAGAACGATGTTCTAGTTATTTAGTCTAGCCCGTACCGCAGCATTTTATACAAATCATTGATATACATCATTTTTATTATTTTCGCCATGCGAACACTTTCGGTGCATTGACTGATTTAGGAACTTTGTTCTAATTTTGTCAGTGCGAACATTGGTTCGTCATGCGAATGCCTGCCTCCGTCATCCTCCCGCTACCGGTCGGGGGCCTGTATCCATTACGCCGTTTGATTCAATGAATAATCACAACCGAGAAGACTATGCAGATCACCAATTGCAAGCGCTTAGCAGCAGGTTCTCTCTCTCTGATCGGCCTTGCCGTCGCCTCGACCGTCTCGGCCTTTGAGATCGAGGTCGGGGATACCAGCGCCTCGATTTACGGCTATGCCAAGCTGGATGCGACCTATGATCGGGGAGACATCAAGGCGAGTTCCGATGGCCTGGGAAATGCCATCGGCTTCGCCAATCTGGCGGTGGGAGGGGAAGCCAGCTCCAGCGGGCATACCTCAATGCACGCCTGGCAGAGTCGGCTGGGGGTCCGTACCGTTACCCCCACTGCCGAAGGTGATCTGGTGACGGTGGTCGAGGGGGACTTCTACGGCAGTGGCGGTGGTAGTTTCCGTCTGCGCCATGCCTATGGATCCTGGAATGGCATCACCGCCGGCCAGCTCTGGACTAACTTCGGTTCCTTCGTCGGTGATACGCCGGTTCTGGATTTCACCGGTCAGGTCGGCCGCGCCGGTGCCAACCGCCAGGCGCAGATTCGCTACTCCCTGGGAGACTTCCATGTGGCTCTGGAGGCTCCCAACGGCGCGGTATCGGGGACCTCCTATCTTGATGAGGGGAGTGAGCGCCGCGATAGCTTGCCGGATCTGACGCTGCGTTATGAGTCGGGAGAAGGCGCTATCAACTATGCGGCCGGCGCCCTCTTGCGCCAGGTGACTTTCGATGACGGCGAGCGTGACGATTCCGTCAATGGCTGGGGGCTGTTCGCCGGCGGCAATGTCGAGGTCGCACCGGGCACCACTCTTCGGGCTCTGGTCGCCGGTGGTGACGGCATCGGCAGTTACCTCAATAACTCGCCGGCACCCGCCGCCTACCGCGATGGTGACCGCCTGGAGAGTCTCTCTGGTTGGGGCGGGACCGCCGGCATCAGTCAGCAGGTCGGCCCCGGCAGTGTCAATCTGGCTTACTCCTATGTCACCGCCGATTGGGACGACGCCGAAGCGGCGGGACTGGACGTGGCCACCCAGGACGAGGAGCGGCAGTTGATTCATTTCAACTATATCTGGTCGCCTGTCCAACGAGTCTCCTATGGTATCGAGCTGGCCCACGTCGAACGCCAGACCGTCGCCGGTGACAGTGGCGATGCCTGGCGGCTTCAGGGCAGCCTGATCTACAGCTTCTGAGGATAGGGCACCAACGACATTGGGTTCTTTACTGACAGCCTTGCTGACTTGATCATTCCCCGCGTCTGGACGCGGGGTTTTTATTTGGTGCGCCAGGCATGGCGCGCAGCGCCAGAAGGCCCCTCCTGGCAGGAGGGGCCTTCTCGATTGTGGCTGAGGCCCGGGAGAGGGCGGTCGGGGAGTCCGCCTTAATCGCCGGCTAAGGCGCGGGCCTTCTCCAGGGCCAGGGAGGCTCGTTCCAGAGCACTGACTCCCTGCCGGCGCAGGGCCTCGGTGGGAATCTCCAGGCTAAGCGGTACATCGGGAGGAATGATGCTCAGCAATCCCTTGAGGTCGGCCTGGCCGTCGCCGGGGAAGCGCCGCTCGCCGCGGGCCTCGCGCAGGATCTCGTCCATGCTGGAAGGGATCGGCCCGGGTACGTCGCACAGCTGCACATAGCGCATCCAGTCGGCGGGCACCTTGGCCAGGTCCTCCAACTGGCTGCGGGAGCGATCCAGATGGAAGGCGTCGACCAGCAGACAGGCATTGTCATGGCCAGCCTCGCGCACTGTGCCGACGATATGGCGCGCCTGATTGAGGTTCTTCACGGCGGTCCAGGGCATGAACTCCAGATGAGGGTGCAGGCCGTGGGGCTTGGCCAACTCGCAGAGGGCGGCGAAGTTGTCGATTAGCCGCGCGGGGTCGTCGTCGTTGCCGGCCACCAGGATATCGCTGGCGCCGAGCTCGGCGCCTACCTCCACGAAGCGGGCGAAGTCATCGCGGACCCGGGTCTCGGGCTTGAGGCGCAGGATCTCGATGTCGGCCACCTTGATGCCGGTGTCCTGGATGCGGCGGCGGGTATCACGCAGCAGGCCGGCATCGGTGAGCAGCGGGAAAGTGGGCTCTTCAGGGGTCGCCGGGATCGGGCGCAGGCCGACCAGGTCGTAGCCGGCGCGGGCCGCGGTCTCCACCATCTCTGGCGGCGACAGCTCCAGTACCGTGAGGGCGGCCAGGGAGTAGGGATGTCGGCTCATGGTCTGGGACTCATTTCAGCGGCGAAAAATCGGCCGGTAGATAGACAGTGGACTGCATGTCGAGCAGCTGGGCGGGCCCACCCTTGGGCGGCCAGACGCCGTCGGCGACGGTACGGGTGCGGATCTCCAGGCGCTCCTCCAGGGTACGGTAGGGCCAGAGGTGCATGATGCGCGGGGTCTTGCCGTTGGTAGCATAGAAGGCGGCGGCGAGCGGCGAGTAGGCGTCGGTGGTGCGCGGCGGCACGGCGTCTGCCCATCCCTCCAGGGTGGCCTTGAGGCCCGAGGGGCGCACGTCGTAGACGCGCAGCTCGTAGAAGGGGCCGAAGTCACCCGGGGTGATGCCGTCGAGGAAGGGAAAGAGGGTGTAGTCCTCGATGTGCAGGTCGGTCATGAACTCCTCGACGCCCAGCGGGTCGCCGGCCAGCAGCAGGCGGTCGCGCTCGGCCTGACGACTCTCCAGGCTGTCGAAGCCGCGCAGCACCGCGACCTGGTTCAGTGGCCCCAGTTCGGAATACCAGCAGCCGAACAGCTCGCCCTGGACGACTTCGTCCTGTAGGGCCTCCTGGATGCGCGCCATGGCCTTGCCGTGGGTCGCCACGCGCACGGTGAAGGTGATCAGTTCGAAATATTTCATGCACTCTCTCCTGTGATCGCCGAGTCGTCGATGGGCGGCTCGGTCGGAATGGTGGCCTGGCGTTTCCCGGCGGCATGCAGGCCGGCGATATGCCCGAAGGTCATGGCTGGGCCGAGGTTGATGCCGCCGGCTGGGTAGTGGCCGCCCATGATGCTGGCCATATCGGTGCCGGCGGCATAGAGGCCGGCGATGGGCGCGTCTGTGCCATCGAGTACCTGGGCGTGTGCGTTGGTCTTGAGGCCGGCGAAGGTGCCGAAGCAGCCGGGGACCACCTTCACCGCGTAGAAAGGCCCCCGGTCCAGAGGCGCGACACAGGGGTTGGGGCCATGGGCCGGATCGCCGTTCTTGCGGTTGTAGAGGGTGGAGCCACGGCCGAACTCGGGGTCCTCGCCTTGAGCGGCGTACGCATTGTAGCCGGCCACGGTAGCGGCGAGGCCGTCCGGGTCGATACCACAGTTCCTGGCCAATTCCTCGAGGGTGCGCCCCGCCTTGAGATAGCCCTTCCTGATCCAGTGCCGGAAGGGTACCGGCGCGGGGCGGGTGATGCCGAGGCCATAGCGGCGCTGGAAATGGTGGCTGCAGACCAGCCAGGAGCAGACCTCCTCGCCCTCCGGCGCCGCCTTGACCATGGCGTCCACGTAATCGTAGTAGCCGCCGGCCTCGTTGACGAAACGCCTGCCGTTTCTCAGTACGCCGATCACACCAGGCTTGGCTCGATCGATGATATGCGGGAAGTGGCCGACGCGGCCATCGCCCTTGGGCACCAGGGATACCGGGGCCCAGGCCACTGGCGAATAGAGGTCGGTGGCCACCACGCCGCCCACGGATTCGCCGAGAAGTAGGCCATCGCCGCTGGCGGAGGGGGGCGGCAGGGGCCAGTGCTCCTGGCCGCTGGGCGTGCGCGGGAAGAGCTCGCGGCGGCGGGCCACGTCCCAGGGAAAGCCGCCGGCGGCCAGCACCACGCCGCGCCGGGCGGTGAGGGTTACTTCGCCGTCCGGGGTCTCCACCACCACACCGGTGACCCGCTCTCCCTCGCGGATCAGCCGTGTCGCCGGCGAGGCCACGCGAAGTTCGACCCCCAGATCGTCGGCGGACTTGGCCAGGCGCCCGGTCAGGGCCACGCCGTTGACCAGTTGCATGGCCCGGCCGTAACGGGCCAGATCATAGAGATGCCGGGTAAAGCGCTTCGCGACGTGGGCGAAGGACTTGAACGAGCGGGTGACGGTCAGAAATGCCTTGAGGTCCGCTCCGGCCTGGATCGGCATGCCCAGGAAGGCGGTCTCGGGCATGGTCTTGCGCAGCTTCTTCAGGGTGTGACGTCCCAGCTCGCGGCCGTCGAAGGGGGCGGCGATCACCGAGCGGCCACCGGTGCCCGCCCCGGGGGTGTCGCCGTGGATATCGGCGATGGCGTTGCCGTCGGCGAACTGCAGGGCGGTCTTGTCGTGGAAGAAGGCGACCATCTCGGGGGCGGCGTCGAGGAAGGCGTCGATCTTCGCCGCATCATAGCGCTCGCCCAGCTCGTGGCGCAGGTAGGTGCGCACCGTCTCCGGGTCCTCGTCGATGCCGGCCGCCTTGGCGAGCGGGTTGAGCGGTGTCCACATCCAGCCACCGGACCAGGCGGTGGCGCCGCCCAGCGTCTCGGCCTTCTCTACCACCACCACGCGGAGGCCGTGGTAGGCGGCGGTGACGGCGGCGGCGAGGCCGGCAGCACCGGAGCCCACCACCACCAGGTCATAATCGTGTCGTGTCTTGGCCATATCGGGCCCTCGCTGGAATGCTGTTCCAGTATAATTTAGAACATCATTCCAGTTTTATCAATGGGCGACACCCAATCGTTAAGGCGCAGATAATGGTTGTTAGCCGCTGGGCAGCAGGCCGTAGGCCTTCATCAGTCCGATGGCCAGGCTCAGGGTCACGAAGGCGGCGAGGGTGCCGACCATCAGGGCGGCGGCACCGACCCCGGCCATGCCATAGCGTTGGCCGAGCAGCGGGTAGATGCTGACCATGGGCGCGCAGGCGAACAGCAGGGCCCCCGCCAGCAGCATCGGGTCCGCTTCGGGCATCAGCAGGAAGACCCCGAACACCGCCAGGGGATGGAGGATCAGCTTGCCGGCCACGATCTGCCCTACGTTCCCCAGCATGCCGCCTACCTGGAGTCCATAGAGGGTGCCACCGATCACGAACAGCGCCGCCGGGCCGGAGGCGCCCGCCAGCATATCGATGACCTGGGCCAGGGGGCGGGGTAACGTCGTCTCGGTCAGCGCCAGCAGCAGACCGAGAGCCAGGCCGATCAGGATAGGGTTGCGGATCAGTCGGGCGAGGGTCTTGCGGGTGACCGCGACGAGTCCGGCACCGCTCTGGCGTCCCGCCTCGGCGAGGATCAGCGCCGCCGGGATGATCAGCAGATTCTCGATCACCATATTAAGGGCCAGGAAGACCGCCGCCGGGGAGCTGCCCAGCACCATGGCGGCCACCGGATAGCCGATAAAGCCGCTGTTGGAGGCGGACATGCCCAGGGCATGGATGGCGCCTTCGCCGAGCGGCTTGCGCTGCAGGGCCAGGGTCAGTAGCAGGGCGCAGGCGAACACCGCCGCCGAGCCGAGGCCGTAGGCCAGCAGGTAGTGGAACTGGAGAACCTCGTCGAGGGGGGTCTGGGTCAAGGCGCGGATCACCAGCGCCGGCAGGGCAAAGTAGAGCACGAAGGTGCCGATGCCCTGTATTTGCTCCCGGGTCAGCAACCGGGTCGCCATGGCCAGGTAGCCGGCGCCGATCAAAAGGAATATCGGTGTCGTGATCACCAGGATCTCGAGCATGCCGGCCTCCATGCGTGGCGACACGATCGGGCCGAGGGAGCCGCGCCTGTCGTAGAGAATGAATCAGGTAAAGAGTCGCGAGGTGGGGGTGGCCTGGGAGAGCTCCTCGGCGGCGGTCACCAGCGCCTGCCCCAGCGCCTTCACCCGCTCGGCATCGAGGCGCACGCTGGGGCCGGCGATGCTCAGCACCCCCTGGGGATGGCCATCCAGGGGATGGCGCACCAGGGCCGCCATGGCGGCGGTACCCGGGCCCATGCTGTCGTGGGTCCAGCTGTAGCCGCGTTTGCGGGCCTGGTGCAGGTGCTCGAGCAGTGCTTCCTTGCTGCGCGGGGCATTGGGTCCCAGCGGGTGGTCGGTCTCCATGCCCTGAGTATCCACCAGGGCGAGGGCCTCCTCGTCGCTGAGCGCGGCCAGCCAGGCGTGGCCGCTGGCGGTACAGAACAGCGGCGCCTCCTTGCCCATGTCCGGGTCGTAGCGCAGCCCGCTGCGCGCGCCCTGAGCCTTGGCGATCCAGGTCAAGCGGCTGCCCTCGATCACCGAGAGGCGCACCAGCTCGCCGCTCTCTTCGGCCAGGCGGTCGAGAATAGGCTGGACGATATCGCTGGCCCCGGTGCTGGAGAGGTAACGAAAGCTGAGGGCCACCAGCCGCGTGGTGAGCTGGTAGCGCTGGCTGATGGGATCCTGGCGCACATGGCCCAGCCGGATCAGCTCGTGGCAGATACGGTGTGCCGCGCTCTTGGGAATGCCCAGCCGTTCGGCAACCACCAGCAGTGGCAGGCCGTTGGCGTCTTCGGAGAGGGCTTCCAGCACCCCCAGGGTGCGTTCGATCAGGCTGGCCGCCATGGTGATATCTCGCTATCCAAAATGGTTATTCTAGAACTATGTTCAGGAAGATGCATCTCTCAGCTGATGGTGGCACGAATCTCGCGGGCCTTGCGCTGCAGCAGTGGCAGATACTCTGTCATCAGGGTGTCGAGGTCGACCCGGGCGGCGTTGGTGCTGATATTGATGGCCCCGAGCAGCCTGCCGTTGGCGTCGAAGGCGGGTACCGCCAGCGAGCGCAGCCCGGAGTCGAGTTCCTGGTCGGCGAGGGCGTAGCCCTGTTGGCGTACCTTGCGGATGCACTTCCTCAGCGCGGCCTTGTCGGTGATGGTCTTGTCGGTATGGCGGCTTAGCTCCACCCGGGCCAGGTAGGCGTCGAGCTCGGCGTCCGGCAGTTGGGCCAGCAGGGCCCGCCCCATGGCGGTATGGGCGGCGGGCAGGCGGGTACCCACCGAGAGAGTGATGGCCATCAGCCGGTGGCGGGCCGCGGAGCGTGCCACATAGATGACGTCATCGCCATCCAGCACCGCCAGGGAGGAGGATTCGCTGCATTCGGCGGTGATATCCTCCAGGACCTGCTGAATCACGCTACGATAGTCATTGGCGGAGAGAAAGGCATAGCCCAGTTGCAACACCCGCGGTGCCAGCTCGAAGTTTCGCCCCTGCTTGCGCATATAGCCCAGAGCATGCAGGGTCAACAGGAAGCGCCGGGCGCGGGCACGGTTCATGCCGGTGCGCGCCGCCACCTCGCTCAGCGTCATGCGCGGCTGGCTCTCGTCGAAGGCCAGAATCACCTCCAGGCCGCTGGCCAGGGCGGTAACGAAGTCCCGGTCGTCGGTGCTGAGAGCCTCTTCCTCTGCGATCATTGCCATCCCATCGTTGTACTCGGTGATGTTGCTCAGGGTCTGCTCTTCAATCTAGCATAGTGTTCGAATTACGAACACTTGTACGGATTAAGGCTTTGGTCGGTAAGCCGCGCCGACCGGCCCCTGGTCCCAGGAGAACCCTATGCCCGCCCCCCTGCTTCAGCACCCCTTTATGAGTCAAGCGGCCCTGGCCGAGTGCAACGCCGACGCCATGATCGCCGCCATGCTGGCCTTCGAGCTGGCCCTGGCCGAGGTCCAGGAGGCGTGCGGCGCCGTGCCCGAGGGGGCGAGCGGGGAAATGCGCGACCTCCTCGAGGCGCATGCCTTCGATGGCCAGACCATCGCCGCCGGTATCGCCAGCGGCGGTAATGCGGCCATCCCCTTCGTCAAGCAGGCCCGCTCTGCCCTGCCCGACGAGTTGAAGCGCTATTTCCACCAGGGGGCCACCAGCCAGGACGTGGTGGACACGGCCCTGATGCTGCTGCTCAAGCCGCGCCTGGCGGCCCTGGACGCCCTGCTGGTGCGCTGCCGGGCCGCCGCCACGGCGCTGATGGCCGCCCACGACGAGACCGTGATGGTGGGGCGCACCCTGATGCAGCAGGCATTGCCGATCACCTTCGGCGTCAAGGTGGCCCACTGGGCCATCGGCCTGGAGCAGGCGCGCCGCCGCCTGGCCACCGTCGAGCTGCCGCTGCAGTTCGGCGGCGCCGTGGGGGTGCATTCGGGCTGGGACGACCTGGGGCTCGACTTTATGGATGCCCTCGCCGAGCGACTCGGGCTGAGTGCCCCGGTGCTGCCCTGGCATACCGACCGCCAGCCGATCCATGCCCTGGGCACGGCCCTGGATGCGGTGGCGGGGGCCGCCGAGAAGCTGGCCCTGGACGTGGCCCTGCTGACCCAGACCGAGGTGGGCGAGGTGGCCGAGCCCGCCGCGCCCGGCATGGGCGAGTCCTCCTCCATGCCCCACAAGCGCAACCCGGTACGCTGCGCCTTGATCCGCGGGGCGGCCCGCCAGGTGCATGGCCATACCACGGTGCTGCTCAACGCCGCGGCCCAGCCACTGGAGCGGGGCCTCGGCGAATGGCACGCCGAATGGGCGCCGCTGATTGACAGCGCCCTGCTGCTCGAAGGCGCCCTGGAGCAGGCCGCGGTACTGCTCGAGGGGCTGGAGGTGCACCCCGAGGCGATGCGCCGCAACCTGGCGGCCACCGGCGGCGGCATCATGGCCGAGCCGGTCGCCAAGCTGCTGGCGCCTATACTGGGACAGGAGGCCGCTAAACAGGTCAGCGCCGAGGCCGCCGAGACGGCGCGGCAGCAGGGCAAGGCCTACGCCGAGGTGCTCGCGAGTCATCCGGAAGTGCAGGGCCGGGTGCCCCCCGAGGCCCTGGCCCGGGCCACGAACCCCGCCTTATACCTTGGTAGTAGCAAGCGACAGGTGCGGCGCGCTATCACCTGGCTGGAAGACGAGTAATCGTCTGAAATATAGATATTTTTTAAAGGAAACCCAGGAGGGGAAGCATGGCTTCCCCTTTTTCGTTTCCGGCTGGTGGAATTTGACGGCGAGGCGCTTCGGGGTTACGTTGTTCGTATAGCAAATCAATGTTCGTTGCTCGAACTTTATCGAGAGCCACCGCCAGGAGGAGATCCCATGGCCGAGTTCCTGAGCCTGCATGATGCGGTCGCGCGCTACGTCCAAGACGGCGCCACCGTAGCCATGGAGGGCTTTACCCACTTGATTCCCTTCGCCGCGGGTCACGAGGTGATCCGCCAGGGCAAGCGTGACCTGACCCTGATCCGCATGACCCCCGACCTGGTCTATGACCAGTTGATCGGTGCCGGCTGCGCCAGGAAGGTGATCTTCTCCTGGGGTGGCAACCCCGGTGTGGGCTCCCTGCACCGCCTGCGCGACGCCGTGGAGAAGGGCTGGCCACGCAAGGTCGAGATCCTCGAGCACAGCCACGCCGCCATGGCCTGCGCCTTCGAGGCCGGCGCGGCGGGACTGCCGCTGGCGGTGCTGCGCGGCTATGTGGGCAGCGAGCTGCCCAGCGTCAACGACCAGATCAAGTTCATCGAGTGCCCCTTCACCGGCGAGCGCCTGGCGGCGGTGCCCTCGGTGCGCCCGGACGTCTCCATCGTCCACGCCCAGAAGGCCGATCGCGCCGGCAACGTGCTGGTGGAAGGCATCGTCGGGGTGCAGAAGGAGGCGGTGCTGGCGGCCAAGCAGAGCATCGTCACCGTCGAGGAGATCGTCGAGGACCTGCGCGCCGAGCCGGATTATCACCCCAACGCCTGCATCATCCCCGGCTGGGCGATCACCGCCATCGCCGTGGCCGAGAAGGGCTCGCTGCCCTCCTATGCCCACGGCTACTACCCGCGCAACAACGCCTTCTACAAGGAGTGGGACGCCATCGCCCGGGATCGCGACGCCTTCACGGCCTGGATCGAAGAGAACGTCATGAATGCAGGGGGGAACGCCTGATGAGCCTCGATTACACCTCCGCGGAGATGATGACCGTCACCGCCGCCCGCGCCCTGGAAAACGGCATGACCTGCTTCGTCGGCATCGGCTTGCCCAGTGAGGCCGCCAACCTGGCGCGCCTGACCCATGCCCCGGACGTGGTGCTGATCTACGAATCCGGCACCCTGCAGACCAAGCCCGACGTGCTGCCGCTGTCCATCGGCGACGGCGAGCTGGCCGAGACCGCCCTGACCACCGTCGCGGTGCCGGAGATGTTCCGCTACTGGCTGCAGGGCGGCAAGATCAACGTGGGCTTCCTGGGCACCGCCCAGATCGACCGCTACTGCAACCTCAACACCACCCTGATCGGCGACTACCGCGAGCCCAAGGTGCGCCTGCCGGGGGGCGGCGGTGCACCCGAAATCGCGACCAATGCCGGCGAGGTGTTTATCACCCTGAAGCACTCCAAGCGGGCCTTCGTCGACAAGGTCGACTTCGTCACCACCCTGGGCTTCGGCCGCGACGGCAAGGGCCGCGACGGCGTGCCCAATATCGGCAAGGGCCCGACCCGGGTGATCACCGACCTGTGCGTGATGAAGCCCGACCCCGAGACCAAGGAACTGGTGGTGGTCTCCCTGCATCCGGGCGTCACCGCCGAGCAGGTTCAGGAGGCCACCGGCTGGGAGCTTCGCTTCGCCGAGACCCTGGAGAGCACCCCGGAGCCCAGCGCCAAGGAGCTCGAGATCCTGCGGGATCTCAAGGACCGCACCGCCCGTGCCCATAGCGGCCAGTAAGCCGAGCAGGAGAGCCATATGACCGACGTTTATCTCTGCCATCCGCGGCGCAGCGCCATCGGCCGCTTCGGCGGCACCCTCTCCAGCGTGCGCCCCGACGACCTGGCCGCGAGCATCTTCAAGGCGGTACTCGCCGAGGCCCCGAGCCTCGACCCGGCGGCCATCGAGGATGTCTTCATGGGCTGCGCCAACCAGGCCGGCGAGGACAACCGCAGCGTGGCGCGGATGTCCGCGCTGCTGGCCGGCCTGCCCACCTCGGTACCCGGCACGACGCTGAACCGCCTCTGTGGTTCCGGCATGGACGCGGTGGGCACCGCCTTCCGCGCTATCAAGGCCGGCGAGATGGAGCTGGCGCTGGCCGGCGGCGTGGAGTCCATGTCCCGGGCCCCCTATGTGATGGGCAAGGCCGATAGCGCCTTCTCCCGGGGCCAGAAGATCGAGGACACCACCATCGGCTGGCGTTTTATCAACCCGCTGATGAAGAAGGCCTATGGCGTCGACTCCATGCCGGAGACCGCCGAGAACGTCGCCGAGCGGTTCAAGATCGCCCGCGAGGATCAGGACGCCTTCGCCCTGCGCTCCCAGCAGAAGGCCGCCGCCGCTCAACAGGCCGGACGCTTCGCCGAGGAGATCACCGCCATCGAGATCCCCCGGCGCAAGCAGGAGCCGCTGCTCTTCGATCGCGACGAGCACCCGCGGGAAACCACTCTCGACAAGCTCGCCGGCCTGGCGACGCCCTTCCGCGAGGGTGGCAGCGTCACCGCCGGTAACGCCTCCGGGGTCAACGACGGCGCCGCCGCCATGCTGGTGGCCAGTGCCGCGGCGGTGGAGAAGCACGGCCTGACGCCCATGGCCAAGATCCTCGGCATGGCCACCGCCGGCGTCGAGCCGCGGATCATGGGCTATGGCCCGGTGCCCGCGGTCAACAAGCTGCTCGAGCGCACCGGGGTGTCGATGGACGAGATCGACGTCATCGAGCTCAACGAGGCCTTCGCCGCCCAGGCCCTGGCCTGCATGCGTGACCTGGGCCTCGACGACGACGACCCCCGGGTCAATCCCAACGGCGGCGCCATCGCCCTGGGTCACCCGCTGGGCATGTCCGGCGCCCGCCTGCTGCTGACCGCCGCCCATGAGCTGCAGAAGAGCGGCAAGCGCTACGCCCTGTGCACCATGTGCGTGGGGGTGGGGCAGGGTATCGCGACGCTGATCGAGCGGGTCTGAGCGAGACCGAAGGTTGAATGCAGGGCCGGTGATATGATGTCGCCGGCCTTGTCCGTTGTCACACACGGAGAGAGATCATGGCATTTCTGACTATCAAGGGCCGCAGCGTGGCCTATCGCCTGCTCGGCGCCCAGGCCAACCCCCTGGTGGTGCTGGCCCATCCGCTGGGCATGACCCAGGCGGTGTGGGACGACATCCTGCCGGCGCTGCTGCCCCGCTATCGGGTGCTGACCTGGGACCTGCCCGGCCACGGCGCCAGCCAGGCCTGGGGCGAGGGCGCCATCGCCCCGGCCGACCTGGCCGCCGAGGCCCTGGCCCTGGCCGATCAGGCCGGCGCCGAACGCTTCCACTTCGTCGGCACCTCCATCGGCGGGGTGGTCGGCCAGCAGCTGATCGCCGAGCATGCCGAGCGGCTCGCCTCCGCGACGCTCACCAATACCGGGGCGGTGATCGGCACCGCGGAACTCTGGGACACCCGCGCCGCTCGCGTGCGCGAGGAAGGCCTGGCGGCGATGAGCGGCGAGATCGTGCCGCGCTGGTTCGCCCCGGCCTGCTTCGAGGCCGAGCCGGCCCTCAAGCCCGGCTGGATGACCCAGATGGGCCGCGGCGACGACGAGGCCTACGCCAAGCTCTGCGAGATGCTCGGCGGCCACGCCTTTACCGGCAAGCTCAGTGGGAAGGGCGTCAAGGTGCAACTGCT
Organism: Halomonas sp. H5; assembly: GCF_050613175.1. Classification (GTDB taxonomy): domain Bacteria; phylum Pseudomonadota; class Gammaproteobacteria; order Pseudomonadales; family Halomonadaceae; genus Bisbaumannia; species Bisbaumannia salifodinae. The sequence goes on from NZ_CP192510.1 coordinate 483,961, forward strand.
GGGCGGCAGCGAGGACCTGGCGACCCCGCCGGCGACTCTCGAGGCCCTGTCTGGCGAGCTCGATGGGGCGCCGCTGACGATCCTCGACGGCGTGGGCCATGTGCCCTCCGTGGAGGTGCCGGCGCGGTTCGCCGAGACGCTGCTGGCGACCCTGGCGGTGGACCTGGGCGAGGTGGGCGCCCATGGCGTGGACTACGCTACCGGCCTGGCGACCCGCAAGCAGGTGCTGGGCGAGGCCCATGTGGCGCGTTCCACCGACAACGCCACCAGCCTGGATGCACCCTTCCAGCAGATGATCACTCGCCTGGCCTGGGGCGAGCTGTGGAGCAACGACGACCTCACCCGTCGCGAGCGCAGCATGATCACCACCGGCATCCTCGCCGCCCTGGGGCGCGAGGAGCTCGAGCTGCACCTCAAGACCGCCAAGCGTATCGGCCTCAGCGAGGCGGAGCTGCGCCAGGTGCTGATGCACGTGGCCATCTACGGCGGGGTGCCGGCGGCCAACCACGCCTTCGCGCTGGCCAAGGAGCTGGGTTGGGGCGGGAAGCAAGACTAGACCTTTGTTAGAATGCTAACAAAGCATGCCTCATGGCATGATACCGAAGCCGGCCGATGTGCCGGCTTCGGTTTTCTGGACACTGGTGGAGAGAGGGCATGAACCAGGACGCGGCGACCATGACATCCTCAGACGGCCTGCGGCGGGCCCTGCTGACCTATGGCCTGTTGTGGGGCCTGGGGCTCTATCTGCGCCTGACGGTGCTGGTGGTGCCGCCGCTGATTCCTCAGCTCAAGGCGGTGCTCGGCTTCAGCGGCGGTGAGGTGGCCATCGCCACCAGCCTGCCGCTGGTGACCCTGGCGCTAGGCGGGTTGGCGGCGGGCTGGCTGCTGGCCCGGCTCGGGGTACGCAGCTGCATGCTGGGCGGCCTGGCGGTGATGGCGATCGGCAGCGGCCTGCGCAGCCTGCCCGAGGGCTTCCTGCCCTTTATGCTGGCGACCCTGTTGATGGGCGGCGGTATCGCCCTGATGCAGGCGGCGATGCCCATGCTCGCCAAGCTGTGGGCGCCGGAGCGTATCGGCCGCGCCTCGGCAGTCTATACCAATGGCCTGCTGGTCGGCGAACTGCTGGCCGCCGGGGCCACCGGCCCGCTGGTGGCCGCCTGGCTGGGCGCCCAGTGGCAGTGGGCCTTCGCCCTATGGGTCGCGCCGGTGCCACTGCTGATGCTGGCGCTCGTCGTGGGTGGCCGTCGCCTGCCGGCCCTGGCCGCTGGCTCCCGGGCCGCCGGCCTGACCCTGCCGGACCGCCACGACGGCCGCATGTGGGGCCTGGCGGCCCTGCTCGGTGCCGCGGCGGCGCTCTATTTCACCGGTAATGTCTTCCTGCCGCCACTGCTCGAGGAGAGCGAGCGATTGTCCCTGCTGGCGCCCAGCCTGACCGCCCTCAACGGCGCCCAGATGCTCTCCTCGGCGCTGCTGATTTTCTGCGCCGATCGTCTGATGGGGCGCGCCGCGCCCTTGATCGGCATCACCGCCCTGGCCCTGCTGGCGCTGCCGCTGATGCTCTGGCTGCCCGGCGGCGCCGTGGTCTGGGCCGCCGGGGTGTTCGGTTTCTTCACCAGCGCGCTGTTTATCTTCGTGCTGGCGCTGCCGGCCTGGCTGGTGCGCCTCGAGGCCTTGCCACGACTGATGGCCGGCATGCTGTTCTTCGGTTATCTTCTGGTCTTCGCCATCACCGTGGTGGGCGGCTGGCTCAGCGACCTCTCGGGCAGCGTGGCGCTGGCCTTCCTGCCGACCCTGTTGATCTGTCTGGTGGCCATGGCCGGTACCCCCCGGCTGCTCGCCGTCCGCCCGCAAGAGGCCTGAATGCTCAATTCCCGCATCAAGCTGCGTCATCTGCAGGCCTTCCTCGAGGTGGCTCGCCAGCGCAGCTTCGCTCGGGCCGCCGAGCGCCTGGCGATCACCCAGCCCGGGGTGTCCAAGACCATCCGCGAGCTCGAGGAGATCCTCGGTACCGGCCTCTTCGAGCGCACCCCCCAGGGGGTGGCGCTGACCCAGGCGGGCCTGACCCTGCTTCGCCACGCCGGGCCCGCGCTGCGCGCCCTGGAGGAGGGCGTGGGGGCGATCGGCGATAGCCATCGTGACACGCGCTGGCTGCGGGTGGGGGCGCTCTCCACGGTGGAGAGCCGGCTCTTGCCCGAGGCGCTGCAGCGTTGGCACGGCAACGGCTCGCCCTACGGCGAGGTGGGAGTCAACGTGGTCACCGGTCCCAGCGCCTTCCTGCTCTCGCGGCTGCGCCGCGGCGAGCTGGACCTGGTGGTGGGGCGCATGACCGAGGCCCGCGAGATCCACGACCTGGCCTTCGAGCACCTCTACTACGAGCGCTTGCTGTTGGTCGTCCGCGCCGGCCATCCGCTGGCCGGGGTGGATCCCCTGGCGGCCGAGGCACTGACCGATCACCCCTGGGTGCTGCCGCCCCCCCAGACCACCCTGCGTCAGCAGGTGGACAGCTTCTGTGTGCGCCATGCCCTGTCACTTCCGTCGCGACTGCTCGAGACCCTCTCATTGCCGCTGAGCCGCGGTTATGCCCTGGCCAGCGACGCCATCTGGGTGGCGCCGGAGGAAGCGGTGGCCGATGCCCTGGCCCGGGGCGAACTGTGCGAGCTCTCCCTGGCCCTCGAGCGCCAGGGCGGTTCGGTGGGGCTGTGCACCAACGCCAGCCTGCGTCCCTCCCTGGCCCTGGAGGCCTTCTGCGAGACCCTGCGCGAAGTGGCGACGGGGGCGATCAGGGCATAACCCAGGGGTTATGGAGGTGGGGCGAGACGTCAATTGGCAGTTTGGCGGCGGGGCGCCACACTGAATCGGGACAACTCCCTGATCCGCAGAGACGAGCCGATATGCAAGACGATAACAAGCGCTTCGTGGAGCGCGACCGTAACTGGCACCCCGCCGCCTACACGCCCGGTTACAAGACCTCCGTGGCCCGCTCCCCCAGTCAGGCGCTGGTCAGCCTGCAGAAGCCCAGCGCCTCCGAGCTGACCGGCCCGGATTTCCGCCACCTGCGCATGGGGCCCCACGACAATGACCTGCTGCTGAACTATCGTGAAGATCCCGCGTTGTCAGGGGCGGCCGGGCTGCCGGTGGGCGAGCGCATCCTGATGTTCGGTCGAGTGGTCGATCAGTTCGGCAAGCCGGTGCCGCACACCCTGGTGGAGATGTGGCAGGCCAATGCCGGCGGCCGCTACCGCCACAAGAAGGATGCCTACCTGGCGCCGCTGGACCCCAACTTCGGCGGGGTGGGGCGCTGCCTCACCGACGAGGACGGCTGGTACCGCTTCCGCACCATCAAGCCCGGTCCCTATCCCTGGGGCAACGGCATCAACACCTGGCGCCCGGCGCATATCCATGTCTCGGTGATGGGCCCGGCGATCTCCACCCGCCTGGTCACCCAGATGTATTTCGAGGGCGACCCGCTGATCCCGATCTGCCCCATCGTGCAGACCCTCAACGACGCCGAGGCCGTCGAGACCATGATCGGCCGCCTCGACATGGCGCGTGGCAGGCCCATGGACTGCCTGGCGTATCGCTTCGACCTGGTGGTGCGCGGCGAACTGCAGACCTATTTCGAGAATCAGTGATACAGGATCAGGGGATTACCATGAAACAGCCCAATTCGACCCCCACCGCCGAGCTGATGCTGCGCGAGACCGCCTCTCAGACCGCCGGTCCCTACGTGCATATCGGCCTGGCCCTGCACGTGGCCGGCCTGCCCGAGCGTGACGAGGAACTCTGGAACCGCATGGCCAGGCCCGAAGCCGAGGGCGAGCTCATCGAGGTGATCGGCACCGTCATCGACGGCAACGGCGACCTGGTGCGCGACGCCCTGCTCGAGGCCTGGCAGGCGGACAGCCGGGGCGTGTATCGTCCCGAGTTCGATCTCGAGCAGCCGTTCAACGGTTTCGGGCGCACCGCCACCACCGCCGAGGGTGGCAGCGAGTGGTCGCTGACCACCATCAAGCCCGGCGCGGTGACCCGCGGCGACGGCAAGGTGATGGCCCCGCATATCAACCTGGCGATTTTCGCCCGGGGCATCAATATCCAGCTGCAGACCCGCCTCTATTTCGAGGACGAGGCCGAGGCCAACGCCGCCTGCCCGGTGCTGAGTGCCATCGAGTCGCCGGCGCGTCGTCAGACGCTGATCGCCACGCGTGAGGAGGTCGACGGCAAGGTACGCTACCGCTTCGATATCCGCCTGCAGGGCGAGGGCGAGACGGTGTTCTTCGATTTCTAGGCCCCGGGTCCGCCTTCCCGGTATCCGCCCGTCGCGCCGTCCTATCCCCTAGGGCGGCGTTCGGCGTTGACGGTACCGCCCGGCGGTCCGGCTTGATCGCTAGCCAGCGGCATCCGCTTATCGTTGCGATAAGAAGAGAGGTCCCATGTCCAGTCCCTGCATTATCTGCGTCGCCATCACCGGCAGTCTGCCGCGCAAGGAGAACAACCCGGCGGTTCCCATCAGCGTCGAGGAGCAGATCGAAAGCACCCAGGCGGCCTTCGAGGCCGGCGCCTCTATCGTGCACTGCCATGTGCGCAACCCGGATCAGACGTCGACCTCCGAGCCGGAGGCGTTCGCCAGGCTGCTGGAGGGGCTGCGCAGGCATTGCCCGGGAATGATCGTGCAGTTCTCCACTGGCGGGCGCTCCGGGGCCGGCCAGGAGCGCGGCGGCATGCTTCGGCTCAGGCCCGACATGGCCAGCCTGGCGGTGGGCTCCAACAACTTCCCCTCCCGGGTCTATGAGAACCCGCCGCAACTGGTGGAGTGGCTCGCCGACGAGATGCGGAAATACGACATCAAGCCGGAGATCGAGGCGTTCGATCTGTCGCATATCCACCAGGCGGTGAGCCTGCTGCGGGAAGGACGCTTCAAGGCGCCCCTCTACGTCCAGTTCGTGATGGGCGTCAAGAACGCCATGCCCGCCGACAGGCCGACCTTCGACTTCTATATCGAGACGCTGAAGCGGCTGGCTCCGGATGCCCAGTGGTGTGGCGCCGGCATCGGCGCCAACCAGCGGTTGCTCAACGAGTGGTCCATCGCCGCGGGCGGGCACACGCGTACCGGCCTCGAGGACAATGTGCGTCTCGACCGCCATACCCTGGCCCCGTCCAATGCCGCGCTGGTGGAGGGCGTCGTGGCGCTGTGCGAGCGCTATGAGCGGCCGGTGGCCAGTTGGCAGCAGGCCCGGGAGATCCTGGGGCTGGCGATGCCCTGATCTCCCCGCTGTCGATGCATTGTCTCGGTCCTTTCGGCCCCGCCTCGGCGGGGCCGTTTTCGTCGCCTCTCTCCGGCGAGAATCGCTACTTCCGACTAACCTGATGCGTAACGCCGGCGACCGGCCGTGCCCTTGGCGCCGGAGTGCGCCGAGACGGCTGTCCCGGGGGGAGAGTTCGGTCTCGCGAGCCCCTTTCAATGACGATCAACGGGTGACATCGACATGCACAAGACAACCGTCATGGCGCCATTCCGGCGCCGCGCTTCTCGAGTGACTCCGCCAGTCCTGACGGGCGCCCTCCTGCTGACGCTCTCTTCCCTGGCCAGCGGCGAGGAGCGCGAGCCCACCGAGGTATTCCGCCAGATCTGCGCGCACTGCCACGCCACGGCGGAGGCCGTGGGGCCGGCCACCGTCATGCTGGCCATCCCCGAGGGGGGGCAGGAGGCGTGGGGCAATTACATGCGTGGCATCGTGCGCAACGGTCGGGCCGCCATGCCGGCCTTCCGGCACAGCGAAATCAGTGACGCCGAGCTCGATGCCCTGATCACGGCGCTGATGAGCGGCGACTTTGCCGCGTCGGAGGAGTGAGGCCATGAAGCTGACACGTCGACAGTTGCTGAAGCACGGCCTGTGGTTGGGAGGGTCCATGCCCCTCACGGTCGGCACCGCCCTGGCGGGGACGGCAGGGAGTGGCGGGGCGCCGAACGCGGGGGAGGTCCTGCTCTATGGGGCCCAGCACTCGGCCAGCGAGCTCGGCCTGGGGTTTCGCGAGCGGGGCTGGGCGCCTCGCTATCAGGGGCGGCTCGATCCGCTGTCCCTGGCCGCGTTGCCGCGACATCGCCTGATCGCCGGCTTTACCGATGAGGCGGGACTGGTGCTGTTGACCAGCCTGTTGGCCGGTCGCGGGAGCTTCCTGGCCGTGGGGCGCCACCGACCGGGATACCACGACCTGAGGAGTCATCGCGGCCCCCTGGCGGCGTCCCTGGAGGGTGAGGCGTGGCAGGCGGCATTGGGGCGCGAGTATGCCCGCCTGGCCCTGACCCGGCGCCGCGAGCGAGCGGTTCATCGCCTGCATAGCGCGAGCGGTGCCCTGGCCCGGCCCGGAGAGGTCAGCTTCCTGGTCCGGGTATGACCCTTCCCGATTCCCCTCAGCGAGAGGCAACTGCATGAGCACCGAACAGCGTATTCTTCCCCCGAATGTTTCCGAGGCCGATTTCGACGCCGCCCTGGCGCGTTTCCGCGACATCGTCGGCGCCGAGCATGTGTTGATCGAGAGCGATCGTCTCGCCCCCTACACCAAGGTCATGATGGCTTCCGATGACGATGACTACCTTCCCTCGGCGGCCCTGCTGGCCACCGACACGGAACAGATTCAGGCCATCGTCGGGGTGTGCAACGAGTACCGGATTCCGATCTGGACCATCTCGACCGGCAAGAACCTGGGCTATGGCTCCGCGGCCCCTGGTGAGACCGGGCAGGTGATCCTCGACCTGCACCTGATGAATCGGATCATCGAGGTGGACCCCGAGGTCTGTACGGCCCTGGTCGAGCCGGGGGTCACCTATCAGCAACTCTATGATTACATTCAGGAGCATGACCTCAAGCTGTGGCTCGATCCGCCGGCGCCCTCGGCCATCGCCGGCCCGGTGGGCAATACGCTGGATCGCGGCGTGGGCTATACCCCCTACGGCGAGCACTTCATGTTTCAGTGTGGCATGGAGGTCGTGCTGGCCAATGGCGAGGTGGTCCGTACCGGCATGGGCGGGATCCCGAACTCCAGCTCCTGGCAGGTCTTCAAGTGGGGCTACGGACCCTATATTGACGGCCTCTTCACGCAATCCAACTACGGCATCGTCACCAAGATGGGCTTCTGGCTGATGCCCGAACCGCCGGCCTATCGCCCCTTCCTGATTCAGTATCCCGACCCGGAGGATATTCACGAGATCGTCGAGATCATGCGCCCGCTGCGTATCAGCCAGATCATCCCCAACGCCGTGGTCATCGCCCATACCCTGTGGGATGTCGCGTCTCACAAGACCCGCCGAGAATACTATGACGGCACGGGCACGATTCCCCGTGAGGCCATCGAGGCCATCAAGCAGGATCAGGGGATCGGCGAATGGAATATCTACGCGGCGCTTTACGGGACCCCCGAGCAGATCGAGGTCAACTGGCGAATCATCGAGCAGGCCTTCGGCCAGAGCGGCAAGGCGCGACTGTTCTATGGTGACGAGGCGGAACAGGCCTCGGGCTCCTTCAATTATCGCGCCGCGCTGATGAAGGGTGACATGAACCTCCAGGAGTTCGGTCTCTACAACTGGCGGGGCGGCGGCGGCTCCATGTGGTTCGCTCCGGTCTCACAGGCCAAGGGCGACGAGACCCGCGACCAGACCGAACTGGCGCAGCGCATCCTGGAGAAGTACGGCTTCGACTATGTCGCCGAGTACATCGTCGGCTGGCGTGATATGCACCATATCATCGACCTGCTCTATGACCGCCAGGACCCCGAGGAGACCCAGCGGGCCCACGACTGCTTCTCCGAGCTGGTCAACGAGTTCGGGGCGCGGGGCTACGGGATCTACCGCACCAATACCGAGTTCATGGATCAGGTGGCCGAGACCTTCGGGCAGCCGCTGCGCGACGTCCATCGCACCCTGAAGCGAGCCCTGGATCCGAACGGCATCCTGGCGCCCGGCAAGTCGGGTATTCGTCTCTGAACCCCCTGTGAACAGGAGAGCCATACATGAGCCAAGCGTATCGCGATTTTCATCTCCAGCCCCTCGCCGGGGAGTGGCGCGAGGGGAGCGGCGAGCGCGTCAACCGGGTGACCAACCCCTATGACGGCAGCGAACTGCTGAGCCTTCGGCTCGCCACCCGCGACGATCTCGACGCGGCCTTCGCGGCCGCCGAGCGGGCCCAGGTGGCCTGGGCGGCGGCGCCGCCGGCGGAGCGCGCCGCCCTGATGCAGCGGGTTGTCGGCATCTTCGATGTCCGCAAGGAGGAGATCATCGACTGGCTGATTCGCGAGTCCGGCAGCACCCGGCTCAAGGCCAATGTGGAGTGGGGCGCCGCCCGTGGCATCACCCAGGAGGCCGCCAGCATGCCGGGGCGGGTCCATGGCATGACCCTGGCCTCCAATGTGCCGGGCAAGGAGAACCGCATCTACCGCAAGCCGCTGGGCGTGGTGGGCGTCATCAGCCCCTGGAACTTCCCGTTGCACCTCTCCCAGCGCTCCGTGGCCCCGGCCCTGGCGCTGGGCAATGCGGTGGTGGTCAAGCCGGCCAGCGATACCCCGGTCACCGGCGGCCTGTTGCTGGCCAAGATCTTCGAGGAGGCGGGGCTGCCCAAGGGGCTGCTCAGCGTGGTGGTGGGCGCCGGCAGCGAGATCGGTGATGCCTTCGTCGCTCATCCGGTGCCGCGGCTGATCTCCTTCACCGGCTCGACCCAGGTGGGACGTGGGATCGGGCGTATCGCCAGCGGCGGGGAGCACATCAAGAAGGTCGCCCTGGAGCTGGGCGGCAACAGCCCCTTCGTGGTGCTGGACGATGCCGACCTGGAGCAGGCGGTGAATGCCGCGGCCATGGGCAAGTTCCTGCACCAGGGGCAGATCTGCATGGCGATCAACCGCATCATCGTCGACGAGAGCCGTTACGACGACTTCGTGAAGCGCTTCGTGGAGAAGGTCAAGGGGCTGTCGGTGGGCGATCCGAACGAGATGGCCACCGTGGTCGGGCCGGTGATCAATGTGCAACAGCGTGAAGGCCTGGAAGAGAAGATCGCCACCGCCAGGCGCGAAGGCGCCAGCGTGCTGCTCGACGGCGAGATTCGCGGTCAACTGGTGCCGCCCCATGTGTTCGGTGAGGTGACGCCGGAGATGGAGATCAGCCGCGAAGAGATCTTCGGTCCCCTGGTGGGTATCCAGAAGGCCCGCGACGAGGCCCATGCCCTGGAGCTGGCCAATGCCACCGAGTACGGCCTCTCCAGTGCCGTGTTCTGTGGTGACCTGTCCCGGGGCCTGCGCTTCGCCCAGGGAATTCGGGCGGGCATGACTCATATCAACGACATGCCGGTCAATGACGAGGCGCATGTGGCCTTCGGTGGCGAGAAGAACTCGGGGCTGGGGCGTTTCAATGGCGACTGGGCCATCGAGGAGTTCACCACCGATCAATGGATTAGTGTGCAGCACGAACCGCGTGGCTACCCGTTCTGAGCGATAGGGACCCGGCCGCCGATCTCAAGGTACACGACAGGAGACGCCCGATGCATGCGTTTGCGACCAGAACCCTTTCCCTGGCAGTTGCCTTGGTCATGCCGCTTCCGGCGTTGGCGGCCAATGGTCACTATCCCCCCGGTATCGAGGGCCTGAGCGCCGCAGCGCTCCCGCCCGCGGGCATCTACTATCGCGGTTACCTGCTCCACTACGATATCGACAACCTTAACGACGCGGCGGGGGACAGCCTTCCCGGACGCAACAGCGGTGGCGTCACGGCCCTGACCCATCGACTGATCTGGATCACCGAGCAGCGCTTCCTGGGGGCCGACTACGGGATGGAGGTGGTGATCCCGATGCTCGATATCGAGCTCGATCTGGATATCGCCGGGGGCCAGCGCTTCACCGACGACGGCATCGGCGACGTCTTCGTCGGCCCCGTGATCCTGGGCTGGCATGGCCAGCAGTGGGACGCGACCTTCGCCGCGGGGCACTGGTTCGATAGCGCCGACTTCGATCCCGGCAATCCGGCCTCGGTGGGCAAGGGCTTCGGCACCACCATGCTGACCCTGGGCGGCATGTGGCATTTCGATGCCGCCCGGACCTGGAATGTCTCGGCGCTCTCCCGCTACGAGATCAAGACCGAACAGGACGAGACCGGGATCACCCCCGGCGACAGCTGGCTACTGGAGTGGGGCCTCGGCCATCGCTTGGCCAACGGCCTGGAACTGGGGCTGGTGGGCTACGATGCCTGGCAACTGGAGTCCGACAGTGGGGCGGCCAGCGGGGACAGGGCGGAGCGCCATGCCGTGGGGCTGGAGGCCGGGTACTTCTGGCCACAGCTCGGCCTGGGGCTGAAGGGTGCGGCCTACCATGAGTACGACACCGAGGCGGGCAGCAGCGGGGTGATCCCCGAGGGCGATATGCTACGCCTGCAACTGACCAAGGCGTTCTGATGTGTCGCCGCGGCGACGCGGCGTGGTCCGGCGGCGAGCGTCGCCGGTGATCCGCCTTCACCGGGCAGCAAGGCGAGTGTCGCGCCGGGGTGGAGATCGCCATCTGCCCTCGCCGGGCGGGTAGGGGAATCGGCGTCCCCAGAGAGAGGTACTTCCCATGAAGACACAGGTCGCCATCATCGGTGCCGGGCCCTCGGGCCTGCTGCTCGGCCAGTTGCTGAGCCGCCAGGGCATCGACAACGTCATCCTCGAGCGCCAGAGCGGCGAATACGTGCTGGGCCGGATCCGCGCCGGGGTCCTGGAGCAGGGCATGGTCGATCTGCTGCGCGAGGCCGGGGTCGCCGAACGCATGGACGCCGAGGGCCTGCCCCACGATGGCGTCGAGCTGGCCTTCGACAACCGCCGGGTGCGCATCGACCTGGCCGGCCTGACCGGTGGCAAGACGGTGATGGTCTATGGCCAGACCGAGGTGACCCGCGACCTGATGGCGGCCCGCGAGGCGATCGGCGGCACGACGATCTACGAGGCCGCGAATGTCCAGCCGCATGACCTGGAGAGCGACCACCCCGATGCCAAGCCCTATGTGACCTTCGAGAAGGACGGCGAGACCCAGCGCCTCGACTGCGACTATGTGGCCGGCTGTGACGGCTTCCACGGTGTGTCGCGCCGCTCGATCCCCGCCGAGCGCATCAAGGCGTTCGAACGGGTCTACCCCTTCGGCTGGCTGGGCCTGCTCGCCGACACCCCGCCGGTGGCCGACGAGCTGATCTACGCCCGTCATGAGCGCGGCTTCGCCCTGTGCAGCATGCGCTCGGCGACCCGCAGCCGCTACTACCTCCAGGTCTCCCTGGAGGAAAAGGTGGAAGACTGGTCCGATGCGCGCTTCTGGGAGGAGCTCAAGCGGCGCCTGCCCGAGGAGACGGCCCGGCAACTGGTCACCGGGCCGTCGCTGGAGAAGAGCATCGCGCCGCTGCGCAGCTTCGTGGTCGAGCCGATGCAATACGGCCGCCTGTTCCTGGTGGGGGACGCCGCGCATATCGTGCCGCCCACCGGCGCCAAGGGGCTCAACCTCGCCGCCAGCGACGTCAACACCCTCTATCGGCTGCTGGTCAAGGTCTATCGGGAAGGGCGCACCGACCTGATACCGCGTTACTCCGAGACCTGCCTCAAGCGCATCTGGAAGGCCGAGCGCTTCTCCTGGTGGATGACCTCGATGCTGCACAAGTTCTCCGAGGAGGAGGACTTCGCCACGCGCATGCAGCAGGCCGAGCTGGACTATGTGACCAGTTCCGAGGCGGGGCTGACCACCATCGCCGAGAACTACGTGGGGCTGCCCTACGAGTCCCTGGAATAGGCCGACGATAACCCCCTGGTCCCGGGCCGCGTAAGGGCTCGGGAGCTTGGTCGTGGGCCTCGCTCCCCTTCGTCGCGGGGATCAGCTATCCTTGCGGGCCCGAATGATCCGGTCGAGGAGATCCAACAGCCATTCCTGCTCACCGTCCTTCATAAAGGTGGTGAAGGCCTCTTCCCCGGCCACCACCTTGCGGTTGAGGCGCTCGGTGAAGGCCTTGCCCCGCTCCGTCAGGTAGAGGGCGTAGGAGCGGCGGTCGTTCTTCGACTTGCGCCGTTCCACCACCTCCATGCCTTCCAGCTTATCGATGGCCGCCACCATGGCCGACCGGTCCACGTCCAGGGCCACCGAGACCGCCGTCTGGGTCAGGCCCGGGTTGTGATAGATGATCGCCAGGATGCTGAACAGCCCCGGGGTGATGCCCTCCTGGGCACAGGCCTCGAAGAAGACGTCGAAATAGACCATCTGGGCGCGCCTCAGCTTGTAGCCGAGCCGCGACTGCAGCATCGAGTAATCGATGCCGTTACTGTCATCACCGTGCATAGGCTTGCCTGCCCCCCTAGACCAATGTTTAACACGCATAATGTTTATGGAATAAACAGTTTATGAAAGTATTGAGGTGCATGCTATCAAGGCGTCGGCGCCCGGGGTAGGGCGGATCGAGCCTTCCGATAATGACCACAAGAATGGGGTGCGATCATGTTAGATGCTTTCCGCGATGTCCGGCTGGGCACGGCGACCGCCCGGCTCGCCCGGTGGGATGACGGGGTCCAACTGCTGCGAGTCGAGGAGCCGCTGGGCGAGTATCCGGATACCCTGATGAGTCGCCTGGACCACTGGGCGGCCGAGGCGCCGGAGCGCTGCTTCGTGGCGCGGCGTGACGCCAGCGGCGCATGGCGGCGGTTGAGTTATGCCGAGACGCGTGAGCGGGTGCGCAGCCTGGCCCAGGGCCTGCTCGATGCGGGCCTGAGTGTCGAGCGCCCCCTGGCCATCCTCAGTGGCAACTCCGTCGAGCACCTGCTGTTGGCGATGGCGGCCATGTACGTGGGCATTCCCTACACTTCGGTCTCGCCGGCCTATTCGCTGGTCAGCCGCGACTTTGCCAAGCTGCGCCATATCGTCGAGCTGTTGACGCCGGGGATGCTGATGGTCAACAAGACCGAGGACTTCGCCGCCGCCCTGGCGGCGGTGAAGCCCGATGGCTGTGCCTGCCTGGCGGTTGAGCCCGGGGAGGCGGCCGGGGCGCGAACCTTTGCCGCGCTGCTGGATACTCCCGTCAGCGACGAGGTCGACAAGGCTCACGCGGCCGTCACCCCCGACACCATCGCCAAGTTCCTGTTCACCTCGGGCTCCACCGGCATGCCCAAGGGCGTCGTCAACACCAATCGCATGCTGTGTGCCAACCAGGAGATGCTGGCGGCGCAGATGCCCTTCCTGCGCGACGAGCCGCCGGTGCTGGTGGACTGGCTGCCCTGGAACCACACCTTCGGCGGCAACCACAATGCCGGCATCGTGCTCTACAACGGTGGCAGCCTCTATATCGACGATGGTCGTCCGGTGCCGGGGGAGTTCGAGCAGACCATCGCCAACCTGCGCGAGATCGCCCCGACGATCTACTTCAACGTGCCCAAGGGCTTCGAGATCCTGGTCGACTACCTGAAGCGTGACGATGCCCTGCGCGAGAATTTCTTCTCGCGCCTCAACCTGATGTTCTTCGCCGCCGCGGGACTCGCCCAGCATATCTGGGACGACCTCGATCGCCTGGCCATCCAGACCCTGGGCTGCAAGGTGGGCATGCTGACCGGGCTGGGGGCCACCGAGACGGCCCCCTCGGCGATGTTCGCCTCGCTGGAGGAGTCGCGTTCCGGGGTGGTCGGGCTGCCGGCCCGCGGGGTGACGGTCAAGCTGGTGCCCAATGGCGGCAAACTGGAGTGTCGGGTGAAGGGGCCCAACGTGATGCCGGGATATTGGCGCCAGCCCGAGATCACCGCCAGGAGCTTCGATGAGGAGGGGTTCTATTGCCTGGGCGATGCGGTGAAGTTCATCGACCCGGACGATCCCCAGCGCGGCATGCGCTTCGATGGACGCATCTCCGAGGACTTCAAGCTCAATACCGGCACCTGGGTCAGCGTGGGGCCGTTGCGTGCCGGCATCATCGAGGCCGGGGCCCCGCACGTGAAGGACGTGGTGATCGCCGGACTCGACCGCGCCTATGTCTCGATCCTGGTCTTTCCGGAGCTGGACAAGTGTCGCCAGCTGGCGGGGCTCGGCGGCGGGGCGACGGCCGCGGAGGTGCTGGCCAGCGAGCCGGTGCGCGAGTGCTTCCGGCGACTGCTGCGCGACCTGGCCGAGCAGAGCACGGGCAGCTCCAATCGGATCCGGCGGGCGGTGCTGCTCAGCGAGCCGCCCAGCCTGGATGCCCACGAGATCACCGACAAGGGCTCGATCAATCAACGGGCCGTGCTGGAGCATCGCGCCGCGATCGTCGACGAACTCTACGCCGCCGAGCCTTCCCAGCGCGTACTGTGGCTCGATTAAATCCGGGCCCCGGCGAGGACACCATGCTGACCCATACCCATGTTCGCCCCATCGAGTGGGGCGATTGCGATCCGGCGGGGATCGTCTTCCATCCCCGCTACCTGGCCTACTTCGATCATTGCACCAACCTGCTGTTCGCCGAGGCGGGCTTCGATCTGGCGTCCCTGCAAAAGCGCTTCGCGGTGGTCGGCTACCCGGTGGTCGACCTGCGCGGCCGTTTCCTCGCTCCCTGCCGCTATGGCGACGAGGTGCGCATCGAGACGCGGATCGCCGAGTTCCGCAACACCAGCTTCGACGTACGGCATCTCCTGCATCGTGGGGAGGTCCTGGCCGTGGAGGCCACGGTGACTCGCGTCTGGGCGGGGCCGCATCCGCACGACCCGCGGCGGTTGCAGGGCCGGCCGGTGCCGGAGGCGGTGAGAATGGCCCTGAGCCGACCGGACGGGGAAGGCGTGGAGCCGCGGCGGTAGCGGCTCCACGCCCTGCTGATCAGCGCTGGCTAGCCGCCGCCGGCGTGGTGCAGCGGCACCCGGCTCAGGGAGTTGTTCTCGTCGGCGACGCGCTGCAGCAGCCGGCACAGGGTCTCGCGTTCGGCGTCGTCGAGGGGGGCCAGGATCGCCTCCTGGGTAGCGAGGACCGCCGACTCGGCGGCGTGGCGCAGCGCCTTGCCCGCCTCGCTCAGGGTCACCAGCATGGAGCGGCGATCCTCGGGGTTGCGCCGCCGGGTCACCAGGCCCCGCTCCTCCAGCTTGCGCACCACCACCGCCACGGTATTGCGGTCCAGGGCGGTGTGGCGCCCCAGGGTGATCTGATCGATCTCGCCCCACTCCTCGAGTGCGCAGAGGATGATGTACTGCAGTTGCGTGAGGCCATGGGCCTCGCACTGGCGGAGGAAGATCGCCACGCTGATCTGGTGGCAGCGCCTGAGCAGGTTGCCGGGCAGGACGGTGGCTTGGGTAAGTGGGGTATCGGTCATGGTCTGGTCATCTCGAGGAGCGGATAGCCTGCCGGGCAGGTGCTCGACCCGCCGGGCACACCAACTTAGCAGAGCCCGAGGGGGCGAGCACACGCCGGCGGGTGCTCGGGCCGGGAAGGATACCGCCGAGGAACATGGCGCCGGCGAAGCCCTTGTCGTAGCCGTCGCGTTCCATCACCGTGGGGCATGCCCCGGCTCATGATGGCGATCTGCGCCGTGGCCGA
Organism: Halomonas sp. H5; assembly: GCF_050613175.1. Classification (GTDB taxonomy): domain Bacteria; phylum Pseudomonadota; class Gammaproteobacteria; order Pseudomonadales; family Halomonadaceae; genus Bisbaumannia; species Bisbaumannia salifodinae. The sequence goes on from NZ_CP192510.1 coordinate 499,477, forward strand.
ACCCATGATCGAGGCCAGCATCAGGTTCGAGGTCGGTGGCACCGTCGGCTCGCTTGCCGGGTATCGGGGGAGTGGCCACCCTCTGATCTGCGTCCGTAGTGTGATCATCATAGTAGTGATCAACCATCCGAAGGTCGATACCGAACCGGGGCGTGGGCCTCCAAGAGCGCCAGGTCTTGGCGGAAAGTCTAATTGTTCGCCAAAAAAATGATCACAATACTGATGATTATCGCCGTGGCAGATCGCCATGCCGGCCCCCCGATGGTTTATCAACAACGACGACCCGTGTCGCACGGGATGGAGTGAACCGATGCAGTACTTCCTCGACGGTTACCGCAGTGGCGACCCGCGGATTCAGCCCGCGGCCGAAGGACGCAGCGACCCGCAGGGGCCGCTGCCGGAGGAGGTGGACGTGCTGATCGTCGGCACCGGTCCCGCCGGCCTGCTGCTGGCCGCCCAGCTGTCGACCTTCCCGGGCATCGTCACCCGCGTCGTGGAGAAGGCCGACGGGCCCCTCGAGGTGGGGCGTGCCGACGGCATCGCCTGCCGCACGGTGGAGATGTTCGAGGCCTTCGGCCTGGCCGAGCGGATGACCAGCGAGGCCTACTGGATCAACGAGACCCACTTCTGGGGCCCGGCCCCCGGTGACACGTCGCGGATCACCCGGCTCGGCCGTGTGCAGGACGTACGCGACGGCCTCTCCGAGTTTCCCCATGTGATCGTCAACCAGGCCCGCCTGCTCGACTTCCTGCTGGAGTACATGCACCACTCCTCCAGCCGCCTGGGGGTCGACTACCGCCACGAGACCCTCGAGGTGAAGGTCCCCGAGGCCCCCGACGAGCGCGTCACGGTGACCCTCAACACGCCGGACGGCGAGAAGCGCGTCCGTGCCCGGTACGTGGTCGGCTGTGACGGCGCGCACAGCGTGGTGCGCCAGTCCATCGGCCGCGTGCCCCAGGGCCACGGCGAGGACAAGGCGTGGGGCGTGATGGACGTGCTGGCGGTGACCGACTTTCCGGACATCCGCTTCAAGTGCACGATTCAGTCCGCCGAGGCGGGCAACATCCTGCTGATCCCCCGCGAGGGCGGCTACATGGTCCGGTTGTACGTCGACATGGGTAACATCGCCCCGGACGCCCGGCTAACCAAGGAGGAGGTCCTGGCCAAGGCCCAGGCGGTTCTCGCCCCCTACACCTTCGAGGTGAAGGAGACCGCCTGGTTCTCCGTCTACCGCGTCGGCCACCGGGTCACCGACAAGTTCGACGATGTCGACGACGACCAGCTGGAGAACCGCACGCCACGGGTCTTTATCGCCGGCGATGCCTGCCACACCCACACCGCCAAGGCCGGCCAGGGCATGAACGTGTCGATGCAGGACACCTTCAACCTGGGCTGGAAGCTGATCTCGGTGCTCGAAGGTCGCAGCCCGGCCAGCCTGCTGCACACCTACAACGCCGAGCGTCATGTCATCGCGGAAAACCTGATCGAGATGGACACCCGCTGGTCGCGGGCGATCGGCGCCGCCCAGGACGCCGACGACCCCCAGGCGGCCATCAAGGGCCTGGCCGAGGTGCAGCGCCAGTTCGTCACCAACAGCGAGTTCACCGCGGGGTTCGCCACTCACTATGCGCCGGACCTGCTCACCGGTGACGACGCCCATCTGCACCTGGCCACCGGCTTCCCGCCCGGCCGCCGCTTCCATTCGGCCGAAGTGGTCCGGCTCGGCGATGCCAAGCGGATCCACCTCGGGCACGTGCATCGCGCCGACGGCCGCTGGCGGCTCTACGCCTTCGCCGACATGGTCGACCCGCGAAGCCCGGGGTCGCGGTTCAACCAACTGATGGACTTCCTCGCCGGCGAGGACTCGCCGATCCGCCGCTTCACCCCGCCAGGGGCCGACCCGGACGCGATCTTCGACGTCCACGGCATCATCCAGCAGTCGCACCTGGAGGTGGACTGGGCCGACATGCATGACCTCCTCAAGCCGCACAAGGGTCCCCTCGGGCTTCAGGACTACCAGAAGGCCCATGCCCCGGTACTGGACACCGACCAGGACATCTTCGACCTGCGGGGCATCGATCGTGGCGCCGGTGCGCTGGTGGTGGTACGGCCGGACCAGTACGTCTCCCTCGTGCTGCCGCTGGATGGCTTCGACGAGCTCGACGCCTTCTTTTCCCGCTTTATGGTGGCGCCCACCTGAGAGCACCATCTCGCCCTTCGCCAGACTCGTGCCCGCGTCGCCCCCGGTCAGCTCGCCTGGCCGGGGGCGTCGTGTTTCGAGACTTCCATCGGCGATCCGGCCGACGTCGGAGTGTGAAGCAGGCCTTGGTGGGGGCGTCGGGAGGAAAAATCCCCGGCGTAGCGCCTCGGCGGGGCACCAGGCGTGATACCAAAGTCGGGTATCGGGGCCGGTGGTTTGGTGGACTATAATCAGAATCAAGATAGATGAATAAATCTATTGTTGTGCGCATAAACAAATATAATCCAGCCACCGAGGTGACTCATGACACACCGCCCCCTGTTCAAGACCCTGGCCCTGGTTGCCGCCATCGGCGGCCTGACGCTTGCCACTCAGGCCCAGGCGCGCGACCTGCGCCTGGCACCGGGGGTGCCGCCGGCACACCCGGCGCACACCCCGCTATATACCGAGTTCGTGGAGCTGCTCGCCGAAGAGACCGAGGGACGCCTGGGCGGACAGATCATGGGCACCGAGATCGCCAATATCGGCAATATGCGCAATGCCATCCGCAGTGGCCTGGTGGAGGTGGGGCTCTTCCTGCCGGCCTATTTCCCCGCCGACCTGCCGGAAATCAACCTGGTCGGCGACATGGCATTGCTCGGCACCAACTCCTACGCCATGGGCGCGGCCATGACCGAGTACATCGCTACATGCGAGGCTTGTCAGGAGGAGCTCAAGCAGCTCGGTATCATCTATACCAGCACTCACTCCACCGATACCTACCAGCTGCTCAGCACCCAGCCGGTGCGTACCGTCGAGGACCTGGCCGGCCTGCGGCTGCGCGTCGGCGGGCCTCAGTACTCGCGCTGGGCGGAGGCCATGTCGGCCACCCCGGCGTCCATCCCGGTCGGTGAGCAGTTCGAGGCGCTCTCCCAGGGGGTCATCGACGGCACCGTGGCCTCGATGGGCGATATCATCTCCTTCCGCCTGGAGGACGCGGTCGACCAGATCACCCTGCTCGACCTGGGCACCTTCCATAGCACCAACTCCCACGCCGTGGCCCTGCCGGTATGGCAATCGCTCTCTCCCGCGGATCGCGAGGCCATCGTGCGCGCCTCGACAGAAGCGAGTGCCCTGGCCATCGAGCGCTGGGCCTACGAGATGACCGACGAGGCGCTGGCCCTGGCCGACGAACACGGTATCGAGATCCTCGAGCCCAGCGACGAATTGGTCGCGGCCAGCCGCGCCTTCGGCGAGCAGGACCTCGAGTACGCCGCCCGGCAGGCCGAGGAACGCTACGGCGTCGAGGATGCCCGCGGCAAGCTCGATCGCTTCGTCGCGCTGGTCGACAAGTGGAACGGTATCGTCGAGGAGGTCGGCGAGGACCCCGTCGCCGTGGCCGAGGCCGTGAATCGTGAGGTCTGGGACCAGGTGGACTTCACCACCTACGGCATCTGATGTCCTGCCGTCCGGGGGCCGCCGGCCTCCGGACTCACCCATGACGCTGGAGGCTCGCTTATGGCGGCACTATATCGCCTGACCAATCGCGCCGCCGTTGGCCTGGCCATGCTGGGCACCCTCGGCATCCTGCTGATGGTGGTGCATATCACCCTGGATGTGATCCTGCGCTCGACCCTGTCGGTATCGATTCCGGCCACCGTGGAGCTGGTGACCCGCTATTACCTGATCGCCATGGCCCTGCTGCCCCTGGGCTGGGTGGAGTGGCGTCGCGAGATGATCGCCGTGGAGGCCCTGGAGGGGCTGATGGGGCCCCGGCTGGTGCGCCTGTCCGACGTTCTGGTGGCACTGCTCTCGGCGGGCATCTATGCCGTGCTGGCCGTGGCCACCTGGGGCAAGGCCATGGAGCAGTACGCCATCGGCTCCTATGTGATGTCGCTCAACGTCTCCATACCGGTCTGGCCGACCTACTTCGTGCTGCCGCTGGCCTTCGCCCTGGCGGCCCTGGTGAGTGTCGCCCGGCTGCCCTTCCTGCTGGGGGACGTGACCGCGTCTCCGGCCCCGCAAGGAGAGAGGTAATCCATGTCCGTCACCGTCGGTCTTTATGGCCTCCTCGCCCTGCTGTTGCTGTTGGCCCTGCGTGTCCCGGTCGCCCTGTCCCTGATCAGCGTCTCGCTGGGCGGGATGACGGTGATGCTCGGCTGGGATACCACCATCGGCATGCTCTCTTCCAGCCCCTATGAATTTATCGCCAAGTGGACGCTGAGCGCGGTGCCAATGTTCCTGTTGATGGGCTTCGTCTGCTTCCACTCCGGCCTGACCCAGGGGCTGTTCAATGCCGCCAAGGTGGTGTTTCGCTGGCTGCCCGGCGGGGTGGCGATCTCCAGCATCGTCGCCAGTTCCGGCTTCGCCGCGGTCAGTGGCTCCAGCGTCGCCTGCTCGGCGGCCATGGGCCGCATCGCCATCCCCGAGATGGTCAGTGGTGGCTACAAGCCGAGCTTCGCCTGCGGCACCATCGCCGCCGGCGGCACCATCGGGGCGCTGATCCCGCCGAGCATCCTGATGATCGTCTACGGGGTCTTCGCCCAGGTCTCCATTACCCAGGTGTTCCTGGGGGGGATCACCATCGGCCTGATGACCGCGTTGAGCTATGTCCTGGTGATCCTGGTGGTCAGCTGGCTGCGGCCGGATATCGTGCCCCGCGAGGCCATCGGTTCCCGCGACGTCAGTGCTCGGGAGGCGCTGGTCGATATCTGGCCGGTACTGGTGCTGGGCGTGCTGGTCTTCGGTGGCCTCTTCTCGGGCGTCTTTACCGCCACCGAAGCCGGGGCCGTGGGCGCCGCCGGGGCGATCCTGATCGCCACGCTGCTGGGCCGTCTGAATCGCCAGTCGATGAAGGCTGCCCTGCTCGAGACCCTGGCCACCACCTCGGCGCTGCTGATCATCGGCGTCGGCGCCAGCATGTTCACCCTCTTTCTCAGCCTGAGTGGCCTGGCCGGTTTTATCACCGGGGCGGTGACCGGTTGGGATCCCTCCTACCTCGAGCTGATGCTGGTGGTGGTGCTGATCTACCTCTTCCTGGGGCTGTTCATGGAGCCCTTCGGCGCCATGCTGGTGACCTTGCCGGTGCTGCTGCCGGTGTTCGAACTCTACGACGTCAGCCTGATCTGGTTCGGGGTACTGCTGGTGAAGCTGCTGGAGATCGGCATGATCACCCCGCCGGTGGGCATGAACATCTTCGTCATCAAGGGGGTTGCGGGCCAGTACGCTTCCCTGGTGGATATCTTCAAGGGCGTGGCGACCTTCCTGGTGGCCGACATCCTGGTGGTGGCCCTGGTGATCTTCTATCCGCAGATCGTGCTGCTGATGACCGGCGGCTGAACGGGTCGCCTCGCGCGGAATCGGTGGTGACGTGCCGAATGAAATGTTTGTTACATAAACAATATATTGATACTCGTAGCTTTTAATGCCTCCACAAGAGGGCCGAGACAGTGAGTAAGATCATCGACATAAAGCGTGCCGCGAGCCTGATCAAGGGCGGTGACACCGTTGTCTGGACCACCGCCGGCCTGTGTGGCTTCGCCGAGGCGGTGGCCGCGGCGCTGGAGACGCGTTTCCTGGAGACCGGGGCGCCCCGCGACCTGACCCTGGCGCACAGCTGTGGCTGCGGTGATGGCAAGACCCGCGGCATGAACCACCTGGGCCATGCCGGCCTGGTCAAACGCCTGATCAGCGGCCACACCGGCCAGGCGCCACGCATGGGCGAGCTGATCCGCGAGAACCGCATTGAGGGTTACCTGCTGCCCCAGGGCGTGCTGGCCCACCTGTGGCGGCACATCGCCGGCAAGAAGCCCGGGGTGCTCAGCAAGGTGGGGCTCGGCACCTTCGTCGACCCGCGCCTGGAGGGCGGCAAGGCCAATGCGGCGGCCGAGGAGGACTTGGTCAAGCGGGTCGAGCTGGAGGGCGAGGAGTGGCTGCTCTACCGCACCTTCCCGGTGGACGTGGCGGTGATCCGCGCCACCACCGCCGACGAGCGCGGCAACCTGAGCCTGGAGCGCGAGGCGATCTTCCTCGAGCAGCTCTCCATGGCCCAGGCGGCCAGGAACAGCGGCGGCATCGTCATTGCCCAGGTGGAGTACCTGGCTCGGCAGGGCAGCCTGCACCCGCAGCGGGTCAAGGTGCCGGGCGACCTGGTGGACTACGTGGTGGTGGCCGAGCCCGAGCAGCATATGCAGACCATGGCCACCGGCTACAACCCGGCGCTCTCCGGCGACCTCAAGGTACCGCTCGGCGGTATCCAGGCGTTGCCGCTGGATCCACGCAAGGTCATCGCCCGCCGCGCCGCCATGGAGCTGGTGCCGGGCGGGGTGGTCAACCTCGGCATCGGCATGCCCGAGGGGGTCTCCAGCGTGGCGGCGGAGGAGGGCGTCAGCGACCTGATGACCCTGACCACCGAACTCGGCACCTACGGCGGCGTGCCCGCCAGTGGTGGTGACTTCGCCACCTCCTACAACGCCGAGGCGATCATCGATCACGGCTACCAGTTCGACTTCTACGACGGCGGCGGCCTGGACGTCTGCTTCCTGGGCCTGGCCCAGACCGACCACGAGGGCAACCTCAACGTCAGCAAGTTCGGCGACAAGGTCGTCGGCCCGGGCGGTTTCATCAATATCAGCCAGAACGCCCGCAAGGTGGTGTTCTGCGGCACCTTCACCAACGGCGGTGAGGTGGTGGTGGAGGACGATCGCCTGGCCATCCGCCAGGAGGGCCACCGCCGCAAGTTTGTGCAGCGCGTCGACCAGATCACCTTCAGCGGCCGCTACGCCCAGGAGACCGGCAAGCCGGTGTTGTTCGTTACCGAGCGCTGCGTCTTCGAGCTGATCGACGGCGAGGTCACCCTCACCGAGGTGGCGCCGGGCATCGATATCGAGCGCGACATCCTGGCGGCCATGGACTTCGTGCCGCACATCGCCGACGAGCTGCGCGAGATGCCGGCCGAGCTCTTCCGGCCCCAGTGGGGTGGGCTGCGCGCGCACCTGACCGACGACTGAGCATCAGGGTTGGGGCCGCGTTCCCGCTATCTCGGGACGGGCCCCCTTTTTCCCCCTTGGAGGAATTTCGCATGTTTAAGAACGCCTATATTCCCTACGGCGGCTACTACTCCAGCCCCTTCTGCAAGTGGATGGGCAGCCTGGCCAACCTCAACTCCATCGAACTGGGCGCGGCCACCAGCAAGCGCTGGTTCGCCAGTCGCGATATCGATCCGGCGATCATCGATTACCTCTATCTGGGCGTCTCGGTGGGCCAGAAGTCGATTTTCTATGGCGCACCCTGGGCCGCGGCCATGATGGGTGCCGGCCAGGCCCCGGGCCAGAACATCACCCAGGCCTGTGCCACCGCCACCACCTCGGTGTTCAATGCCGCCCTGGCGGTGGAAAGCGGCAGCTTCGATACCACCTACTGCCTGCTCGTCGACCGCACCTCCAATGGCCCTCACACCATCTGGCCCAATCCTGCCGGCCCGGGCGGTGAGGTGATCGCCGAGAACTGGAACATGGACAACATCGCCGCCGATCCGGCCACCGGCAAGGACATGCTGACCACCGCCGAGAACGTGGCCCGCGAGCACGGCTTCACCCGCGAACAGGCCGATGAACTGACCCTGCGTCGCTACGAGCAGTACGCCGAGGCCCTGGCCGACGACCGTGCCTTCCAGAAGCGCTACCTGTTCCCGCTGGAGGTGGCGGTCTCGCGCAAGGAGACCAAGCTCGTCGAGGCCGATGAGGGCGTGACCGCGACCAGTGCCGAGGGCCTGGCCAGGCTGCGCACGGTGCAGCCGGATGGTATCCATAGTTTCGGTGCCCAGACCCACCCGGCCGATGGCAATGCCGGCATCGTCGTCACCACCCGCGAGCGGGCCCAGGCGATGAGTAGCGACCCGCAGATGGCCGTGCAGGTGCTGGCCTACGGTCATGCCCGCGCCAAGCCGGCGCATATGCCCATGGCGCCTGCCGCCGCCGCCCAGCGGGCGCTCGATCAGGCCGGGTTGACGATCGGTCAGATCAAGACGGTCAAGAATCACTCGCCCTTTATCGCCAATGACCTGCATCTGGCCAAGGCGTTGGGGATCGACGCCCACGACTTCAACAACTACGGCACCTCGCTGGTTTACGGGCATCCCCAGGCGCCGACCCTGGCGCGCCTGCTGATCGAGGCCATCGAGGAGACCGCCATCAAGGGCGGCGGCTATGCCCTGGTCACCGGCTGTGCCGCCGGCGACTCCGCCGCGGCCCTGGTCGTCAAGGTGGGCTAAGGCCCTTGCGAAGTGATATCGGCGATGCCCGCCGAGGAGGCCGGCGGGCATCGTAGTGAAAAATAAAATAACACGACTTGCACGCAGTGCATCTTGGTTTGCTGTCTCTCCGGGATAGCGAAACCTCCATCACGACAATAAGACGGAGATCGAAAAGATGATGAACAAGAAAAAACTCGCCATGGCGATCGCGTTGGCTAGTGTGTCGGCTTTCTCGGCTCAGGCCTATGCCCTGGATCTGGGCGAGTTCAATGGAGCACAATTCAGCATTGGCGGTTATATCAAGGCGGAGGGCATCTTCACCGACCCCGATGGCGGCGATAGCGACTTCGATGCCAGTGCCCGTCAGTCACGGCTTAATTTCCGGGTCGATCGTGAAATCGAAGGGCATGATGTCACGGCCTTCGTGGAGGGGGACTTCTGGGACAATGCGACGGATACCAGTGACAAGAGCTACGCCATGCGTTTGCGTCATGCCTATATCCAGGTCGACAACCTGACGATCGGCCAGACGTGGAATGGCCAGTTCTATGCCAATGCGCCCTTCGATGTCGAGATTCTCGACTTCTATGGCACCGGTATCGGTAGCGTCTCCGGGAGTGGCGCGGTCGTCCGCCCCGATCTGGTCATGCACTACACCACGGGCGGCTTCCGTTTCACCCTTCAGGATCCGGTCAATCAGGAGGCCGATTTCCCGGATATGGTGGCGGCCTATACGCATCGCACCGAGAGCGGGCATGCCTTCAATGCCGCCGTGACCGGGCGAGAGGTGGAGACCGGCGTGGACGATTCCGAGTTTGGGGCCGCGTTCTCCCTGGCGGCGAAATTCAATTTCGGCGACACCGCCCTCGCCCTGAGCGGCTACACGGGGGAAGGCAATAACGTCTACTCCGGGTGGGGCTATAATGGCGCAACCGCGCCGGCCAGCATCGCCTCGAGGGGGGAGGTCAATGCCTCGGGGGATCTGGTGGAAACGACGGGCTTCTCTGCCGGTATCAGTCACCGCTTCGGCGAGCGGCTGCGCGGCAACCTGCGCTATGCCCAGGTGGAAGCGGATGAGGTGTCCCCCGGTGTGGCCGATGACACCCTGGAAACCATGAATGTCAATTTGATCTATACCTACCTGCCGGGCCTGGATTTCGGCATCGAGTGGCGGGATCGTAACGCACTCACCATGCCGCTGCGTCCCGCAGGGCAGCAGGTGGAGCTGATGGCGATGTACAAGTTTTAACGCGGACTCCTTGATTAGTTTATTGTCCTTGTTTTGATCGCTTGCGTTTTAAAGGCGAATCATCGGTTAGCTTCGATGATTCGCCTCTTTTTTTGAGCGTTATACCTGCCCGACCTCCGGCAGTTATATCATCTCTTCTCCGTCCCCCTTACATATTCGGCTGTCATCAAGTGTTTCCAGATCTCCAGGAAAGAAAAAAGTCGACGGCAACGGCCTGGGCCGCGGTCCGTCGACAATCAAAATAAAGGGGTGAAACGTCAGAGAGGGGGCCGCTTTTGCTCGAGCTCCCCTATCTTCCTTACAGCTTCTGCTCGAGCTCCGGCAGGGCGTCGAAGAGATCCGCCACCAGGCCATAGTCGGCGACCTGGAAGATTGGCGCCTCCTCGTCCTTGTTGATGGCGACGATCACCTTGGAGTCCTTCATGCCGGCCAGGTGCTGGATGGCCCCCGAGATGCCCACGGCGATGTAGAGGTCCGGGGCGACGATCTTGCCGGTCTGGCCGACCTGCATATCGTTGGGCACGAAGCCGGCGTCGACGGCGGCACGGGACGCGCCGATGGCCGCGCCCAGCTTGTCGGCGATGCCGTCGAGCAGCTTGAAGTTCTCGCCGTTGCCCATGCCGCGGCCGCCGGAGATCACCACCCGGGCACTGCCCAGCTCGGGGCGGTCGGACTCGGCCAGTGCTTCCTTGATAAAGGCAGAGCGAACGTTGTCGACCACGGTCTCCACGGCCTCGATGGCGGCACCGCCGCTCTCTCCTTCAACGTCGGCCACGGCATCGAAGGCGGTGGCGCGTACGGTGATCACCTTCAGCGCATCCTCGCTCTGCACGGTGGCGATGGCGTTACCGGCATAGATGGGGCGACGGAAGGTATCGGCACTCTCCACGCCGATGATCTCGGAGATCTGGCCGACGTCCTTGAGGGCCGCCAGACGCGGCAGGACGTTCTTGCCGGTGGTGGAGGCCGCGGCCAGCACATGGCTATAGTCGTCGGCGAGTGCCACCAGCAGGTCACCCAGCGGCTCGGCCAGTTGGTGGGCATAGACGGCGTGGTCGGCGACGCGCACCTTGCTGACACCGTCGAGCCTGGCGGCGGCCTCGGCCACGGCGCTTACGCCTTGGCCGGCCACCAGGACGTGGATATCGCCACCGATCTGCTTCGCGGCGGCGACCACATGGGCGGTGGCGCTGCTCAGTTGGCCATCATGCTGTTCGGCGAGTACCAAGATGCTCATAAGATCCGCTCCTTTCAAAGCACTGTTTTCAAAGAACTTTGGCTTCGTTCTTGAGTTGGTCGAGGAGCTCGTCCACGGAGCCCACCTTGATGCCGGCCTGGCGCTCCGCCGGCGGCTCGACCTTAAGCAGCGTCACGCCACTGGTGATCTCCACCCCCAGGTCCGCCGGCGTCTTGACGTCCAGCGGTTTCTTCTTGGCCTTCATGATGTCCGGCAGCTTGGCGTAGCGCGGCTCGTTCAGGCGCAGGTCGGTGGTGACGATGGCCGGAAGCGACAGCTCGACGGTCTGCAGGCCGCCATCGATTTCCCGGGTCACCTGCAGCTTGTCGCCGTCGACCACCACCTCGGAGGCGAAGGTGCCCTGGGGCAGGCCGGAAAGCGCCGCCAGCATCTGGCCCACCTGGTTGTTGTCGCTGTCGATGGCCTGCTTGCCGAGGATCACCAGCCCCGGCTGCTCCTGCTCGACCACCCTGGCCAGCACCTTGGCGGCGGCCAGCGACTCGACGGGGGCCTCGGTTTCGGCTGACGTATCGATATGAATGGCCCGGTCGGCGCCCAGCGCCAGGGCGGTACGCAGCTGCTCCTGAGCGGCCTTGGGACCCACGGTCACGGCCACGATCTCGCTGGCCACACCCTTCTCTTTCAAGCGCACTGCTTCTTCCACGGCGATCTCGCAGAAGGGGTTCATGGCCATCTTGACGTTGGTAAGATCGACGTCGGAGTGGTCCGGCTTGACGCGGATCTTGACGTTGTAGTCGAGGACGCGTTTGACCGCGACGAGGACTTTCATGGCATTTCTCCTATTATCGGCTCGGGCGGGTTACAGGCCGCCGTCGGGGAAGCGGGTCAGTACCGCCCCGGCCTGGCGCAGGGTCTGGGCATGGGCCCGGGCCTGAGGGCCCTGGGTAGCGAGATAGAACCGCGCCAGCTCGACCAGCCCCAGCAGGTACTCGGTGTCGCCCTCGCCGGCCTCGCGACGGGCGTCGGCGGCCAGCGCCAGGCGCGCCATCTGCCAGGCCCCACAGGCGATGCCCAGCAGGTGTAGCAGGGGCACGGCGCCGGCGTAGAGGTCGGCGGTGGCATCACGCTGTTGCAGCAGCCAGTCGGTGGTCTCCTCGAGCAGGGTGGCCTGATCGCCGAGGGCCACCGCCAGGTCGCCGAGTCGCCGATGCTCCTCGAGCCGGGAGGCGGTCTCGCGGATATCGCCGATCAGCTCGCGCAGGGTGGCGCCCTCCTCGCGGAGGATCTTGCGGCCCAGCAGGTCGTTGGCCTGAATGCCGGTGGTGCCCTCGTAGATGGTGATGATGCGGGCGTCGCGGAATAGCTGGGCGACCCCGGTCTCCTCCACGAACCCCATGCCGCCGAAGACCTGGATCGCCTCGTCGCAGAGGTCGTTGCCGACCTCGGTGCACCAGCCCTTGGCCACCGGCATCAAGAGATCGACATAGCGACGGTGCTTGTCGGCGACCGCGGCCTCCGGGTGGTGGCGGGCGATATCGAACCAGCCGGCGGCGCTGTAGAGCAGGCCGCGCATGGCCATCAGCCGGGCGCGCATCGATACCAGCATGCGCTTCACGTCGGGGTGGACGAGGATCGGCCGGCCGCTCTCGCCGCTGACGATATCGCGGCCCTGGACGCGCTCCCGGGCATAGCCCAGGGCCGCCTGATAGGCGCGCTCGCCGAGTGCCACGCCCTGTACCCCCACGTTGAAGCGGGCATCGTTCATCATCACGAACATGGTGGCCAGGCCCTGGTGCGGCTCGCCGACCAGGTAGCCCAGGGCGCCGCCGTCATCGCCGTAGCTCAGGGTGCAGGTGGGGCTGCCGTGGATGCCCATCTTGTGCTCGATGGCGATGCAGCGGATATCGTTCTTCTCGCCCGGTTCGCCGTGCTCGTCGAGCAGGTACTTGGGCACCAGGAACAGCGACAGGCCCTTGACCCCCGGCGGGGCGTCGGGCAGTCGGGCCAGCACCAGGTGAACGATATTGGGGGTGAGCTCGTGTTCGCCGTAGGAGATGAAGATCTTCTGCCCGAACAGGCGATAGGCCCCATCGTCCGTGGGCTCGGCGCGGGCACGGGTGGCGGCCAGGTCGGAGCCGGCCTGGGGTTCGGTGAGGTTCATGGTGGCGGCCCACTCGCCGCTGACCACCTTGTCCAGCCAGGTCGCCTTCTGCGCCTCGCTGGCGGCGATCATCAGCGCCTCGGTCTGGCCCACGTTGAGCTGAGGCAGCATGGCGAAGGCCATGTTGGTGGAGAACCACATCTCCCACACCGGCGTGGAGACCAGCTTGGGCAGCCCCTGGCCGCCATGCTCCGGGGGCAGGGAGAGGCCGATCCAGCCGGCATCGCGGAACTGGTCGTAGGCGACCTGCCAGCCGTCCGGGGTGATCACCCGCTCGCCTTCCAGGCGGCAACCCTGCTGGTCGCCGATCGGGTTGAGGGGGGCAAGCACGCCGGCGGCGAACTTGCCGGCCTCTTCCAGGACGGCGCTCACCAGGTCGGGCGAGGCGTCCTCGCAGCCGGGCAACGCGCCGATGCCCTCGAGGTCGGCGAGCTCGTCGAGGATAAACTGCATATCACGCAGCGGTGCTTGGTAGTCGATCATGCTAAGGCCCTTCGAGTCTGTGACTGGCGCCATCCCGGGGTGGGACAGGAATCAGCGGGGTGCCATGCGGATCGAGCCGTCCAGGCGGATGGTCTCGCCGTTGAGCATGGCGTTGTCGACGATATGGCAGGCCAGGCGCGCGAATTCGTCGGGCTCGCCCAGGCGGCTGGGGAAGGGGATGGCGGCGGCCAGCGACTGCTGGGCCTCCTCCGGCAGGGCCTCCATCAGCGGGGTCTTGAACAGCCCCGGGGCGATGGTCATCACGCGGATGCCGTGGCGGGCCAGCTCGCGGGCGATGGGCAGGGTCATGGCGACGATACCGCCCTTGGAGGCCGCATAGGCGGGCTGGCCGATCTGGCCGTCGAAGGCGGCCGCCGAGGCGGTGTTGATGATCACCCCGCGTTCGCCGTCGGCCTGGGGCTCGCCCTTGGCCATGGCGGCGGCGGCCAGGCGCAGCATATTGAAGGTGCCCAGCAGGTTGATATTGACGATGCGCGAGAAGGCGTCGAGGGGCAGCGGCTCGCCGTGGCGGTCGACTACCTTGGCGGGGTCACCGACCCCGGCGCAGTTGATCAGCCCTTGCAAGCCGCCGAAGGTCTCGACGGCGAGGTCCACCACGGCCTGGCCATCGGCGTCGCTGGTGACGTCGGTGCGGCGGAAGCGGACGCGCTCGCCGAGCTCATCCGCCAGGGCTTCGCCGCGCTCGGCATTGAGGTCGGCGATCACGACCCGGGCGCCGGCCTCATGCAGAGACCGTACGGTGGCCTCGCCGAGGCCCGAGGCGCCGCCGCTGACGATAAAGGTGTTGTCCTGGAATTTCATGGCACTCTCCTTGCTGGGTGGCGAATCAGGTGCGCGGGCCCTGGCCCTTGCGTGTCAGGAAGTCCCCGATGCGCTCGGCGACCTCGGGGCTGGTCTGGGTCAAGGCGGCGGTCAGTGACTCGACGAACAGACCGTCGTCGCTGGACATGTTGTCGATGCGCGAAATGGCGGAGACCATGGCCCAGTTGGCCATGGGGGCGTTCTCGGCGATGCGCCTGGCGAGCTGGCGAGCCTTGTCGAGGCTCTCGCCCTCGCCGACCACATAGTGGGAGAGGCCCAGGCGCTGGCCCTCGTCGGCCTCCATGATGCGGCCGGTGAGCATCATCTCGCACATGCGTCCGGGGCCGATGATATTGGCCACGCGCACCGAGGCGCCGCCGCCGACGAAGATGCCGTGACGGCCCTCGGGCAACTGATAGATGGTGTTGGGCTCGGCGATACGCACATGGGTCGCCGTGGCCAGTTCCAGGCCGCCGCCGATCACCGCGCCCTGCATGGCGGCGACCACCGGGATGCCGCCGTTCTGCAGGCGATCGAAGATACGGTGCCAGCCGCGGGAGTGCTGCATCACGCCGAAGGGGTCGCGATGCTGGTGCTCGGAGAGGTCCAGGCCGGCGCAGAAGTGCTTGCCTTCGGCGGCGAGGATGATCACCCGGGTGCCTTCCGGGGTGGCGACCAGGGCCTCCTCCAGGGCGTTCAGCAGGCGGTCGCTGACGGCATTGCGCTTCTCGGGGCGCGCCAGGGTGATGGTGTAGATGCTGTCGTCCAGGGACGTCTTGACGAGGGACTCGGTCATGGGGGGCCTCGGCGATAGATGATTCATGAGTTAAAGGGTGATAACGGCCGTGGCCGGGGTGTCGGCTGGGGCGGAGGAATAGAGGGCTGTCACCCGCTCGGCGCGGCGATCCAGGACCTTGCGCTGGTTGATATAGCCCTTGTCGGTGATCTCCCCGGCCTCCACGGAAGGTGGCTCCTCGAGCAGCAGGGCGCGGGTCGGGTAGGTGGAGCTGCCGCCTCCCAGCGCCTTCATCGCCTGGATAGCCTGACGAACTCGCGTGATCACCGCCGGGTGCGAAAGCAGCGTCGTGACGGAGGCGTCCTCGGCGAGGTCGGGGCAGAGGCGGCGGCATTCGGCCAGGTGGGGGAAGATCAGGAAGCCGATCTCGTCGCGGTCGTGGCCGCTGACCACGATGTCCTGGGCGATGGGCTTGAGGGCATCGAGGCCGGCCATGCGTAGGGCGCCCACATGGACCCAGGTGCCGGTGAGCAGCTTGAAGTCTTCGCTGACGCGGCCATCGAAGAGCAGGCCCAGCTCGGGGCGTTCGGGATCCACGAAGCGCACGGCGTCGCCGATCATGTAGAAGCCCTCGTCGTCGAAGGCCTTGGCCGACAGCTCGGGCTGTTTCCAGTAGCCGGTGAAGATGTTGGGGCCCTTGACCCGCACCTCGAGCTTACCGGCCGTGGGCACCAGCTTGAGGGTGGTGCCCGGTACCGGCACGCCGATCACCCCGGAGCGCACGGCGGGGAAGTGGCAGTCGGTGCAGATCGGAGCGGTCTCGGTGGCGCCCCAGGAAGAGGCGATCAGCACCTCGCGCCCGGTGGTCTCCCGGGCCATGGTTTCGAGCTCGTTCCAGAGGTGATCCGGCAGCGCCGCGGCGGCGTAGAAGACCAATTGCAGGTGCCGGAAGAAGGCGTCGCGCAGCTCGGCGTCGTCGCGCAACAGCGGCACCAGCATGTCGTAGGCTCGCGGCACGCTGAAATAGTGGGTCGGCGAGACCTCGCGCAGGTTGCGGGCGGTCTTCTCGATCAGCTCCGGGGTCGGCTTGCCGTCGTCGAGATAGAGGGTGCCGCCCCAGTGCAGCACGATATTGAAGTTATGGTTGCCGCCGAAGGTGTGGCTCCAGGGCAGCCAGTCGAGCAGCACCGGCGGTCGCTCGGCGAGGGTCGGCCAGACCTGGGCCTTGGCCTGCTGATTGGAGCAGAGCATGCGCTGGGTGTTGGGTACCGCCTTGGGGGTGCCCACCGAGCCGGAGGTAAACAGGAACTTGGCGATGGTGTCCGGGGTGAGGGCGGCGAAGGCGGCCATCACCGCCGCCTCGTCGGTGGTTTCCTCCAGGGCGGCGAAGGGGACGGCACCCTCGGTGGAGGCGCTGCGGCCACCGGCCACCAGTACCCCGTCGTGGAGCTCGGCGATGGCCGCCAGCGCCGGTCGGTAGGCCTCGATGGGGTCGGCGTAGATCACCCCGGGGCGCAGCAGCTCGATCTGGCTCTTGAGCTTGGCGTGATCCCGGGACATCAGCGAGCCGCCCGGCGAGATCGAGCAGGAGGGCACGCCGATGTGCATGGCGGCGGTCATCAGCAGGGCGTGCTCGATGCCGTTGTCCGAGAGGATCGCCAGCGGGCGCTCGGCACCGAGCCCCTGGGTCAGCAGCCAACTGGCGATGGCGACCACCCGGCGACGTGCCTCGCCATAGGTGAGCTCGACCCACTGGCCCTGGGCGTCGCGCTCGGCCAGCCAGACGCGTTCCGGCGCCTCCCGGGCCCAGTGCTCCAGCCACTCGCCACTGCAGCGGGCGTAGTCGTCGCTCAGCGGGAACGCGGAGTGCAGCAACTGGGTGCCGTCATCCCGGGATTCCAGGCGCACCCGGGGAGCGGTGAAGGCCGGGGCATGGGATTGGTCGAGCGTGGAGGCTGTCATTATTGGCTCCTTGCTGTCTGCCGTCAGGCTGAGTTTATGTTGTTAGAAAATACTGTTGTTGTATTAAACAGTTTATAGGTTACATCAGCCCCCCGGGTGGGTCATGCCTTGGGGGCTACGTCTTTGGTCGAGTGTGGGCCCTGGCCGGTGCCATAACGACAACGGCGGCCCGCGGGCCGCCGTAAGAGCAGGAGGAAAACGCCGTTACTCGGCGAACATCTCGAAGATCAGCTCGCGCAGCCAGCGGTTGCCGGCATCCTGGTAAAAGCGTCGGTGCCAGAAGAGGTTGATCGGAATCTCGGCGAAGGACACGGGGTGCTCGCGCATCGCCAGCCGGAACCGTTCCCGGGTCGCCTCGGCCAGCTTGTCGGTGACGGTGACCACCAGGTCGGTGCTGCTGACGATGTAGGGCACCGCGGCGAAATGGGGCAACTCGAGCCTGACCGGCCGGCTGACGCCCGCTCGGGCCAGCTTCTCCTCCACGACGCCATGGCCGGTGCCCCGGGCTACCACCACGGCATGCTGGGCGGCACTGAAGGTAGTCAGGTCGAACTCGCCCGCTGCCAGGGGGTGATCCGCCCGCATCAGGCAGACATAGCGCTGCACGAAGAGTCTCTGCTGGTAGAAGCCGGCGCCGAGCTGGGGAATCAGGCCGATGGCCAGGTCGATCTGCCCCTCCTCCATCTCCCGTTTCAGGTCCTCGTTCTGGCTGCGCACGGTGCTCAGGGCGATGCCCGGTGCCTCCCGGGCCAGGCGCTCGAGCAGGCGCGGCAGGAAGACAATCTCGCCGATGTCGGTCATGGCGATATTGAAGGTACGCTCGCTTACCGCCGGGTCGAAGTCCTCCGGCCGGTTGAGGGTTTCCTGAAGCCGGGCCAGGGCCTCGGCGATGGGAGGGTGCAGCCGAGAGGCCAGCGGCGTCGGCATCAGCCCCTGTGAGGTGCGCTCGAAGAGCGTGTCGCCGAGCAGGGTGCGCAAGCGCTTCAGGGAGTGGCTGATCGCGGGTTGGGTGAGGCCGAGGCGCAGCGCCACGCGCTGGGTGTTCTGCTCCTGGTAGAGGAGGTCGAACACCACCAGCAGGTTCACGTCGATCTCCGACAGCTTGATCATGGTGGTCTCTCGTCGGATGTTTTCCGGCCGTTCCCGGCATTGGACAAAGGTCGGGGTCGCGGCGGTGAGGGTGTGCTCAGGTTGTTGTTTTATCGGTTTATTAGCCGTGCTTATGCAATGAATGAAGGGGGCTGTGTGGTCGCCGTCGAGGCCGGGTAATAGCGTGAAGGCCATCACGATAACCCCGGACAGGAGGTACGACCATGGTACCCAACCCTCAACCCAAGCGCCTTTCCATCGGCATCGTCGGCGGCGGTATCGGCGGCGTGGCCTTCGCCGTCGCCCTGTCGCGGGATCCCGGCCTCGAGGTCCATCTCTTCGAAGCCGCCGAGCGCTTCTCCGAGATCGGCGCCGGGGTCTCCTTCGGCCCCAATGCCGTGCGTGCGATCAGCCTGCTCGGCCTGGAGGCCTCCTATCGTCGTATCGCCGACTCCTCTCCGGCCCCCTTCGAGGACGTCTGGTTCGAATGGCGGCGTGGCAACGATGACGCCTATCTGAGTGCCTCCCTGGCCCCGGGCTGTGGCCAGTCCTCGGTGCACCGGGCCGACTTCCTGGATGCCATCGTCGCCCACCTGCCCGAGGGAGTCGCCCACTTCGGCAAGCGTTGTGTCGAGGTCCGGCAGGATGATGAGAGGGCCACTGCGCACTTCGATGATGGTACCTCCTTTACTGCCGATATCCTGATCGGTTTCGACGGCATCAAGTCGGCAGTGCGTGAGCACGTGCTGCCACCCGAGCAGTACCGCGATCTCGGCCCCTTCTGGAGTGGTACCTATGCCTATCGCGGCATGATCCCCACCGAGCAACTGGAAGCGGCCATGGAAGCCAGGGGCGCCGACCGGCGGCTGGCGGTGGTGCCGCAGATGTACCTCGGCACCGACCGCCATATCCTGACCTTCCCGGTGAAGCAGTCCGAACTGATCAACGTGGTGGCCTTCATCACCGACCGCTCCACCCCGACCCCCCGGCTGCCCGAGGGCGAGGCCTGGGTCAACGCCGTGACCCAGGAAGAGATGCTGAGCGTATTCGAGGGCTGGGGGGCGGCCTCCCAGGCCATTCTCGAGTGCATTCCCGCCCCGACCCGCTGGGCCCTGCATGAGCTTCCCGAGCTGCCCCATTACCACCGCGACCGGGTGCTGATCGTGGGGGATGCGGCCCATGCCATGGTACCCCACCAGGGGGCGGGGGCCGGCCAGGCCCTGGAGGATGCCTATGTGCTGGCCAGCCTGCTCACCGACGAGGCCTGCGATCGGCATAACGCCCGGCAGGCCCTGGCGGCCTTCGAGGTGGTCCGCCACGCGCGCACCTGCCAGGTGCAGCGCAGCTCCCACCAGGCGGGAGACCTCTACGAGTACCGCGCCTTCGGCATTGGCGATGACGAAGCGAAGCTTGCCTCCGAGCTGGAGACCCGTTTCGACTGGCTCTGGAACCATGACCCGCAAGACGATGTGGTCGCGGCCAGGATACGCCTGGGGTGGGAGTCCGGCTCACGGACTGCCCTTGCCTGATGCTCTCAAGCTTAGAAGGCACTTAATGCATCGCCATCGACCATCCACCATGGAGCCGCCCCAGTGACGATCAAGATTTTCGATACCTCCGACGTGCAAGACTTCCTCGAGACCGTTGCCGGTTTCGACCAGCCCGGTGGCGACGAGCGCGCCAAGCAAATCGTGCACCGCCTGCTCTCCGACCTCTACCGGTTGATCGACGATTTCGATGTTACCCCCGACGAGTTCTGGTCGGCCGTCAACCTGCTCAACGCCCTGGGCCACGAGACCCAGTTCGCGCTCCTCTCCCCGGGCCTGGGTTTCGACCATTACCTGGACATGCGCCAGGACGCCGCGGATGCGGAGGCCCAGCGCGCCGGTGGCACCCCGCGCACCATCGAGGGGCCGCTTTATGTGGCCGGCGCGCCAGAAGCCGAAGGATTCGCGCGCCTGGACGATGGCCAGGACGCGGAGGGTGAGACCATGTGGTTGACCGGGCAGGTGCGCGATGTGGGCGGTAACCCCATTGCCGGTGCGAAGGTGGAGATCTGGCACGCCGACTCCAAGGGCAGCTACTCCTTCTTCGACCCGAGCCAGAGCGAGTACAACTTGCGTCGCACCATCTACACCGATAGCGATGGGCGCTACACCGCGCTCAGCATCATCCCTTCCGGCTATGGCGTGCCGGAGGGAGCCCCGACCGACCGGATCCTCAAGGCCCTTGGCCGCCACGGTGAGCGTCCGGCGCACATCCACTACTTCATCTCGGCGCCGGGTCACCAGCACTTGACCACGCAGATCAATCTGGCGGGGGACAAGTACACCTGGGACGATTTCGCCTTCGCGACACGTGAGGAGCTGGTGGTGGAGGGCACGCGCATTGAGGATGCCGCCGAGGCGGAGAAGCGTGGGCTGGACGGGGCTTTCACGGAGGTTGTGTTTGACGTGGAGCTGGCCGGCACGGACCGACTGGAGCTGCAGACACGCCATGGCCGTCCGCGGGCCAAGGAGGACGAGCAGGACGCTGGCAGCCAACTGGCCGGGACTGCCAAGGTCTGAGGCGCCCGATACCCAACCTTCCGGCACGATGGTGATACCAACGCTGACTAGTACCACGGGTCGGAGGGGAGGCCTCCTTCGGCCAGCGATACCAACAATAAAATCCCCTGGAGCACACCATGAAACATCTCGAAAAGGGCGTCGGCCTGCGGTCCGCGCCCAGGGACTTCCTCCGCGATCTCAACGTCGATAACCTCAGCGCCGGCATTGTCGCCGGCATCTTCGGCCTCAGCGCCGGGATCATCCATATCAGCGCCGGCACCGCCGCCGGGCTCGATTCCCACTTCATCATGATCTGGGTGATCAGCTACCTGATGATCAATGGCCTGTTCGGGCTGTTCGTGCCGGCCTATTACCGGCTGCCTCTGCCCATGGCCAACTCCATCCCCGGGGCCCTGCTGTTCGCGGCGATCATCCCCGTGGTGGGCCTGGAGGCCGCCCTGGGGGCGACCCTGATCGCCGGGGCCATCGCCCTGGTGGCCGGCCTGGCCGGGGTCATGGGCAGCGTCATGAAGCTGATTCCCATGCCCATCGTCATGGGCATGGTCGCCGGGGTGCTGCTCAAGTTCGGCCTCAATATGGTGGCGCCGCTGGAGAACGCGCTGCTGCCGGCGGCGATCATGATCCTGGCCTTCTTCTTCTCGGCCCGCCTGCTGCGCCGGGTGCCGCCGCTGATCGTCGCCATGCTGGCCGGTATCGCCTACATGGCCTATAGCGGCGTCGACTTCTCCGCGGTCGAGTTCTCGGTGACCTTCCCCGAATTTATCGTGCCCGAGTTCACCCTGGAGGCCTTCCTCGCCTATGGGCTGCCGCTGGCGCTGATCCTGGTGGGCATGGAAACTCCGGCCGGGGTGGGCCTGGTCAAGGGCATGGGCTACAAGGAAGTGCCGGCCAATGCCATCACCGCGGTGGGCGGCTTCGCCACCATGCTCTCGGCCTTCTTCAACCTGCACAGCACCTGTATCGCGGCCCCCGCTACCGGCATCTGCGCCTCGCCGGAGGCCGGTGAACGCGACAAGCGCTGGGTGGCGGCGGTGATCACCGGGGCCGTTTTCATGCTGGGCGCCCCCTTCTATGGCTTCGTGGTCAGCCTGATCCAGGCGATGCCGGGCTATTTCATCGCCATCATTGCCGGGCTGGCGCTGCTGCGGGTGATCACCTCGGCGATGCATATGGCCTTCTCCGGCAAGCACGAGATGGGTGGCCTCTTCGCCTTCCTGATCGCCGCCTCCGGCCTGCAGATCCTCGGCATCGGCGCTTCCTTCTGGGCCCTGGTACTGGGCGTCTTCGTCTCGCTGATCTTCGAGGCCAGGGATTTCGAGTTTACCGCTGCCCGGGCGGTGGCCAGCAAGCCGGCGTTGAGCAAGCGGGCAGGCTGAGTCTTCGCCAATGATAACGCCGGCGGGCCCTCGGGCCCGCCGGCGTGCTTTTCCGGGACGTGCTGGCCTCAGGCCTCGCAGGTTTCCTGCAGGCCCATGGCGATTTCGTAGACCTCCTGGGCCTCGCCGCCGATCTCTTCCAGGTAACGATCGGTGGTCTCCCGCAGCACCGGGCCCCAGTCCGGATGATCGAGGGCATCCTCGATGACCAGGAAGTCGTGGCCGGCGGCCTCGGCTTCCTCACGCCCCTGGCGGATCAGTTCGTCATAGACCGCCGCGGCGCGCAGTGACCACTCCAGGCCGCTGTGGTCGTCGATGATCCGTTGCAGGTCCTCGGGGAGGGCCTCGTAGCTGCGCTGACTCATGGTGGCGAACAGCGACAGATCGTAGAGGGGCACCTCGGTATGGTGCGTGGCCAGCTCGTTGAGGCGGAAGGTCTTCATGCCCTCCCAGTTGAAGCTCAGGCCGTCGACCACGCCGCGCTGCATCGAGGTGAAGACATCCGGGGCCGGCATGCCCACCGCCTGGGCGTCGAGTCGCTCGAGCATGTCGCCCACCACCGGCGTGGGGCGGCGCAGGCGCAGGCCGGCCAGGTCCGCGGGCGTCTCGATCAGCCGCTCCCGGGTGTGCAGATAGCCGGGGCCGGTGGTGAACAGGAACAGCGGCCGGGTATCGGCGTATTCCGCGTCCAGGCGGCCTTCGTCATAGAGCGATTGCAGGATGCAGGCGCCCTGACGGCTACTGGCCGAGACGCCGGGGAGCTCGACCACCTGGGTCAGGGGGAAGCGGCCGGCGGTATAGCCCTGGGCCGAGGCGCCGATATCGGCGATGCCGTTGGCGGTGCTGTCGTAGGTCTGCTCGGACCTGGCCAGGGTCTGGCTGGGGTAGACCTCGACCTCGAGGCGGCCCTGCGAGGCCGCCTCGACGCTGTCGGCCCAGGCCTGGAAGAGCTCACGGTCGATCAGCGAGCCGCCGGGCCAGACATGGGCGACCCTGAGGGTCGTGCTGGCCTCGGCCAGGGCGGTGCCGGCCAGGGTCAGGGCGAGGGCCGTGGTGATCGCAGTCTTGGTCGCTTTCATAGGGGAGTCTCTCATTGTGATTGTCGTTTGAGTGCCGTGCGGGCGGCGCCAGGCTCGGCTCAGAGGTCCAGCACCAGCACCGGGCTCTTGGCCCGCGAGCAGCAGGGGGTGAACTGGTCGTTGGCGGCGTGCTCGTGGTCCTCCAGGAAGAGATCGCGATGGTCGGGTTCACCCTCCAGCACCCGGGTCAGGCAGGTACCGCAGACGCCTTGCTCGCAGGAGACCATGATGTCGATGCCGTTATCGGCCAGCACCTGGTGCACGGTCTTGTCGGCGGGCACGGTGAAGCTGGCGCCGCTGCTGGCGATCCTGACCTCGAAGCTGTCGTCGTCGCTGGTGTCGGCCACGGCGCCGGCGAAATACTCGGTGTGCAGCCGCTCGGCGGGCCAGCCGCTGGCCTTGGCGGTCGACAGCACGGCATCGATGAAGCCGCTGGGGCCGCACACATAGATCCGGGTGTCGGGATCCGGTGTGGCCAGCAGGCGCTGCAGGTCGAGCTTCTGTTCCGGCGCGCCGTCGTCGAAGTGGAACCGCACCCGCTCGGCGAAGCCCGAGGCGGCGATGCGGTCGCGGAAGGCGGTGCGTTCCGGCGAGCGGGTGCAGTAGTGCATGGCGAAGTCGGCGCCGGTATGCGCCAGGCGCTCGGCCATGCACAGGATCGGCGTCACGCCGATGCCGCCGGCCAGCAGCAGGGTGCGCCCGGCCGGCTTGAGCGGGAAGTGGTTCTTGGGGGCGCTGATCTGCAGCAGGTCGCCCTCCTGAATCGCGTCGTGCATGGCCTCGGAGCCGCCCCGCGAGGCCGGGTCGCGCAGTACCCCGACCAGGTAGCGGTCGCGTTCCTCGGGGTGGTTGCACAGCGAGTACTGGCGTATCAGGTCATCCCTCACACGCACATCGATATGCGCGCCGGCGCCGAACGCCGGCAGCGGCCGGCCGTGAGGGTCGGCCAGCTCGAAGGTGACGATATCCTCGGCCTCCTGGCGCTTGCCGGTGACCTCGACGATCAGGGAGAGGGGCTGGCTGCTCATGCGCTGGCCTCCTCTTGGCTGGCTTCGCGTTCCTCGACGAGGATTCGGTCGATGATGCGTCGCGCCTGGACGCCGCCGCCGTCGATATTGAGCTTGAGCAGCTGACGCTCCGGGTAGCGCAGCAGGTTGCGCTGCTGGGATTCCAGCATCTCCAGGTCCTCGGAGAAGATCTGGCCCTGGCCCTCGCGGATGCGCCCGGTGAGTTCCGAGTCTTCCGGCTTGAAGTTGCGCGCCATGCCCCAGAAGTACCAGATGGAGGTGTCGGTCTCGGGGGTGATGAAGTCCACCACGATGCTCGACGCCTTGACCCCCGCCGGGGCGTCGTAGCCGCCATGTCCGGCATGCGCCACGCCGACCTCGATCAGTACATGGCTCGGCGGGGTAAAACGGCAGATCTGCCAGCGGTCCACCGGCACGTCGTCGGCCAGGCCGTTGCCGCGCAGGGCCGCTTGCCAGAAGGGCGGCGCCGGAATGGCCTGCATATGACGCTCGGTGATCACCTCGTCACCGTCGGCGCGGGTCGCCGGGGCGGCCTCCTCGATCTCCGGCTGGCCGATGCTGGAGGCATGCACATAGGTCTCATGGGTCAGGTCCATGAGGTTATCGATCATCAGGCGATAGTCGCAGTGGATATGATAGAGGCCGCCGCCATAGGCCCAGTCCGGGCTGTTGGCCCAGTGCAGCTCGGGGATCAGGCTCGGGTCGGCCCGCTCCGGGTCGCCGGGCCAGATCCAGATGAAGCCGTGGCGCTCCTCCACCGGATAGGCGCGGATGCTCGGGAAACCGCGGACCCGCTGGCCCGGCATGCTGGAGCACTTGCCATTGCAGCCCATCTCCAGGCCGTGATAGCCGCACACCAGCTTGCCGTCGCGCACGAAGCCCAGCGATAGTGGGGCGCCGCGATGGGGGCAGAAGTCCTCCACGGCGGCCACGCGGCCCTCATCGCCGCGGAAGAAGACGATCGGTTCGTTGCAGATGGTGCGCCCCAGCGGCTTGTCGGCGAGTTCGTCCGGGGTGGCGGCGACGTACCAGGTATTCTTGGGGTAGGGGGCTTGAGTGGTCACGGTTCTCTCCTCGGCTGAATGCGTCAGGTGTTATAATTGGATCCAAAGTAAAGTCCTGGTGCGTGTTTCACGTCAACTTATGCTTTAGTTGGATCCAATGTGTGGTCGGTGGTCAATCAATACGCAACAACGACGGGATAAGCGATGAGTGATGGCGACAAGAGCGTGGTGGGCCGGCTGCGCAAGTTGATCGGTGAAGGGCACTTTCAGACGGGGGAACGCCTCGGTGAGGTGGCGGTGGCAGAGCAGCTGGGGGTCTCGCGGACCCCGGTGCGCCTGGCCTTTCGCACCCTGGAACAGGAGGGGCTGCTGCAGCGGGCCGGCAAGCGTGGCTTCATGGTGCGCGAGTTCACCGAGGTCGATGTGCGCTGCGCCGTGGAGGTGCGCGGCGTGCTGGAAGGCTTGGCGGCGCGGCGGCTGGCGGAGCAGGGCCTGTCGGCGGCGCTGGCCGATGAACTTCAGGTTTGGATCCAGAAAGGGCGAGACCTGCTAGCCAAGGGCCATCTCGTGGAGCGTGACGCCGATGCCTGGAGCGAACTCAACCGCCACTTCCACGAGGCCATCGTCGGCTCGGCCGGCAGCCCGGTGATCGGCGACGCCATCGCCCGCAATAATCACCTGCCGTTCGCCGCCGCCGATTCGCTCATCATCGATAGCGAGGCGCTGGATCGCGAATACCGCAAGCTGCAGCTGGCCCAGCTTCAGCATGAGCTGATCGTCCAGGCGTTGCGCCATGGCGAGGGGGCGAGGGCCGAGATGCTGATGCGCGAGCATGCCTTTATCGGGCTACGCTACGGGGAGCTGCTGGGCCTGGGGGGCGCGCCAGGCAGCGAAGGGGGATGCGACTAAAGTCGTCAGGATATCTTCGAAAAGTCCAAGTTATTGCCCTGATATTACCTTATCTGGGAGATTGGGTCCGGGAAAATGTCGGGTACCGACCTGGCGCCGCCCGCCCGGGGTGTTGGCGCTTTTCCTTCGACTAAAGTCGGTTATCTAGCCCCCGAGCCCTTGGGTTAACTTGTTCACCCAGGGTAACTAGTGTTCGTTATTCGAACATTCGTGGATCCATAACGACAATTCATGCTCAGGTTGCCGCCGGCAATCCGCCCTGATGAGGAACTGACCGATGAAACGTATTCTTCCCCGCTGCCTGCTGGCGGCCTCCATCGCCGGCCTGACCCTCGCCTCCACCGCCCAGGCGACCACCACCCTGCGCATGGCCCACTTCTGGCCGGGGGCCTCGGGCGTCAACCAGGCGCTCTTCGAGACCTGGGCCGAGACCCTCGAGGAGGAGTCCGGCGGCGAACTGCGTATCGAGATGTTCCCCTCCGGCACCCTGGCCAGGCCCGATGCCATCTATGAGGCGGTGGGCAATGGCATCGCCGATATCGGCGCCACGGCCCAGGGCTATACCGCCGGGCGCTTCCCGTTGTCGCAGATCGTCGAACTGCCTGGCGTGGCCACCACCGCCACCCAGGGGGCCTGCGTGCTGCAGACCCTCTACGACGAGGGCCATCTCGACGAGGAGTATGCCGATACCCGGCCGCTGTTCCTGTTCACCACCGGCCCGGGCGGTATCCACACCATCGGCACCGACGTCCAGACCCCGGCCGACCTCGAGGGCCTGCGCATCCGTCGCCCCACCGCCGTGGCCGGGGACATGCTCGAGAACATGGGCGCAAGCCCCGTGGGCATGCCGGCGCCGGATATCTATACCTCCATGCAGCGCGGCGTTATCGATGGCCTGAGCTTCCCCTGGGAGGGCCTCAAGGGGTTCCGCATCAACGAGCTGGTCGAGTACCACACCGAGGTGCCCTTCTACACCCTGATCTTCGTGGCCACCATGAACCAGCGCGCCTATGAGCGCCTGAGCCCCGAGCAGCAGGCGGTGATCGACGCCAACTCCGGCATGCGCTGGGCCGAGAACGCCGGCGCCGTCTTCGACCGCCTCGATGTCGAGGGCAAGCAGGAGGCCATCGACGCCGGCCATACCATCCGCGAGATCGACGACCCGCTGGCGCACCCGGACTGGCAGCAGCCGCTCCAGGACGGCATCGACGGCTACCTCGCCGAGCTCGAGGCGCGTGGCCTGCCGGCTCAGGAGGTCTATGAGGCCGCCCTGGCCGCCAGCGAGTCCTGCGCCGCCGAGCGGGGGTAAGCGAGGATGCAGTCATTCCTGGAACGGGCCAGCCAGTGGCTGGCCCTGGTCTGCCGCGTCGTCGCCGGCCTCGCCCTGGTGGCGCTGCTGGCGGTGACCATCGCCGATGTCGGCACCCGCTACCTCTATCGCGTCACCGAGGGCGCCCTCGCCCTGCGCGTGACCGGCAGCGTGGAGCTGGTCAGCTACCTGATGCTCTGCTCGCTGCTGGCCGCCATGGCCGCCAACGTGGAGAAGAGTCAGGTGGTGGTGGAGGCCCTCTCCCATGGCCTGGCGCCGGGCATCAAGCATCGCCTGCATGGCGTCTACCTGCTGGGCTTCGCGGCCCTCGGCCTGGTGCTCTTTCTCGGCCTGCTCGACTCGGCCGCGGCGGCGGCCC
Organism: Halomonas sp. H5; assembly: GCF_050613175.1. Taxonomy (GTDB): domain Bacteria; phylum Pseudomonadota; class Gammaproteobacteria; order Pseudomonadales; family Halomonadaceae; genus Bisbaumannia; species Bisbaumannia salifodinae. The sequence continues at coordinate 527,263 of NZ_CP192510.1, forward strand.
GGCATGGCGAGGTCACCCAGGACCTGCGCCTGCCGATGGGCCCGATCTACCAGACGGCCGCGGTGCTCAGCCTGTTGCTGGGCCTGCGCAGCCTGATTCATGCGCTGCTCGGGGCGATTTTCGGTGCCACTCAGGAGGTGTCGCATGGGGAGTGAGATGATCGGCGCCCTCGGCCTGGCCTTGCTGCTGGTGCTGATGGTGCTGCGCGTGCCGGTGGCGTTGACCATGCTAGTCGTCGGGGTGGTGGGCTTCGCCCAGGTGATCAGTTGGAGCGCGGCCATCGCTCAGCTCAAGACGGTGCCGGTGGAGGTGCTGTCCAACTACAGCTTCAGCGCCGTGCCGATGTTCATCCTGATGGGCGTGCTGGCGGCGCACTCCGGCATGGCCGGCAAGCTGTTCCACGCCACCCGGGTGATCTGCGGCGGCTGGAAAGGCGGGCTGGCCATCGCCGCGGTGGGCTCCTGTGGGGTCTTCTCGGCGATCTCGGGCTCCTCGCTGGCCACCGCCAGCACCATGACTCGGGTCGCTCTGCCGGAGATGGAACGCTATGGCTATAACCGTGGCCTGGCCACCGGGGCCCTGGCCGCCGGCGGCACCCTGGGCATCATGATTCCGCCCTCCATCGCGCTGCTGATCTACGCCATCCTCACCGAGCAGTCGGTGGGCGACATGTTCATGGCCGGCCTGGTGCCGGGGCTGATGGGCCTGGTGATGTATGCGCTGACGGTCAGCGTGATGATGCGCCTGAGGCCCGCCCTGGCGGTGGCCGGCGAGCCCACGCCCTGGACGGCGAAGCTGCTGTCGATGGGTGGCCTGGCGCCCTTCTTCGCGGTCTTCCTGGTGATGATCCTGGGCATCTACTTCGGCGCCTTCACCCCCACCGAGGGGGCCAGTGTCGGTGCCTTCGCCACCCTGCTCTATGCCCTGGCCAAGGGCATGCGGCTTGCCGGGCTGTGGAAGAGCGTGCAGGAGACCCTGGCGCTGTCGGCGGTGGTGTTCTTCATGCTGGTGGGTGCCGAGACCCTGGGCTACTTTATCTCGGTGTCGCGGATCTCCTTCTCGATCAGTGACTTCCTGTATGGCGTGGACCTGGCGCCGATCCTGGTGGTGCTGTGCATCCTGGCGCTCTACTTCGTGCTGGGGATGTTCATGGACTCCATCGCCATGCTGGTGATCACCGTGCCGGTGGTCTTCCCGATCATCCAGTCGCTGGGCATCGACCCGGTGTGGTTCGGCATCGTCACCGTGCTCACCGTGGAGCTGGGGCTGATGACCCCGCCGGTGGGCATGAACGTCTTCGTGATCAAGGCCATGGCGCCCCATGTGGGGCTGGGCGAGATCTTCCGTGGCGTGGCGCCCTTCGTGGTGTCGGACCTGCTGCGCCTGGCGCTGCTGATCGCCTTCCCGGTGCTGACCACCCTGTTCCTGCTCTGAGTCGCCGCCTTCGGCGCCCGCGTCGCCCCCGGTTCAGCGTGCCTGGCCGGGGGCGACGTCGTTGGGGGTGGCGTGCTGGCGCAGCCGGAAGTCCCGGGGCGAGAAACCGCTGAGCCGCTTGAAGAAGCGGGTGAAGTAGGCCGGTTCCGAGAAGCCCAGCAGGTCGGCGACCTGGCCGACGGTCATATTGGTGTAGGTGAGCTGGCGCTTGGCCTCCAGCAACAGGCGCTCGTGGAGCAGTTGCAGGGCGCTGCGATCGGCCAGGCGGCGGCACAGGGTATTGAGGTGGGCGCTGGTCAGGCCCAGTTGGCCGGCCAGGGACTCGATACTGGGCTGCTGACGGTACTGGGCCTCGATCAGCGCCTGGAAGTTGGCCAGGTGCTCGTGCCCCTTGTCATTGACCCGGCCGTTGACGCGACTCCCGGGCCGCGACGTCCGGTGGGGCGAGGGACGGCCCCGCTCGGCGAGGCGCGAGAGTTCGACCACCAGGGCCTGGATCAGTGCCTCCAGCAGGTGCGCGCGCCCCGGTGCCGGCTGGCGATACTCCTCGTCGATCTGGGCCACCAGGGTGGCGATCCGCCGTGCCGTCTCTGGCCGGTCGAGGCGCTGGAAGTCGGTGCGGGCCAGCGCCTTGCCCTGCTCTCCCAGGGCTTGCGACAGGTGCTCGGCCAGCGGCTGGGCCAGGGTGATGATGTGGCCCTGGACGTCCTCGGAAAAGCGGAAGCCGTGGATCGCCATGGCCGGAACCACGATGGTCAGCGGTCCCGCCAGGCGGTGGGGCATGCCCTCCAGCTCGAGGGTCACGTCGCCGCTGGCGAGGTGCAGCACGTGGACCAGGTCGGCGTGGCGATGGGGGCGGATATTCCAGTCGTGCAGGTGGCTGCGCTCGGGGATCGACTCGCAATGCAGCAGGTCCGGCGTCGGCCAATGGCGGGTCTCGCCGTAGAGCTTGAAGACGGGAACCGAGGCGGCGGGGGCGGTGAGCATGGCGGCCTCCTGGGGTGCGACCAAAGTCGATGTGATATCTTCGGTATGTCCAAGTAATGGTGCCAATCATGCCTTATTTATCGGGCGTATTCATTGAAAAATGCAAGTCACTGCATCATCAACGCATTCGACAGGGGTAGTCCCATGAAGACACAGGTCGCCATCATCGGTGCCGGGCCCTCGGGCCTGCTGCTCGGCCAGTTGCTGAGCCGCCAGGGCATCGACAACGTCATCCTCGAGCGCCAGAGCGGCGAATACGTGCTGGGCCGGATCCGCGCCGGGGTCCTGGAGCAGGGCATGGTCGACCTGCTGCGCGAGGCCGGGGTCGCCGAACGCATGGACGCCGAGGGTCTGCCCCACGATGGCGTCGAGCTGGCCTTCGACAACCGCCGGGTGCGTGTCGACCTGGCCGGCCTGACCGGCGGCAAGACGGTGATGGTCTATGGCCAGACCGAGGTGACCCGCGACCTGATGGCGGCCCGCGAGGCGACCGGCGGCACGACGATCTACGAGGCCGCGAATGTCCAGCCGCATGACCTGGAGAGCGACAACCCCGATGCCAAGCCCTATGTGACCTTCGAGAAGGACGGCGAGACCCACCGCCTCGACTGCGACTATGTGGCCGGCTGTGACGGCTTCCATGGCGTGTCGCGCCGCTCGATCCCCGCCGAGCGCATCAAGGCGTTCGAACGGGTCTACCCCTTCGGCTGGCTGGGCCTGCTCGCCGACACCCCGCCGGTGGCCGACGAGCTGATCTACGCCCGTCATGAGCGCGGCTTCGCCCTGTGCAGCATGCGCTCGGCGACCCGCAGCCGCTACTACCTCCAGGTCTCCCTGGAGGAAAAGGTGGAAGAGTGGTCCGATGCGCGCTTCTGGGAGGAGCTCAAGCGGCGCCTGCCCGAGGAGACGGCCCGGCAACTGGTCACCGGGCCGTCGCTGGAGAAGAGCATCGCGCCGCTGCGCAGCTTCGTGGTCGAGCCGATGCAATACGGCCGCCTGTTCCTGGTGGGGGACGCCGCGCATATCGTGCCGCCCACCGGCGCCAAGGGGCTCAACCTCGCCGCCAGCGACGTCAACACCCTCTATCGGCTGCTGGTCAAGGTTTACCAGGAGGGCCGCACCGACCTGATACCGCGTTACTCCGAGACCTGCCTCAAGCGCATCTGGAAGGCCGAGCGCTTCTCCTGGTGGATGACCTCGATGCTGCACAAGTTCTCCGAGGAGGAGGACTTCGCCACGCGCATGCAGCAGGCCGAGCTGGACTATGTGACCAGTTCCGAGGCGGGGCTGACCACCATCGCCGAGAACTACGTGGGGCTGCCCTACGAGTCCCTGGAATAGGCCGAGCGAACGACGATTTCCCCCTGGTCCCGGGCCACGATGGTGGCTCGGGACTTTTTGGCGTGGCCGGCATCCGGGCCGAGCCGGCCAGCATCGACCACGGAGTGTCTCTTATGATGGAACGTCCACTACGCCTGCTGCTGGTCGGGGAGGGCGGCATCGCCGGCGTCCATATGCGGGTGCTCGGGGAGATGCCGGGAGTGGAAGTGTCCTGCCTGGTCGGCGGGGTCGAGGCGGATGCCCGGGCCTTCGCCGCCGAGTGGGGCATCCCCGAGGTGACCCTGGACCTGGACGCGGCCCTGGCCCGCGAGGAGATCGAGGCGGTGATCCTGGCCACGCCGAGCCCCCAGCACGCCGCCCAGGCCGAACGGGTGATCGCCGCCGGCAAGCACCTGCTATGCGAGATCCCCATGGCGTTGCGCCTGGCCGACGCCGAGCGGATCACCGCGCTGGCCGCGGCCTCGGGGCGGGTCTGCATGGTCGCCCATACCCGGCGCTTCAATGCGCCGCACCGCGAGCTCAAGCGGCGCCTGGTCGCCGGTGAGTTTCGCCTCCAGCACCTGGTCGCGGAGACCTACTTCTTTCGTCGCGAGAATCGCAACATGCAGGGCCAGCCTCGCCGCTGGGTGGACAACCTGCTGTGGCACCACGCCTGTCACAGCGTCGACCTCTTCGCCTGGCTGCTGGATGACGTCGAGGTGGACGTCTGGGGTCACCAGGGGCCACCGCATCCCGAGCTGGACATCCCCATGGACCTGAGCCTGGGCTTGCGCTCCCGGGACGGGGTGTTGGCCACCCTGGCACTCTCCTTCAACAACCGCGGTCCCTTCGGCGGCTTCTATCGCTACATCGGCGAGGAGGCGACCCTGCTGGCCTACCGCGACGAGCTCAGGGATCACGACGGCGAACTCCAGCCCCTGACCGGCAACGGTTTCGCCGATCAGGATCGTGAGTTCATCGCCGCCATCCGCGAGGGGCGCGAGCCGGAGGCCTCCTTCGTCAGGTGTCTGCCGACGATGCGGCTGCTCGATCGGCTGGCGCGACAACTGGGGACGGCTCGCTGACGGTGGCCTGGCCGAGCAGCCGGGCAATACGCAGGGCGAGCAGGATGCCGAGCAGGGAGCAGGCGCCGGTAATGCCCCAGGTCCAGTGCCAGCCACCGGCCTGGGCGGCCAGCCACGCTACCCCGGGCGGACCGGCGAACTGGCCGAAGGCCGACCACTGCTGCATCCAGCCCACGGTGGTGGAGATGGTGCGTTCGCTGGGGGCCAACCGCACCGCCAGGGCGAACAGGGCGCCAGGAATCAGGCCGCCCATCGCCGAGAACAGCAGTACGGCGGCGAAGCGCAGCAGCGGCAGGGCCTCCGTCAGGGTGCTATAAGCGAGGAAGGTGAAGAGGCCGGTGGCCAGGAACCCCGTCAGGAGGAGCCGGTTGGCAGCGATACCGCGATGCATGAGTTGCCCCGCCCCCAGGCTGCCGATCACGTTGATGGTGGCCACCAGGGCGGTCAGCACGCCGACCTGGCCGCCGGAGAAGCCGGCCTGGTGGTAGATCGACGGCAGGAAGCCGATCACCGACAGCCACTGGCAGGCGTAGAGCCCGAAGCAGAGGGCGACCAGCCAGGGCCCGCGGGCACGCAGGGTCACGCTCAGCCGCCGGCCCCACCCCTCGGCGCTCACGGGCGCCAGGGCCCTGGCGGCCTGGCGTTGGCGGTCGGCGGGCACCCCGGCCAGCAGGCATGGCAGCATCAGGGCGGTCCACAGGGCCAGGCACCACCACCAGCCCTGCCAGCCCAGCCCCGCGATGACCCAGGGGCCGATCAGCAGGGAGGTCCCCATGCCGATGCCCATGTAGCAACCCCAGACCCCGAGGATGCGATTGAGGCGCTCGGCCGGCACCAATTGGCGCAGCAGCCCCGGCGCGGGTAGCACCGTCAGCAGGAAACCCAGGCCCTCCAGGGCGCGGCAGAGCAACAGGGCGCCGGCGGACTCGGCCAGCCCGCCCAGCAGGCTGGCCAGTGTCAGCAGGCCGAGGCCGGTGAGCATGCTGCGTCGCAGGCCCAGGGCATCGGCGGAGAGGCCGATGATCAGGCCCAGCGACATGCCGGCCAGCTGGACCAGCGAGACCAGGAAACCGGCCTGGACCAGCGTGATCGCCAGGGTCTCCTGCAGGGCCGGGATGGCGGGGGGAAGCTTGCCGACGTGCAGGGCGGCGGTGATGCCGGCCAGCACCACGAGCGAACCAGGCGACACCTTGATGGCCTTCATGGCGACTCCTGAATGATGTTGTGACTTATTATTAGGAGGCTAAGGTGGGCGGCGGCCGAATACTACTCCTTGGGGCTACGACTTAAGTCCTGCTCGCCCTGCTGGTGAGCGTGGCGTGGTTGGCAGGGCGCCTGGGCCCGCTCAGGGATAGCGCCCGCTGCGGCGGTTCTCCACCAGCACCTCGAGGATGGCGTTGGCGGCCTGCATCACCTCGGAGGGGGGCTCGCCACGGCGGCGGCTGCACAGGATCGGGATGGTGATGTGCTTCTCTGCCAGGTAGATAAAGCTGATGCCGTCACGGCGTACCCGCTTGACCTGCTCGGGCACCAGGGTGATGCCGATCTCCGAGGCCACCAGGCCCAGTGCCGTCTGCAGCTCGTTGGCCTCCTGGGCGACTTCCACCTTGAGCCCCTGGCGGTGGAACAGGCCGAGCACGGTATCGGCCAGGCTGGGGCGCGGCTTGGCGGGAAACAGGATCAGAGGGTAGTCGGCGAGTTCCGCCAGGGTGGGGGTGGTGCCCTCCAGGGGGTGGCCGCAGGGCACCACCGCCATCAAGGGTTCGTCGAACAGCACCTCCTGCTCCACGTCCGGGTCATCGATACGCAGGCGCCCGAAGCCGATATCGATACGCCCCGCCTTGAGGGCCTGTACCTGCTGCACCGTGGTCAGCTCCGCCAGGCTCAGCTCGACGTTATCCTTTTGTCGTAATCCCCGCACCAGTAGCGGTAGCTGCCCATAGAAGACCGAGGCGACGAAACCGATCCCGAACATCACCCGCTGGCTTCGGGCCATGCGGCGGGCGGCCTGCACCGTGGTGTCGATCTTCTCCAGTATCTGCAGGGTATGCTCATAGAAGAACTGACCGGTGGTGGTCAGGCGCATGCCACGGGGCCCGCGATCGAAGAGCTTGACCCCGACTTCTTCCTCTAAATGCTTGATTTGACGTGATAGTGGTGGCTGCGCCATATGCAGCCTGGCCGCCGCTCGGGTCAGGTTAAGCTCCTCGGCGACGACGCAGAAGTACCTCAGGTGACGCAGCTCCATGATACCTCCAGGGTATGGCTTGGGACCCAAACGATATTGGTTCTGTGCCCTGGGGGCAATCACACTTGCCCCATAACAGGGCAGACCGAGGCTCGACCCGGTGCCTTCCGCCAAGGAGCACGCCCTGCGAGACCCGCTAGCACCGGCTGCGACCGGTCATAACGATAATGACGAGGATAGCCCGATGAGCGTCAAGATCTTCGATACCCCGGAAGTCCAGGATTTCCTCAAGGCCGTGGCCGGCTTCGATCAAGCCGGCGGTAACGAGCGCGCCAAGCAGATCCTGCACCGCCTGCTCTCCGACCTCTATCGCCTGATCGACGACTTCGATGTCAGCCCCGAGGAGTTCTGGTCGAGCGTCAGCCTGCTCAACGCCCTGGGCCACGATACCCAGTTCGGCCTGCTGGCCCCGGGCCTGGGCTTCGACCACTACCTGGACATGCGCATGGACGCCGAGGACGCGGCCCGCGGCCTGGCCGGTGGCACCCCGCGCACCATCGAGGGGCCCCTCTACGTGGCCGGTGCCCCCGAGGCCGAAGGCTACGCGCGCCTGGACGACGGGAAGGACCCGGACGGCGAGACCATGTGGCTGATCGGCCAGGTGCGTGACACCGACGGCCGGCCGGTCGCCGGCGCCCGGGTCGAGATCTGGCACGCCGACTCCAGGGGCGGCTACTCCTTCTTCGACCCCTCGCAGTCCGAGTACAACCTGCGCCGTACCATCGTCACCGACGCCGAGGGTCGCTATATCGCCCGCAGCATCATCCCGTCCGGTTATGGCGTCCCGGAAGGCGCGCCCACCGACCAGGTGCTCAAGGCCCTGGGCCGCCACGGCGAGCGCCCGGCGCATATTCACTACTTCGTCTCGGCGCCGGGTCACCAGCACCTGACCACCCAGATCAACCTGGCCGGCGACAAGTACACCTGGGATGACTTCGCCTTCGCCACCCGCGAGGAGCTGGTGATCCCGGCCAAGCGCATCGACGACGCCGCCGAGATCGCCAAGCGTGAGCTGGACGGCCCCTTCGCCGAGGTGATCTTCGATATCGAGCTGAGCCGGACCGAGGCCGCCGAACTGCAGAGTCGCCATGTGCGTCCGCGGGCCAAGGAAGACGCGCAGGATGCCGGCAGCCAGTTGGCCGGTACCGCCAAGGTCTAGGCTCGACAGGCCGTCAGCATCGCGCGCCGGCGGGTCGCCGGCGCCCCCCGAATCCCGTTTTGCCCGTCCCGCCATGGCGCTCCTCGCCATGGGCTGGGGAAGCCTTGGCTTCCGCCGGGACGCGGCGAGTCCAACAGCGTCTCTGCCGAGACATCAGGAGTCCGATCATGACCCACAAGCTTGATCAACTCGAGAAACGCGTCCGCGGCGCCGTCATCGACGACGCCGAGGCCGGCATCTTCCGCTGCCACCGCAGCATGTTCACCGACCCCGACTTCTTCGACCTCGAGATGAAGCATGTCTTCGAGGGCAACTGGCTGTTCCTGGCCCACGAGAGCCAGATCGCGGAGCCCGGCGACTACTTCACCCTGACCATGGGCCGCCAGCCGGTCGTTATCACCCGCGACAAGGAAGGCGAGCTGCACGGCCTGATCAACGCCTGCGCCCACCGCGGTACCACCCTGTGCCGGCGCAAGCGCGGCAACAAGGGCACCTTCACCTGCCCCTTCCATGGCTGGACCTTCAAGAACGACGGCAAGCTGCTCAAGGCCAAGAACGAGAAGACCGGCGCCTACCCGGAGGGGTTCAAGCAGGACGGCTCCCACGACCTCACGCGGCTGCCGCGCTTCGAGAGCTACAAGGGCTTCCTGTTCGGCAGCCTGAGCGAGGATGTCCTGCCCCTGGAGGAGTACCTCGGCGAGACCAAGAAGGTCATCGACAATATCGTCGATCAGGCGCCGGAGGGGCTGGAAGTGCTGCGCGGCACCTCGTCCTACACCTATAACGGCAACTGGAAGCTGCAGGCCGAGAACGGCGCCGATGGCTATCACGTCGGCACCGTGCACTGGAACTACGCCTCCACCATGGATCGCCGCAACTATGACGCCGGCGGCACCAAGGCGGTGGACGCCAACGGCTGGTCGAAGAGCCAGGGCGGCTTCTACTGCTATGAGAACGGCCACATCATGCTCTGGACGCGGCTGCTCAACCCCGAGGTACGCCCGGTCTACACCCGCAAGGATGCGATCGAGAGCGAACTCGGCGAGGCCCGGGCCGACTCCATCGTCAACCAGACCCGTAACCTCTGCCTCTACCCCAACGTCTACCTGATGGATCAGTTCTCCACTCAGATCCGCGTGCTGCGCCCGCTGTCCGTGGACAAGACCGAGGTGACCATCTACTGCTTCGCGCCCAAGGGCGAGTCCGCCGAGGATCGCCGCGTGCGTATCCGCCAGTACGAGGACTTCTTCAACGTCAGCGGCATGGGCACGCCGGACGACCTGGAAGAGTTCCGTGGCTGCCAGACCGGCTACGCCGGCTCGCTGGCCGAGTGGAACGACCTGTCGCGGGGCGCCACGCAGTGGATCGAGGGCGCCGACGACAATGCCAAGGCGATCGATATGCAACCCCTGCTGAGCGGGGCCTCCCCGGAGGATGAGGGGATCTACGTGCTGCACCACAAGCACTGGGTCGAGCAGATGCTGCGCGCCATCGACAAGGAGCGCGGTCAGTTTATCGCCACCGAATCCGCGGCAGAGGGGGAGCACGCATGAGCATCTCTTATCAGGAACTTCAGGCCTTTCTCTACCGTGAGGCGCGGCTGCTCGACGACCGTCAGTGGGACGAGTGGCTGGAGTGCTACCGCCAGGATGCGGTGTTCTGGATGCCGGCCTGGGACGACGACGATCGGCTGACCGAAGACCCCGATGCCGAGATCTCGCTGATCTACTACCCCAACCGCGAGGGTCTCGAGGACCGGGTCTACCGGATCAAGACCGAGCGTAGCGGGGCCAGCACGCCCGAGCCGCGTACCACGCACCAGATCAACAACCTGGAAGTGCTCGGTCAGGACGGCGATGAGGTGACGCTGCGTTTCAACTGGCAGACCCTGAGCCATCGCTACAAGGAGACCCAGACCTTCTTCGGCACCTCCTTTTACACCCTGGACGTGTCGGGCGAGCGACCGCTGATCACCCGCAAGGTGATCCAGCTGAATAACGATTATATCCATCAGGTCATCGACGTTTACCACGTCTGATGCGCTGAGGGAGGAGAACCACCATGAGCTACACCATTGCCCTTAACTTCGAGGATGGCGTCACCCGTTTCATCGGCTGCAAGGTGGGCGAGACCGTCCTCGACGCCGCCTACCGGCAGAAGGTCAACCTGCCCATGGACTGCTCCGACGGGGTCTGCGGCACCTGCAAGGGCCACTGCGAGCAGGGCGAGTTCGATATGGGGGACGAATATATCGAGGATGCCCTCTCCGACGAGGAAGCTGCCGAGGGCATGGTGCTGACCTGCCAGATGGTGCCGTCCTCCGACTGCGTCATCCAGGTCCCGGTGGCCTCCACCCTGTGCAAGACCGCGGTGGGCAAGGTGGAGGGAACCCTGGCCCAGGTCGAGCCGCTCTCCGAGGACAGCATCGAGCTGATCGTGGACCTGGACGAGGGCAGCGAGCTGGCCTTCCTGCCCGGCCAGTACGTGCATATCGATGTACCGGGCAGCGAGGCGCACCGCTCCTACTCCTTCAGCTCGCTGCCGGGGGAGGGGCGTGCCACTTTCCTGATTCGCAATATCCCGAACGGGGTGATGAGCGGCTACCTGGCCGAGCGGGCCGCGGCGGGCGACCGCCTCAGCCTGACCGGTCCCCTGGGCAGCTTCTATCTGCGCGAGGTGACGCGCCCGGTGCTGATGCTGGCCGGCGGCACGGGCCTGGCCCCCTTCCTCTCCATGCTCGCCCAACTGGTGGAGAAGGGCTGTGATCAGCCGATCCATCTGATCTATGGGGTCAACAAGGACGATCACCTGGTCAAGGTGGACGCCCTGGACGCCTTCGCCGAGAAGCTGCCGACCTTCACCTACGCCACCGTGGTGGTGGACGAGGCCAGTGGCCACCCGCGCAAGGGCTACGTGACCCACCATATGGACGCCGGCGTGATGCACGATGGTGACGTGGACGTTTACCTCTGCGGGCCGCCGCCCATGGTCGACGCCGTGCTCAAGCATTTCGATGCCGAGGGCATCGTGCCCCAGAGCTTCCATTACGAGAAGTTCACGCCGAATGCGGCGGGGGAGGCCGCATGAGCCGTAATCGATTCGAAGGCAAGGTCATGGTGATTACCGGGGCCGCCCAGGGCATCGGCCGGCGGGTCGCCGAGCGGGCCGGCGCCGAGGGCGCCCGCCTGGCCCTGGTGGACCGCGCCGACCTGATTCACGAGGTGGTGGACGAGCTGGCCGAGCAGGGTGTGGAGGCCATCGCCCTGCAGGCCGACCTGGAGACCTGGGAAGGCGCCGCCGAGGTGATGGCCAGGAGCGTCGAGCGCTTCGGGCGCATCGATATCCTGATCAACAACGTGGGCGGGGCCATCAACTTCAAGCCGTTCACCGAGTTCAGCGACAGCGAGATCGCCGCCGAGATCACCCGCTCGCTGATGCCGACCCTGTGGTGCTGCCGGGCGGTGCTGCCCAGCATGGTGGCGCGGGGCGGTGGCGTCATCGTCAACGTCTCCTCGGCGGCCACCCGGGGCATCCACCGGATTCCCTACTCGGCGGCCAAGGGTGGGGTCAACGCCATGACCGCCTCGCTGGCCTTCGAGTACGCCGAGCACGGCATCCGCGTGGTGGCCACCGCTCCCGGCGGCACCGAGGCGCCGCCGCGACGCATCTCCCGGGGCACCCCCGAGCCGCGCAACGCGACGGAGCAGGCTTGGTTCCAGGCGCATATCGACCAGACCAAGCAGAGCTGCCTGATGAACCGCTACGGTACCCTGGACGAGATGGCCGCGCCCATCCTCTTCCTCGCCTCGGACGAGGCCAGCTATATCACCGGCAGCGTGGTGCCGGTGGCCGGCGGCGATCTCGGCTAGCCGATGGCCGGATCGGATGCCAGGGCCCGGGGACGGGCCCAAGCAGGATTCCAACGACAATAATTCCCCTGGAGCACACCATGAAGCATCTCGAGAAGGGCGTCGGCCTGCGGTCCGCGCCCAGGGACTTCCTCCGCGACCTCAACGTCGATAACCTCAGCGCCGGCGTGGTCGCCGGCATCTTCGGCCTCAGCGCCGGCATTATCCATATCAGCGCCGGCACCGCCGCCGGCCTCGACTCCCACTTCATCATGATCTGGGTGATCAGCTACCTGATGATCAATGGCCTGTTCGGCCTGGTGATGCCGGCCTACTACCGGCTGCCCATGCCCATGGCCAACTCCATCCCCGGGGCCCTGCTGTTCGCCGCCATCATCCCGGTGGTGGGCCTGGAGGCCGCCCTGGGGGCGACCCTGATCGCCGGGGCCATCTCTCTGGTGGCCGGCCTGGCCGGGGTCATGGGCATCGTCATGAAGCTGATTCCCATGCCCATCGTCATGGGCATGGTGGCCGGGGTGCTGCTCAAGTTCGGCCTCAACATGGTGGCGCCGCTGGAGAACGCGCTGCTGCCGGCGGCGATCATGATCCTGGCCTTCTTCTTCTCGGCTCGCCTGCTGCGCCGGGTGCCGCCGCTGATCGTCGCCATGCTGGCCGGTATCGCCTACATGGCCTATAGCGGCGTCGATTTCTCCGCGGTCGAGTTCTCGGTGACCTTCCCCGAATTCATCGTGCCGGAGTTCACCCTGAACGCTTTCCTCGCCTATGGCCTGCCGCTAGCGCTGATCCTGGTGGGCATGGAGACCCCCGCCGGGGTGGGGTTGATCAAGGGCATGGGCTACAAGCAGGTGCCGGCCAACGCCATCACCGCGGTGGGCGGCGTGGGCACCATGCTCTCGGCCTTCTTCAACCTGCACAGCACCTGTATCGCCGCGCCGATGACCGGCATCTGCGCCTCGCCGGAGGCCGGCCACAAGGACAAGCGCTGGGTGGCGGCGGTGGTGACCGGGGCCATCTTCGTGATCGCCGCGCCCTTCTACGGCTTCGTGGTCAGCCTGATCGAGGCGATGCCGGGCTACTTTATCGCCATCATCGCCGGCCTGGCGCTGCTGCGGGTGATCACCTCGGCGATGCATATGGCCTTCTCCGGCAAGCACGAGATGGGTGGCCTCTTCGCCTTCCTGATCGCCGCCTCCGGCCTGCAGATCCTCGGCATCGGCGCCTCCTTCTGGGCCCTGGTGCTGGGCGTGCTGATCTCGATGCTCTTCGAGACCAAGGACTTCGAGTTCCTGCTGACCCGCCGCGAGCGGTCCGGCAAGTCCGCTTCCTGATACTCTCGTCTTCCCCCTTGGCCCGAGCCTTGCCGGCTCGGGCTTTTTTCCTTTGTCGTCCAGCCGAGAGGGACTTTGACCATGTCGCGACTCAAGGATGTCTCGCTTCCCGCCATTACCGCCGGCTTCGTGGCGGTGCTGATCTCCTACTCGGGGCCCTTGGCGATCTTCTTCCAGGCGGCCCAGGGCGCCGGGGTCTCCGAGGCCATGATGACCTCCTGGGTATGGGCCATCTCGCTGGGGGCCGCCGTATCGGGGATCGCGCTCAGCCTGTGGCTCCGGGTGCCGGTGATCACCGCCTGGTCGGCACCGGGCACGGCGCTGCTGGTGACCCTGTTTCCGGGGTTGTCATTGAACGAAGCCGTGGGGGCCTATCTGACGGCGGCGCTGCTGCTGATCGTGATCGGCGTCACCGGTTCCTTCGACCGCATCGTCAGAGCGATCCCCCCGGGCATCGCCAGCGCCATGATGGCCGGTATCCTCTTCCAGTTCGGGGTCGGCGTCTTCCTCTCCCTGGAGGCGGCGCCGGGGCTGGCCATCGGCATGCTGATCACCTACCTGGTGGCGCGGCGCCTGACGCCCCGCTATGGGTTGATCATCCTGCTGCTGGTGGGCATCGCGCTGGCGGTGGGGCTGGAGGGCGCCAGCCTGCAGGGCATCTCCCTGCAACTGGCCGAGCCGCAGTTTATCCGCCCCGAGTGGAGCTGGCATACCACCCTGAGCCTGGCCCTGCCGCTGGTGCTGGTCAGCCTTACCGGCCAGTTCCTGCCTGGCATGGCGATCCTGCGCGGCGCCGGCTATGACGCCTCGGCCCGGCCGATCCTCGCGGTGACCGGCCTGACGTCGCTGGGCACGGCGCCCTTCGGCGGGATCACCACCGTGGTGGCGGCGATCACCGCCGCCCTGTGTACCGGCAAGGAGGCGCATCCGGACCCCGCCAAGCGCTACGTGGCCGGGGTCGCCAACGGCGGCTTCTATCTGCTGGGGGCCTGCTTCGCCGGCACCATCGTGGCGCTCTTCACCTCCCTGCCCGGGGAGTTCGTGGCGGTGCTCGCCGGCCTGGCGCTGATCGGCGCCATCACCAGCAACCTCAGCGCCTTCGTGGCCCAGAAGGATCACCTGGAGGCCTCGGTGATCACCTTTATCGCCACCGCCTCGGGCATCAGCTTCCTGGGCCTGGGCTCGGCCTTCTGGGGCGTGGTGGTCGGCGGCCTGGCCTACCAGTTGCTGCATGGCCGCTTCGCAATCTCGAGGGGGCGGCGGATCAGGGAATCCTGAGCTACTTCTTTCGTCGTAGCCCAGGCCGCGGTCGGGCGATGAGCCAGTCGGGGATGCGGCCCGGTCGGGCCCGTCGTGTCGTCGCCGGTGGGGGCGATGGGCCGGAGGCGGCCGATAGGGAGATGGCGCGAAATACAAGATAATCCACTGGTACGATGCGCTTGGTCGGGTAGTGATTATGAAAACCTGCTGGAATCCTGGTGCTTGTTACTGGATTTATTGGATGACCTCACCATACCCCTAGGGGTATGGCCGAAAGCCCAAAGGGTATTGGCTGGCTAGGCCGAGGATGGCGAATATACTTGAAAAGTGTAGTTTGTCCGGCGCCCGATCGGGCTCGGCGAGAGTGGCTCTCCCCCGGCAGAGGGGAACAAGGATAATGACAGAGGCCCAGACCATGACCGTAAAGATCTTCGATACCCCGGAAGTTCAGGATTTCCTCGAGGCCGTGGCCGGCTTCGATCAGGCCGGCGGCAACGAGCGCGCCAAGCGGATCCTGCACCGCCTGCTCTCCGACCTCTATCGCCTGATCGACGACTTCGATGTCAGCCCCGAGGAGTTCTGGTCGAGCGTCAGCCTGCTCAACGCCCTGGGCCACGACACCCAGTTCGGCCTGTTGGCCCCGGGCCTGGGCTTCGATCACTATCTGGATATGCGCATGGACGCCGAGGACGCGGCCCGCGGCCTGGCCGGTGGCACCCCGCGCACCATCGAAGGGCCGCTCTACGTGGCCGGCGCCCCCGAGGCCGAGGGCTTCGCACGGCTGGACGACGGCCAGGACACTGACGGCGAGACCATGTGGCTGACCGGCCGGGTGCGCGACACCGATGGTCGGCCGGTCGCCGGTGCCCGGGTGGAGATCTGGCACGCCGATTCCAAGGGCGGTTACTCCTTCTTCGACCCGTCCCAGTCCGAGTACAACCTGCGCCGCACCATCGTTACCGACGCCGAGGGGCGCTATATTGCCCGCAGCATCATCCCCTCCGGCTACGGCGTCCCGGAAGGCGCCCCCACCGATGTGGTGCTCAAGGCCCTGGGCCGCCACGGCGAGCGCCCGGCGCATATTCACTACTTCGTCTCGGCGCCGGGGCACCAGCACCTGACCACCCAGATCAACCTGGCCGGCGACCCCTACACCTGGGACGACTTCGCCTTCGCCACCCGCGAGGAGCTGGTGATCCCGGCCAAGCGCATCGATGATGCCGCCGAGATCGCCAAGCGTGAGCTGGACGGCCCCTTCGCCGAGGTGGTCTTCGATATCGAGCTGGCCAGGACCGAGGCCGCCGAGCTGCAGGTGCGCCACGCCCGCCCGCGGGCCAAGGAAGACGCCCAGGACCAGGCCAGCCAGTTGGCCGGCACCGCCAGGGTCTGAGCCAGTGCACCACCCGGGTGCCATCGCTTCCGCAGGGCACGACAAGGGTGCCTGGATCCTGGCGGTCTATCGCGAAGCCTTTATTCAAGTCGCTGTTTTATAAAGCCATTGAGATAAGTGGCACCCGGTTCGCCTGATAGTGGCGGGATTAGACTTAAGGCCTAGTCGGCCCTCGCCCTATGGTTTTATTTGAAATTTCATGTGATATTTAATGCATGTGGTGTCAGCGACACCCGGCACAATAACAATCACGAGGTGACCCCATCATGACGCAGCAAACCACGAACCCGACCCTGACTCCCCGGCGGCGCCTCGGCGCCGCCTGCCTCGGTGCCTTCCTGGCCGGCTCGCTGGCGATGAGCCAGGCCCAGGCGAGCGATATCACCCTCAACTACGCCTTCTTCGCCCCCGCCCAGACCTTCCCCGCGGTACAGATGGAGCACTGGGCCGAGGAGCTGGAGCGCCGCACCGAGGGCCGGGTGTCGGTCAATACCTTCCCCGGGGGCACCCTGCTGACCGCCGGCAACATGTATGACGGCGTGCAGAGCGGCGTCGCCGATATCGGTCTCTCCGCCACTTCTTATGAGCCGGCGCGCTTTCCGCTGATCAACCTGGCCGGCAACCTGACCGGCATCGAGGTCGACTCGACGGTGGCCAGCCGGGTGGTCTACGACCTGATCCAGGAGTTTCCCGCCGACCAGCTGGGCCTCGAGGATTTCAAGGTGATCACCGCCTTCACCTCCGAGCCGGGCTACCTGCATAGCCGTACCCCGGTGACCTCCCTCGAGGATCTCCATGGCCAGGAGATTCGCGTACCCGGCGACAGCACCGAGGTACTGGAAGCGCTGGGCGGCGTCCCCGTGGGCCTCAACCAGGCCGAGACCGGCGAGGCCCTGCAGGCGGGGGTGGTCGACGGCTATGTGGGCTCCCGCGAGACGCTGATGGATCTGCAATACGCGCGCAGCGTCCAGTACGTCACCGACTACCCGCTGACCAATGTGGTCTTCGTCGCCGCCATGAACCGCCAGCGCTGGGAGTCGCTTCCCGAGGACGTGCAGCGGGTAATCGACGAACTGGGCGCCGAGATGGCCCACTTCGCCGGCGACTACCTGGACGGCCATATCGAGGAGTCGCTGGCCTGGGCCGCCGACAACCACGACGTCGAGACCCTGACACTGAGCGACGAGGAGGCGGCGCACTGGGCCGAACGCCTGGCGCCCATCAACGAGGCGCGCCTGGCCCAGGTGGCCGAGATGGGCCTGCCCGCCGAGGCATTCCACGGGCGCATGCGGGAGCTGATCGACAGCTATCGCCAACCCTGAACCCCTGGGGTTACGGGCCCGGCGGCGGCCGAGTCGCCGCCGGAAGTGATCGACTCTGCGAGGCATTCGTCCCATGCATCGATGCAATCTCCTGATCAGCCGCGTCCTGCTGTTCGTGGCCGGCCTGGCCCTGCTGGCCATGGTCGCCCTGGTCGCCGCCAATATCGTTATGCGCCAGTTGGCCGCCTCCTTCGGCGGCACCAGCGAGATCGTCGGCTGGCTCACCGCGGTGGTGGTCGCCTTCTCCCTGGCCTATGCGCAGTTGAACAAGGCGCATGTGGAGCTGGATATCCTGGTGGCGCGGTTCCCCGCGCGCCTGCAGGCCTTGCTCCAGGCCCTGGTGGCCCTGGTCAGCCTGCTGTTCTTCGCCATGGTGGCCATCAAGCTCTGGGAGTACGGCTATGGCGCCATGCAGCGCGGCATGGTCTCCCAGACCCTGCGCCTGCTCCTCCATCCGATGATCTATCTGGTGGCCCTGGGCTTCTCCGCCTTCTGCCTGGTGCTGCTGGCGGATGTCTTCGGCAGCCTGAAACGAGTGGTGACGAAATGAGCATGACCCTGATGGCCGTGGTCGGCGTCCTGGCCCTCTTCCTGCTGATCCTGCTCAAGATGCCGATCAGCTTCGCGATGTTTATCGTCGGCTTCTTCGGCATGCTGCAGATGACCAGCCCGATGGCCGCCTACAACATCATCAGCTCGGGCATCTGGGAGCAGTTGTCGGCCTACTCGCTGAGCGTCATCCCGCTGTTTATCTTTATGGGCGAGCTGCTGTTTCGCTCGGGGATCACCGAGAAGATCTTCGCCTCCGCCTATGCCTGGATCGGCCATCGTCGCGGCTCCATGGCCACCACGACTATCCTCAGCAGCGCCGGCTTCGCGGCAGTCAGCGGCTCCAATACCGCCACCGCGGCCACCGTCGGTACCATCGCCCTGCCGGAGATGAAGAAGTTCGGCTATCACCGGGCGCTGAGCGCCGGTAGCGTGGCCACCGGCGGCACCCTGGGGGTGATCATTCCGCCCAGCTCGGTGCTGATCGTGATCGCCCTGCAGGCGGAGCTGGCCATTCGCGACCTGTTTATCGCCAGCATCGTGCCGGGGCTGATCCTGGTGGCGCTGTTCGTGATGACCATCGCCTGGCTATGCCGGAAGTATCCGGCCATGGCCCCCGCCGGGGAGCGTGCCACCTGGGCGGTACGGCTGACATCGCTCAAGGGCGTGCTGGAGATCGCGGCGCTCTTCGCCCTGGTGCTGGGGGGCCTCTTCGCCGGCTGGTTCACCTCCACCGAGGCCGCGGCCGTGGGCTGCGTGGGCGCCCTGGCCATCGTCGCCCTGCAGGGCCGCCTGACCCTGGAGGTGCTCCAGGAGGCGCTGGCCAATGCCCTCAAGTCCTCGGCCATGATCCTGATGCTGGTGGCCGGCGCGGTGATCTTCGGACGCTTCCTCACCGTGACCCGGCTGCCCTTCCTGGTGGGTGAGTGGGCCGCGGCCCTGCCGCTGCCGGCGATCCTGATCATGGCCTGCGTGCTGCTGATCTACGTGATCGGTGGGGCCCTGATGGACGCCATGGGCTTTTTGATCATCTCGATCCCGATCTTCTTCCCGGTGGCCCTGGCGCTGGGCTATGACCCCATCTGGTTCGGCATCATGGTGTGCATCGTCACCAGCATGGGGGCGATCACGCCGCCGGTGGGGGTCAACGCCTTTATCGTCAAGAGCCTCGATCCCGAGCTGGGCTTCGGCGATATCTTCCGCGGCGTCGGCTACTTCATGCTGCCCTACCTGGCCTGCATCCTGCTGCTGCTGGCGATTCCCGAACTGATCCTGTTCGTGCTCTAGGCAGGCCGAGGAGGGACCTCGCCGATGCGCTGGATTATTTATTTGAAATTTCATGTGAAAAATAACTAAAGGCCGAGACATGACCTCTGTGATCGAAGCCCTCGCCCTGGGGCGAGGCCCCAAACGGGTAGTGATCAAGGACACCATCGATATCGCCGGCTACCCGACCCGGGCCGGGTCGGCGGCCCTGGCCGAGGCGGCACCGGCCGAGCGCCATGCCGAGATCGTCGCGCGCACCCTGGCGGCGGGCTATCGCCTCGTCGGCAAGGCCAACCTCCACGAGCTGGCCTTCGGCATGACCGGTCTCAATGCCTGGACCGGCACCCCCGCGAATCCGCGCTTTCCCGAGCGGATTCCCGGTGGCTCCTCCAGCGGCTCGGCGGCGGCGGTGGCGGCGGGGCTGGCCGAGATCGGCATCGGCACCGATACCGGCGGCTCGATTCGCCTGCCGGCGGCCTGCTGCGGCCTCTATGGCCTCAAGCCGAGCTTCGGACGCCTCGATCGTCGCGGCGTGATGCCGGTGCTCAGCAGCCTCGACTGCGTCGGGCCCATCGCCGCCGACCTGGAGGAGCTGATCGACTTTATGGCGGCGGTGGATCCCCAGTTCGTGGCGCCACGCGGCGGGCAGCGACCGCGGCTGGGCTGGCTTCAGGTCGTCGCCGATGAGGCCGAGCAGAGCGCCGTGGAAGCCTGTCTGGCCGCCTCGTCACTGCCCACTTCGCCCGCTCGGCTCACGTTGCTGGACGAGGCCTATAAGGCGGCCATGGCGGTGATCAACCGCGAAACCTTCGACGCCTGCGCGGCCTGGCTAGATGACGACCGCCTCGGCGCCGATGTGGCCAAGCGGCTACGGGCGGCGGGGCAGACCACCGACGCCGAACTCCATGAGGCCGAGGCGGTGCGCCGCGCCTTCACCGCCGAGGTGGATCGGCTGCTCGAGGCCCACGACGTCCTGGCGCTGCCGACCCTGCCCCATGCGCCCCTGACCCGGGCGGCGGCAGACGCCGGCGAGCAGGACCTGACGATTTCCGCGCTCTTGCGGCCCTTCAACCTCTCCGGACATCCCGCCCTGACGGTGCCACTGGCGCCCCGGGCCGGGCGGCCGGTGGCGCTGCAACTGGTGGGGCGCCGCGGCGATGACGCCGCTATCTGCCGGGCCGCCAGCTATCTGGTGGATCCGGCCCGGGCCTGAGGCCCGGCTCAAACAATAGGAGATGCTTATGCAAAGCACCGTCGACAAGTCCCAGTGGGGCGGGGAAGCCCGCTTCGATGCGCTGCTCGAGTCCATCCGCCGGCGCCGCGAGGAGTTCGAGGCCCAGCGCCATATTTCCCAGGACATCATCGAGGAGTTCCAGGCCATCGGCGTCTATCGCGCCATGGTGCCGGCCAGTTACGGCGGCGACGAGAAGTCCCCCGCCGAGTTCCTGAAGATGGTCGAGGCGATCTCGGCGGCGGACGGTTCCGCCGGCTGGGTGGCCAGCTTCGGCATGAACCCCGCCTACCTGGCCGCGCTGCCCGAGGAGACGCTGAAGGAGGTATGGCGGGACTCCCCCGACGTGGTCTTCGCCGGCGGCATCTTCCCGCCCCAGCCCGCCGAGCGGGTCGATCGCGGCTTCCGCATCTCGGGACGCTGGAAATTCGCCAGCGGCTGCATGGGCGCCTCCCTGTGCGGCGTGGGCATCCTGCCCGACGAGGAGGGCGCCCTGCCGCGCATGGCGGTGCTGCCCCGCGACCAGGTGGCGATCGACCCGACCTGGGACATGCTGGGCATGGTGGCCACCGGCAGCCATGACCTGGTGGTCGAGGACGCCTATGTGCCGGAGGCCTGGACCTTCGTGCGCGGCGGCAAGCCCACCGTGGACGCGCTCTTCTTCCGCTACCCCTCGCTCTCCTTCGCCGCCCAGGTACTGGCGGTGACCACCCTGGGCCTGGCCCGGGAGGCGCTGGATGGCGTGCGCGCCATGGCCGGCGGGCGCAAGTCGGTCACCGGCGCCCCTAACCTGGGCGAGCGGGAGTATGCCCAGATCGCCCTCGGCAAGGCCGAGGCCAGGGTGCGCGCCGCCCGCGCCTTCTTCTACGACAGCACCGAGGCCGCCTGGGCGGCCATCCAGGCCGGGGGCGAGCCGAGCCGCGAGCAGATCAACCTGCTGCGCCTCTCCACCACCCACCTGACCCAGGAGTGCGCCGAGGCGATTCGTGACGTCTACCGGATCAGCGGCATGACCGGGGCCGACAACGGCCACCCCCTGTCGCGAATCCTGCGCGATTCCCAGCTCTGCACCCAGCACGCCTTTATGGGCGAGATCACCTGGAAGAACGCCGGCGCCATCTTCTTCGGCCATGAGCCCCTGCCGGGCTACCTCTAACTCACTCTTCCATAAGCGACCCAACGGAGATCACCCCTATGCACCGCGTACTCTTCTGCATCGGCATCAACCAGAACTTCATGAACGCCCCCGTCGAGGAGGGCAAGCAGGTCTGGCAGGCCTTCAGCCAGATGATGCAGGGCATCGATGAGCTGCCCGGCGTCAATATCCTGGGAATCATGGACGACGACCGCATCATGGTCGGCCCGTCCGCCACCGCCCCCTGGACCGCCTACATCATGGCCGACGTGCCGGACTACGAGAGCGTCGTCGCGGCCTGCAACTTCTTCCGCACCATCCCGGTGGGTGACGGCACCTACAAGCTGTGGAAATACGCCCGCGTCGAGGCGCGCATCGGCCGCGAGCTGGTCGTCCCCGAATGAGTCCCGCCCGAGTGACCCGCCAACGGATGATTCGTCGTAACGCATGAGGACAGGACCATGACGCAGTTGATTGATATCGAAAACGTGACCGCCGACCCCGGCCGCCTGGTGGAGGAGGGGCGCGTCCACAAGAGCCTCTACTCCGATCCCGAGATCTTCGCGCAGGAGCTGGACAGGATCTTCAACCAGACCTGGGTATGGGTGGCCCACGAGAGCGAGGTCGCCGAGGCCGGCGCCTACAAGACCGCCTTCGTCGGTCGCCAGCCGGTGATCGTCAGCCGCGACCGCAAGAAGAATATCCATGTGCTGCTCAACCGCTGTCGCCATCGCGGTGCCACCGTCTGCGAGGGCAAGCGGGGCAAGACCCGGGCCTTCACCTGCCCCTATCACGGCTGGGGTTACTCCCTGGATGGCGAGCTGCGCGCCATCCCCAAGGCCGAGGAGTACGAGGGCGTCATCGACAAGCAGGAGCTGCCGCTGGAGCGCCTGCGCCACGACTCCTACCAGGGCATGATCTTCGCCACCTTCAACGAGGAGGCCGAGCCGCTGGAGACCTTCCTGGGCGGCGCGAAGAAGTGGATCGACCTGTTTATGAAGCAGTCCGGCGGCTACCCGCTGCAGGTGCTCGGAGATCACCGCTTCCGCTTCCCCGGCAACTGGAAGATCCAGCTGGAGAACACCACCGACGCCTACCACTTCCCCATCGTCCACAAGTCCTTTATCTCGTCGCTGGACGACCAGACCTCCGAGGTCTTCGACTTCCTCGACGGCGAGGGCTTCGTCGAGGACCTGGGCAATGGTCATAGCGTCATGGTGATGATCCCCGAGCTGGTCGACCTGGAGGCCAACCTCGACGACCCCATCCCCGAGCGTTTCGCGGAGCTGGCCGAGGCGCTGCGCGCCGAGGGGCATGACGAGGCCGAAGTCCGTCGCCTGGTGCGCGCCGTGGGCGGCACCGGCTTCAACCTCAACCTCTTCCCCAACGTGGCCTGCTCCATGGCCTTCTTCCGGGTGCTGACGCCGATCAGCGTCGACGAGACCGAGATCCACCACGTGGCCATCGGCGGCGCCGGGGCCCCGGCGCCCTTCAACCAGACGCGCATGCGCCTCCACGAGCACTTCCAGGGTCCCATGGGCTTCGGTACCCCCGATGACGCCGAGGGCTGGGAGCGGGTGCAGAAGGGCTCCCTGGCCGGCCCGGACGGCTGGATCCTGGTCAACCGCGGCCTCAGGCGCATGGCGCCCTCCGCCGACGGCAACCCGGCCGGCGCGGTCTGCTCCGAGACCGGCATGCGCGCCGCCTACCAGATGTGGAAACGACTGATGAGCGACGAGGCAGGGGAGTAACGACCATGGCAGACAGCATGTTTCAGCAGGCGATCGACTTCATCAACCGCGAGGCCGACCTGCTCGACCACAAGGCCTATGCCGACTGGCTGGGGCTCTGGGAGCGCGATGGCACCTACGTGGTGCCGGTGGATATCCACGAGACGGATTTCGCCAACACCCTCAACTTCGCCTACGACGATCACGCCATGCGCGAGATGCGGGTGGCGCGGCTGAAGAACGGCGAATCGGTCTCCAGCGAGGCCCAGGAGGGCACGGTGCGCAGCCTGTCGCGCTTTTGCCTGCTCGACGAGGACGAGGCGTCGATCCGGCTGCGCTGCGCCATGTTCCTCAGCGAGGTGCGCCTGGCCAAGCCGCTGCTCTATCCCGCCAACGTGGAGTATCGGCTGACCAAGACCGCCGAGGGGCTGCGCCTGCACACCAAGGTGGTGCGCCTGATCAACGCCGGCCATCACCTCAATACCGTCGCCTTTATTTTCTGAGGCCCATTACTCGAGGAGAGGCACATGCAACCGATCGCCGTGATCACCGGCGCGGCCCAGGGGCTGGGCCGCGTTATCGCCGAGCAGCTGCTGGCGGATGGCTTTCGCGTGGCCATCACCGACCGCGACCGGGAGGGCGCCGAGCGCCTGGCCCGGGAGCTCGATCCCGAGGGCGGGCGTGCCCTGGCACTCGCGCTGGACGTGACCCGCAAGGAAGACTTCAGTGCGGCCCTTGACGCGGTGGAGGAACGCCTCGGCGCCCCCACCGCCCTGGTCAACAACGCCGCCATGACCCCGACGACGCCGGTGATGGAGATCACCCCGGAGGAGTTCGACGCCGTGGTGGCCATCAACCTGCGCGGCACCTTCTTCGGCTGCCAGGTGTTCGGCGACTACTTCGCCGGCCGCGGCTACGGGCGCATCGTCAATATCGCCTCCCTGGCGGGGCAGAACGGCGGCACCGCCTCCGGTGCCCACTACGCCGCCAGCAAGGGCGCCATCCTGACCCTGACCAAGGTCTTCGCCGGCCAGCTGGCGGCGGCCAATGTCACCGTCAATGCGGTGGCCCCGGGCCCCCTGGACCTGCCGTCGGTGCGCGCCGCGGTGCCCGCCGACAAGCTGGCGGGCATCGTCGAGCGGGTGATTCCGGTCAAGCGGCTGGGTAACCCGGCCTTCGTGGCCACCACCGTGGCGCGGCTGCTGGGCGATGAGGCCGACTTCGTCACCGGGGCGGCCTGGGACATCAACGGCGGCATCCATATGCGCTAGCCGCCCGTCGGCGAGGAGCCAAGCATGACACAAGATACCCTGACCCTGAGCGTCGCCCGGCGCCGGGATCACACCGACGAGATCGCGGTGCTCGAGCTAGTCGCCGCCGACGGCTCCGCCCTGCCGCCCTTCGAGGCGGGGGCCCATATCGACCTGCACCTGGGCGAGGGGCTGGTGCGCCAGTACTCCCTGAGCAATGCCCCCGCCCAGGGCGACCGCTATCGCCTGGGGGTGCTCAACGACCCCGACTCCCGGGGCGGCTCCCGGGCGGTGCACGAGCGCCTCCACGAGGGCGTCGAGGTGCAGGCCAGTGCGCCGCGCAACCACTTCCCCTTGGATGCCTCGGCGGGGCACAGCCTGCTGGTGGGCGGCGGCATCGGCATCACCCCGATGATCGCCATGGCCCATGCGCTCCAGGCCGCCGGCCGCTCCTTCGAACTGCACTACTGCTGTCGCTCCCGGGACAAGGCGGCCTTCCTGGAGGAGCTCGAGGGCACCTTCGGCGAGGCCCTGGTGCTGCACTGCGACGACCAGGGGCCGGCGCAGCGCCTGGAGATCGCCTCGCTGCTCGCCGCCCAGGGCGACGACGCCCACCTCTATGTCTGTGGTCCCTCGGGCTTCATGGACTGGGTGATCGGCACCGCCGGCGAGGCGGGCTGGCCGAGCGGGCGGGTGCACTTCGAGTACTTCAACGCCGAGGTCGACACCAGCGGCGGCGCCTTCGAGGTGGAGGCCGCGGCCAGCGGCGTCACGGTGCGGGTGGAGGAGGGCATGTCCATCGCCCAGGCGCTCAAGGCCGCCGGGGTCAAGGTGGACGTCTCCTGCGAGGAGGGCGTCTGCGGCACCTGCATCTGCGATGTGCTGGAAGGCACTCCCGACCACCGCGACCACTTCCTCAACGACGAGGAGAAGGCCGACAACGACCAGATGGCGGTGTGCTGCTCGCGGGCCAAGAGCGAGCGCCTGGTCATCGATCTCTAAGAGGAACAGCCATGCCCACCGTTCACGTTTACATGATGTCGGGACGCACCCAGACCCAGAAGGAGACCCTGATCCGCCGCGTGACCGATGCGGTCATGACGTCCGTCGATGCCCCCGAGGAGAACGTGCGGGTGATCATCAGCGAGATCCCCAAGGGCGACTACGGCATCGCCGGCACCACCGGCGAGAAGCTGGGGCGTTAAAGACAACTACGACTGTGCTGGAGGATGCCAGATGAGCCTTGATACGAGAGATTTCCGCCGCGCCCTGGGCAAGTTCGCCACCGGGGTCACGGTGGTCACCACCCGGGATGGTAATGGTGAAAACTTCGGCGTGACCGCCAGCAGTTTCAACACGGTGTCGATGGATCCGCCGCTGATCCTGTGGAGCATCGACAAGGGCGCCTACAGCCTGGCCGCCTATCGGGATGCCGACCACTTCGTGGTCAATGTGCTGGGCAACGACCAGGTCGAGATCTCCAACCGCTTCGCGAGCCGCGGCGAGGACAAGTTCGCCGGGATCGGCATCGAAGAGGGGGTCGGTGGCGCCGCCAAGGTGAAGAACGCCGCGGCGCACTTCGAGTGCCGCACCTGGAACGTCTACGAGGGCGGCGATCACCTGATCATCGTCGGCGAGGTGGTGCGCTACGGCTACCGGGACGCGGGCAGCGCCCTGGTCTTCCATAACGGCCGCTACGCGGTGCCCGAGCCGCATCCCATGCTGCTGCCCGTGGACGAGCAGGGGGCCCTGGATGGTCGCCTGGGCAAGCACCTGCTTTACCTGATGCGCCAGGCGCTGGCCGCCTATCGCGGCGATTTCTATCCGCGGCTCGGCAGCCTGGGCGTCAACGACAAGGAGTGGCGGGTGTTGACCCTCTTGGCGGATCGCGGGCCCCTGGCGGCCGAGGTCCTGGCCCGCCGCGTGGCCCAGCCCCTGGCGGATCTCGAGGACACCCTGAGCGGACTCCGGGAGCGTTCCCTGGTGGAAACCGACGACGAGAACCGCATCACGCTGCGCGAAGCGGGCCAGGCGCTGGCGCTGCGCCTGCTGGCCATGGCCGACGACTATGAGCGCCGGTTGCTCGAAGGACTCGAGCCCGCCGAGGTCGACACCCTCAAGGCGGGGCTGGGCCGGGTGATCGAGCGCTTGGGGGCCCCGCACTAAGAGGTACTCGCTTGCTGCCTCTCACGCCGGAGGCGCAGTGCCCCCTATTTCATCGAGAAGATAAGGAGAGCAACCGATGCCGGAAGTATCGAATGCCGATCTGCAGGCGCTGATCACGCGTATCGAGGTGTTGGAGGCCGAGGCCGAGATCCGCCGGCTCCAGGCACGCTATATGTTCCTGTGCGATACGCCGCTTCCCGAGTATGGCGTCAAGAATGATGCCGAGCGTATCGACGCGATCATGGCGCTTTATAGCGAAGACGCCGTCTGGGAAGGGGTCGGCGATTATTACGACAACCAGTTCGGCCGCCTCGAGGGAGCGGCGGCGATTCGTCGCCATTTCGAGAACTTCTGGGGCCAGAAGCGCGACCCCGAGCTGCTCTTGAACGTGCACTACCTGACCTCCGAGCAGATCCATGTCGATGGCGATACGGCGGAGGGGCAGTGGGTGCACTGCCAGCCGTGGATCTTCTCCGATGGCTCCTCGCTGCTGCGCTCGTCGCGGCTGAACAATGCCTTCCGCCGCGAGCCGGACGGTCGCTGGAGGATCACCCGGACCCGCACCGAGAACGTCTTCGTGGCGCCACTGACCCGCGGCTGGGCGGAGGACTTCGCCAGGACCTCGGTCTTGATGAAACCGGCCTAGTCGCTACCTCGATTGATGCTTCCCCGAAGCATGGCAACCCAAGTACGACAACAAGACGGAGATCGAAAAGATGATGAACAAGAAAAAACTCGCCCTGGCGATCGCGTTGGCTGGCGTCTCGGCTCAGGCCTATGCCCTGGACCTGGGCGAGTTCAATGGCGCCCGATTCAGCGTGGGCGGGTACGTCAAGGGCGAGGGAATCTTCAACGACCCCGACGGTGGTGATAGCGACTTCGACGCCACCGCACGCCAGACGCGCCTCAACTTCCGGGTCGATCGGGAGGTCGAGGGGCACGATGTCACGGCCTTCGTGGAGGGCGACTTCTGGGACAATGCGACGGATACCAGTGACAAGAGCTATGCCATGCGTTTGCGTCA
Organism: Halomonas sp. H5; assembly: GCF_050613175.1. Taxonomy (GTDB): domain Bacteria; phylum Pseudomonadota; class Gammaproteobacteria; order Pseudomonadales; family Halomonadaceae; genus Bisbaumannia; species Bisbaumannia salifodinae. The sequence goes on from NZ_CP192510.1 coordinate 555,016, forward strand.
TGCCTATATCCAGGTCGACAACCTGACGATCGGCCAGACCTGGTCGGGGCAGTTCTTCGCCAATGCGCCCTTCGATGTCGAGATTCTCGACTTCTATGGCACCGGTATCGGTACCGTTTCCGGCAGCGGCGCGGTCGTCCGCCCCGACCTGGTCATGCACTACACCACGGGCGGTTTCCGTTTCAGCCTTCAGGACCCGGTCAATCAGGAGGCCGATTTCCCGGATCTGGTGGCGGCCTATACGCATCGCACCGAGGCCGGGCATGCCTTCAATGTCGCCGTGACCGGCCGAGAGGTGGAGACCGGCGTGGACGATTCCGAGTTCGGTGCCTCGCTTTCCCTGGCGGCCAAGCTCAACTTCGGCGACACCGCCCTGGCCCTGAGCGGCTACACGGGGGAGGGCAACAACGTCTACTCCGGGTGGGGCTATAACGGCGCGACCGCCCCGGCCAGCATCGCCTCCCGGGGGGAGGTCAACGACACGGGCGACCTGGTCTCGACCACGGGCCTCTCGGCGGGGATCAGCCACCGCTTCGGTGAGCGGCTGCGTGGCAACCTGCGCTATGCCCAGGTGGAGGCGGATGAGGTGTCCCCCGGTGTGGCCGATGACACCCTGGAAACCATGAATGTCAATCTGATCTATACGTATTTGCCGGGCCTGGATTTCGGCATCGAATGGCGGGATCGTAATGCGCTGACCATGCCGCTGCGTCCGGCAGGCCAACAGGTGGAGCTGATGGCGATGTACAAGTTCTAGAAGGAGGCCACCGCCTCCTCGGCTGTGGCGTGTTTCGATCGTGCGGTTAATTTCGGCGAACCATCGGGCGTGATGGTTCGCCTTTTTTGTTCGCGGAGGCCCTTCTTTCGTCACGGTCGTCGGCTGCTGGAAGCGGGGGACACATGCTAGAATAATCAACTATTTCTTCGCGACGGCACGGGCCCATGGCTGACAAGGACGCACTCTCCCCCTCCTTCTTCCCCCTCTCCGAGGAATTTCGCTCCAGGGATTACCCCTTCTACTGGGTCGCTCGCCTGAACGCCAGGTACAGTGCCGATATGGATGCCCTGCTCAAGCCCAAGGGGCTGAGCTCCTCCAAGTGGCGGGTACTGATGATCCTGCATGAGCATGGCCGGCTCAGCATGTCGGATATCGCCATCCATACCGTGGCCAAGCTTTCGACGATCACCAAGATCGTCTACAAGATGCAGGAGGCCGAGCTGGTGGTGACGGCCCCCTCCGCCGAGGATCGCCGCGTCACCGAGGTAACCCTGACCGAGCAGGGCGAGGCGCAGTTGGAAGTGGCCCGGGAGCTTACCCACCGACTGGTGGAGAAGGCCTTCCATGGGCTGGATGCCGAGGAGATCGTGACCCTGAACCGCTGCCTGGGGAAGATCTTCAATAACCTGAAATCGATCTAGCTGTTAGTCACTCGCTATGGGGGCGATGGGGCTTATGAATTGGCCCGATGATCGGGTGGGGCGCTAGGGTGAGAGGCGTCTGGTCGCCCGCCAGGCGCACCCTTGCATCGTTCCGAGATGCATCCCAAGCATTACCCGTCTCGCTCCCGCCTCCCCCGCGGGAGCTTTTTTATGGCGGCGGGGCGGGGCCTGGCTCAGTGGCGGCGCTCGTCGTGCTCGTCCGACTTCACCTCGTAGTGGCCCTCCAGGGTCTCGTGGCGTCCCGGCGTGGCATGGTAATCGCCGCCCACGTCCTGGGCCTGGTCGGCGCGCATCTGCTCCATGCGCTTCTTCAAGCGATAGCGCAGCAGCGGCATCAGGGCCCAGCCCAGCAGCAGGAAGACCAGGCCCAGCACCAGGGCGACGACCATCATTACCCCGAACAGCAGCCAGAGCAGCAGCAGCTTGAGGGTGCCCAGCAGGCCTTGGGGACGCGTCTGGCGGGCGCGGGCCTGCCACTGGCGGGCGGCCTGCCAGGCCGGGTTGTGGCGCGGATCATGGGGATCGCTCATGACAACTCCTATCGGTGACTGCCCCCTTGGAACCCGGGGCACGGGATTCGTTCGCCTGGCCCGCTTCTTGCTTTGCTTAGGAGCCTATCGGATTCGATCGTGACGATCGGTCACACCCGACAGGCTTCCAGGATGAGTCCGCTATCGGCCTCGTCCCCGCATCCCAGCAGAAGGACGACCGCCATGCAAGATAACCGTATCCTCGAACTCGCCTATGCCATCGCCGAGACCACTCGCGACAAGGTGGGGGCCATCGAGTCGATCATGCGCGAGACCGAGATCCTCGCCCTCAACGCCCGCATCGAGGCGGCCCGGGCCGGGGCGGCGGGCGCCGCCTTCGGGGTGGTGGCCGAAGAGATGGGGCGGGTCTCCGGCAGCATCAGCGGCATCGCCCGGGGCTTTCGCGGCGAGGTGGAGGCCCAGGCCCAGCGTCTCGAGGAGGCGGGCACCGCCATGCTCACCGAACTGCGTGGCCAGCGATTCACCGACCTGGCGCTGAACGCGGTGGAGATCATCGACCGCAACCTCTTCGAGCGCTCCTGCGACGTGCGCTGGTGGGCCACCGACAGCGCCGTGGTCGAGGCCGCCGAGACGCCGACGGGGGACCATCTGGCCCACGCCAGTTCGCGTCTGGCCACCATCCTGCGCTCCTATACCGTCTACCTGGACCTGTGGATCACCGACCGCCAGGGCCGGGTGATCGCCAACGGCCGCCCGGACCGTTACCCGGGGGCCGTCGGTCATGAGGTGGCGGATCAGGACTGGTTCCGCCAGGCCCTGTCCACCGCCAATGGCGACGACTACAGCGTCGCCGATATCGCCCGGGAGCCGGTGCTGGGCGACGCCCCGGTGGCCACCTATGCCACCGCCATCCGCCGTGGCGGCCGTCACGACGGCGAGGTGTTGGGCACCCTGGGGATCTTCTTCGACTGGGCGCCCCAGGCCGAGGCGGTGGTCCAGGGAGTGGGGCTCGGCGAAGAGGAGCGGGCCCGCAGCCGGGTGATGCTGCTCGACGCCGAGGCGCGGATCATCGCCGATTCATGGGGCCGGGCCGCCCTTGACGAGCGCTACCCACTGGCCACCGAGGGCCGCGAGCGGGGCCATGATCAGTCGCCGGGGCGCCTGGTGGCCTTCGCCAGGACCCCGGGCTACGAGACCTATGCCGGCCTGGGCTGGTATGGGGTGATCGAGTATGCCGAAGAGGAAAGCGCCAAGGCAGTGCATAAGCCAGCACTTATTGAGTGAAAGTGGTGCATCGCCGGGCCCGGCGATTCGGGCTCCGGACCGGGTCGCGCCACCCTGGTGCCGCGACTCGGGCAGGATGCGCCAAGACGGCGCCCGCTTTTAGCGCCCCCTGGCCTCGGCGACCAGGCGATAGCTGGCCAGGCGATTCTCGGCGCTGTAGACGTCGGTATTGATCATCAGCTCGTCGGCACCGGTGGCCTCCAGGAAGGCCTCCAGCTCGTCGCGCACCGTCTCGGGGCCGCCGATAATGGCGGCGCCCAGGAACTGCTCCACCTGGGCGCGCTCCAGCGGCGTCCAGTCGAGCGCCTCCACCGGTGGCTGGGAGAAGGTGCGCCGGCCGCGGATCAGGTTGAGGAACTTCTGCTGGGCGCTGGTGGCCAGGTAGTGGGCCAGGGCGTCGCTCTCGGCGGCGATCACCGGCAGCCCCACCAGGGCATAGGGAGCATCTAGCTGTGGCGAGGGCCGGAAGGCTTCCCGGTAGCAGCGCAGGGCCTCGAACAGGTAGCCCGGGGCGAACTGGGCGGCGAAGGCGAAGGGCAGTCCCAGGCGCCCGGCCAGGCGGGCGCTGTAGTCGCTGGAGCCCAGCAGCCAGATCGGCACCCGGGTGCCCTGGCCGGGAATGGCACGCACCCGCTGTCCCGGGGTGGCCTCATCCAGGTAGCCGCGCAGTTCCTCGAGGCGCGCCGGGAAGTCGTTGACCCCGGCGCGGGGATCCCGTCCCAGGGCCGCCACGGTGGCGCCGTCGGTGCCCGGGGCGCGGCCCAGGCCCAGGTCGATGCGCCCGGGATAGAGGGTCTCCAGGGTGCCGAACTGCTCGGCGACCACCAGGGGCGCATGGTTGGGCAGCATGATGCCGCCGCTGCCAACCCTCAACCGCGAGGTGGCGCCGGCCACATGGCCGATCAGCACCGCCGTGGCGGCGCTGGCGATGCCCTCCAGGTTGTGGTGCTCCGCCAGCCAGTAGCGGGTGAAGCCCAGCGCCTCGGCCTGGCGGGCCAGTTGCACCGTCTCGCGGAAGCTGTCGGCGATGCTGCCGCCCTGGCGCACCGGGGCCAGGTCGAGCACCGAGAGGGGAGTCGAGGCGAGTCGAGACATGGTAGACACCGCAGTAAATAGTTAGCTTGCTCGCTATCATCCCGGGGCAGAAGGCGCTTTGCAATGGGGACGGGCTATCGCCGCGATAGGCGGGGCGTTGGCGCCTCGCCGTTGGTGGGGGGACGAATTGCGCTTATGATAAAGAGCCGTACACCCCATGACAGGCCCCCATGTCTCCACGCCGACCCAGTCGCGGCGCCACTCGCCGCCCCCGTCCCGGCCAGCGCCTGAAGTTCGAATGCTGGCTCGACCGCTGGCTGGATCGCGCCGTGGATATCGCCGTGCTGACCGCCCTGGCGGTGGGCCTCGCCGCCCTGCTATTGACCCTGCTGCGCTGAAAAGGACCTTCGATGCTGCCCGACTACTCCTGGCTCGCCTGGGGCCTGATCGTGCTCTCCACCTTCCTCACCGGAATCTCCAAGGGCGGCTTCGCCGGGGGCTTCGGCACCCTCTCGGTGCCGCTGATGGCGCTGGCCATCGGCCCCATCGAGGCGGCCGGCCTGCTGCTGCCGCTACTGCTGGTGATGGACGCCTTCACCGTCAAGGCCTGGTGGGCCCGCCATGATGGCGCCGAGGTACGCCGCCTGCTGCCCGGGCTGGCGCTGGGGGTGGCCGTCGGCACCCTGCTGGCCGGCAGCCTCGACGAGGACGGCGTGCGCCTCTTGCTGGGCATCCTCTCGCTGCTGTTCGCCGCCTATATGCTGCTGCGCCCGGCGGCGGGGCGCCCCATCTCGCCGCGCTGGGCCCTGCCCGCCGGCACCGGCTGCGGCTTCACCAGTTTCCTGGCCCATGCCGGGGCGCCGCCACTGAATCTCTACCTGGTGCCGCGGCGACTTTCCAAGGAGACCTTTATCGCCACCAGCGCCATCGCCTTCGCCGCGGTCAACCTGATCAAGCTGCCCCCCTACCTGTGGCTCGGCGAGATCAACCTGACCAGCGCCTGGGCGTCGCTGGCGCTGGTGCCGGTGGCCTGGGCCGGGGTCAAGAGCGGCCTGTGGCTGCAGCACCGGGTCAGCGAAGCGCTCTTCTATCGGCTGGTGATCGTCGCCATGGTGATCGTCGGCGTGCAGCTGCTGATCAAGGTGCTGGGGTGAAGGGATAAAATGACACTGTCACGTCTATGGGGCGTGGCGGCGTGGTGCAGGTACGGTGTTGAGAATCAGGGGGCGACGCACCTTGACGCCGGAGACTCGGGCCGCCTGAGCGTTGGCGCCGAAGTTGATCCAGGTGAACTGATCGGTGGGCATGCGGACCGGCTGGTCATCCGTGTAGGCCTGAGCCAGGCCGTAGGCACTGACCATCATGCATGCTCAGGGTGGTGATGAGGGGCGGAGTCTCCACGAAGAAGATCAGGGTGCCGTTGACCAGGCCGCTCGAGAAACGTCGGTAATGACAGACTGGGTTGGAACTGGATAGGATCGCGAGCCATGACGTTAACTCCTTGACTTTCCATGTGATTTCAGTTTTCCCGCAGTCTGGCGTGATGGCGGACCAACATGAGTAATCAGGAAACATTATGTCTGGCAGGGGGGGCTTTTCCACATAGTGAAAAATAGATTTGCACATACGATCTTTTCTACTTGAAAGCGAAAAGCTAGGGTCTTACTTAAGTGGTGGCGTGAGCCCAAAGGTGCCGTATTTTTGGCTTGGGTGTTTTTTCCTAAGCAGCCTGGCTGGAGCCAAATAAATTCAGTAACTGTCTATCTGGAGTCTGCACATGAGTACGCAAAACATCGAACTGCTGGCAGCCTATTTTACACTCTCTGGCGACGTGTATCCGTTCGGGCCTACTGAGGTTAGTCCGTTTGCATTTGGCGATCGCGTCGAGGCCGCCGCTGAGGCTGGATACACCGGTTTCGGTCTGATCCACGACGATTTGATGTCCACTGTTGACAGGATCGGCTTTCGGGAAATGCGTCGTATACTGGAGGCAAATGGCATCAAGCACGTTGAGTTCGAATTCTTGGGTAACTGGTACAAGGATGGCGAGCTGCGGCGTGCCTCCGACAAGATGCGAGGTGAGTTGCTGAATGCGGCTCAAGAGCTCGGCGCCCGGGCCATCAAGACCGCTCCTGGTCTCCATGAAGAATACGCAGACATCCCCCTGATGGTCGAGAATTTCGCTCGCCTGAGTGAGGATGCCGCTGCGCATGGCACCAACATCGTTTTGGAAATCATGCCCTTCAGCAATGTGCGGACCATTGATACCGCGCTTGAGTTGGTGCAAGGGGCTAACCATCCCAACGGTCAGCTGCTCCTGGATATCTGGCACCTCGCCCGTGGCGGTGTGGATTTCAAGGATATCGCCCGCATTCCACCTCAGTTCATCGGCTCCATCGAGCTGGACGACGCCGACAAGTACGCCATAGAGCCTCTGTGGCAGGACACTATTCATCGTCGTCGCCTGCCGGGCGAAGGTGTGCTGGATGTTTCCGGCTTCATCAAGGCCGTTCAAGCGACAGGGTATAGCGGCCCATGGGGTGTGGAGATCTTGTCCGAGGTGGAGCGAAAACTGCCGCTGCAGGATATGGCGCGTCGCTCCTATGACACCACTATCGCCCAGTTCCAGTGACCTGATCTATATCGTGCGGGAGTGAATGCTCCCGTACTGCCTATTCAATAATAATAGGTGGCTTGGCCACCCATGGATGTTCATCATGTTACGAGTAGCTGTTCTCGGCGCTGGCCGAATTGGTAAGATTCATGCAGAAAATGTTGAGAAAAATTCCCGAACCCGCCTTGCTGTGGTTGTCGATCCTTGGAAAGAGGGCGCCGACGCACTGTCGAGTCAATTGGGGTGTGATGTTGCTTACGACTATGTCGCTGCCATCGATCGTGATGACGTAGATGCGGTATTGATCGGAACTCCGACAGAATTGCACATCGAGCTGATGTTGCATGCCGTCAACTTGGGTAAGCCGGTGTTTTGTGAGAAACCCATTGACCTGGACTACGATCGCGCCAAGGCTGCGGTTGATCAACTCGAGGCCCTCAATGGCAGGGTGATGCTGGCATTCAATCGCCGCTTCGACCCGGACTACCTTCAGTTGCGGCAGGCTATCGATGCTGGAGAGATTGGAGAGGTCCGTCAGGTGATTATCACCAGCCGTGACCCTGGGCTCGCGCCTCGTGCCTATCTGGAAGGCTCCGGCGGCATCTTCCGTGATATGACCATCCATGATTTCGACATGGCCCGAAGCTTGCTCGGCGAAGAGCCGGTAGAGGTTTTCGCTCTCGGTAGCCGCCTAGTCGATCCGACTCTGGATCAGATTCCGGACTTTGACAGCGTGATGGTGGTACTGCGTACGGCATCGGGTAAGCAGTGCCATATCAACTGCTGCCGCGAAGCGGTCTACGGCTTTGACCAGCGCCTGGAGGTTTTTGGCTCCAAGGGCATGCTGTTGAACGAGAATCATCGTCCCAGTACAGTCCGTCGCTGGAGTGCGCAAGCTACTGACGTGCGCGATCCACTGCTCAACTTCTTTATGGAACGCCATGCTGATTCCTACAGGATCGAGCTGGACCGCTTCCTTGATGCGCTGGAGTCCAACAGCCCGATGCCGGCCACCCCTCGTGATGGTCTCAGTGCGCTCCATCTAGCGAATTGTGCCGCCGAGTCGGCCGAGAGTGGCAAGCTGATTCGCATTGGCGTGAACTGACAGAAATGGTGCCCGCGGCCTCCCATCCTAAAGAGCGCGGGCATGTGGGGCATACACCAAGAAAGCAGGATGAAGGCTTCGCATCATAGCAAATGTAAAACGCGAAGGAACTGATATAAGTGTGGCCTCAAGTTGACCCTGAGGCGGCTATTGTTAAAAGTATCCTTAGAAAAATATAAAACTTTCTATGGCTAACAAGATATAAAAGGTACCGGCCATGAATATGAGCACCCAGGCCATTAGCGGGATTTTCCGTGGCCATAAAGCGCTATCAAATACGCAATTGGCGTTTGTTCTTATAACCAGTCTTTTTTTCATGTGGGGCCTGTCGCATGGCCTTCTCGATATACTGAACAAACATTTTCAGGATACATTAAATGTGTCCCGGGCTCAGTCTGGGCTAGTCCAAACTGCCTACTTCGGCGCCTACTTTCTCATCGCCTTACCGGTCGGAATTTTCATGGAGCGCTTCGGTTATAAAGCCGGTATTATGGCTGGCCTGGCATTGTTCGCTTTGGGCGCCTTGCTGTTCCTTCCTGCCTCTCTCGCCGGCACTTTTTCACCCTTCCTGGTAGCTCTATTCGTCCTTGCCTGTGGTCTAGCCTGTCTGGAAACCGCAGCAAACCTCTATGCAGCTGCCCTGGGTGATCCCGAGAAGGCCGAACAACGCCTAACGCTCGCCCAGTCGTTTAATGGACTCGGTGCCTTCATCGGTCCGGTTATCGGTGGCGCCGTTTTCTTTTCGCCACCCATAGAGTTTTCCGGCACGAAAATCGAGCCGGTTTCTCTGACCTACGCCGTCTTGGCAGGCGTTGTGCTGCTGATGTTCGTCGTGTTCGCCCGCATTCAGCTTCCGGAGATCCGCAGTGAAAAAACCTCGTCTGCGGATGCCCAGTCGCTTGGTGCCGTGAGCATGTGGCGAAAGAGTAACTTCACCGGTGCGCTTCTGGCTCAGTTCTGCAACGTGGGGGCGTATGTGGGGATCGGTGCCTTCTTTATCAACTATGCAATTGATCACTGGCATGGGATCTCCGCACAGAAGGCATCGTTTCTGTTGTCGCTAGGCATGCTGGCGTACATGGTGGGTCGCTTCGCCGGTACCTGGATCATGCGCTACGTGCCTGCTCGCTCGATGCTTATTCTGAATAGCCTGGTGAGCATGGTACTGTGTCTCGTTTCGATAGCTGGTGTAGAAAAGGTTTCGGTCTTTGCTGTCGTCTTGATCTATCTGTTCATGTCCGTGATGTACCCGACCGTCTTCGCGATGGGTGTTCGCGGCTTAGGGCCTCAGACCAAGAAGGCAGGTTCCTTCCTGGTAATGACCTTGGTAGGAGGCGCTTTTCTGCCACTGGCTATGGGGGCACTTGCCGACCACTTAGGAACCGCCTCTGCCTTCTACGTACCGCTGGTATGCTTCGCCATTATTGCGTGGTACGGCCTCAGCCAACCGCCGATCTCGGTAGCTAGTAAGGCTTACTAAATCCATACGAAATCGAACGGCAGCTGTGGGCCTTGCTAAGTACTGGTCTGTGGTTAGGGGATCGGCTTGCCATAAATTCTTGGGACGCTGATCGAATATCAAGTAGAAGTTGTGGGAGGCTAGTATGAACAGGATAGAAGGAAAGGTAGCTCTGGTAACTGATGACGGTCTGGGAGTTATCCGCACGATAGCTGAACTATTCGTAGATGAAGGCGAGAAAGCCAATGTGGGAGGTTTTCACCAATACGAATAGTTTGACAGCGAAAATTTGTAAGCAAGTGTCTTGGAAGTTTATCGAAACTGTCATGGCGTAGCCATTCATAGCACTCAGGAAAGACTAAACAATAAATAACAGTTCAGCGCTATCCAGTAACCCTGAATCCCAGACGGGATACAGTCTCGACTGGAGCCTGATTCGATCCATAAGAGGATTTCGATTATGAAAGCTAACATCAAGAATAGTGCACTGGCAACATTGCTTGCCACCAGCCTTTTGATGCCTGCCGCACCCCTGCTCGCCGCTGGAGAGAAAGTGGCCATCAGCTTCCAAACGCTGTCCATCCCTTTCTTCATTTACATGCATGAACAGGCGATTGAAGAGGCGGAGGCTCTAGATATTGATCTGTTCGTTCAGGATGCGCAGGCCTCATCGGCCAAGCAGACCTCCGATATTGAAAATGCCCTTATTCAGGGTGTCGAGGCTGTGATACTAACTCCAAACGATGTGGACGCTCTCGCGCCGGTTGTCAATGAAGTACTGGATGAGGAAATTCCGGTCATCGCCGTGGACCGTCGAGTCGAAGGGACTTCTTCTCCAGTGCCCTACGTAACTGCAGACAATGTCGCTGGCGGACGACTCATGGGCGAGTGGGTGATCGAAAATATGCCAGATGGCGCGGATGTTGTGCTGATTACCGGTCAAATAGGCTCGACCACAGCGATGGACCGAGCTAGAGGGGTGCGTGAGGCGCTGGCTGACGCCGGAAGTAACTTTAGGATCGTGGCCGAGCAAACCGGCGAAGCGGAACGTGCCAAGGCGATGACAGTGGTTGAAAACATTCTCACGGCCTCTTCGGGAAACCCGCCCGACGTGATCATCAGCTCCACCGGGGATATGACTCTTGGTGCTGTCGAGGCTGTCCAGGGAATGGGGTTGAGCGATCAGATCAAGATCATCGGCTATGATGCTTATCCGGAAGTACTGGAGGGAATCAAGGTCGGTGAGATCACCGGCGTCGTCGAGCAAAGCCCGAGCCAGCAGATCCGTACCGCCTTACGTCTGGCAGTCGACAAGATTCGCAATGGAACAGAGATCGAGTCCGTTACCGTTGAACCCATCATGGTGACTGCTGACAACCTTGAACAAGCAGAGCAATTCAGTGTTATCGATTAGTCAGTTTGGTCTGTATTTTTGACGGGAAATTCCGGGGAAGAGTACTGCTCTTTCCCGGGTTGCTGGATCTTGGGTTGGGAGGAATCGGTATGACAGATCTTCTGCTGCGGGTTCGAAACATAAAAAAGAGCTTTCCCGGAATTGTCGCGCTCAATGGCGTGCATCTCGAAGTGGGTAAAGGCGAAGTACATGCTCTTTTGGGAGAGAATGGAGCCGGCAAGTCAACTACCATAAAAATACTCGCAGGGGCTCAGCCGGCTGACCCTGGACAAGGGTCCCTCGAATTCGATGGTCACGAGCTGGCTGCACATGACACGCCGATTTGTCGGCAGGATCTCGGCATCATCACCATCTATCAGGAATTCAATCTTATTCCGGGGATGTCAGTTGCCGAGAACATGTACATCGGACGGGAGCCTCTCCGCCATGGGTTGGTGGATTGGAAGCGGATGTTCAGCGATGCGCAGGCAGTACTCAGCGAGTTGGGTCTAACTTTTACGCCTAGAACGCTTGTACGCAAGCTGAGCGTCGCCGACCAGCAGATGGTTGAGATCGCGAAGGCGCTAACCATGAACGCGAAGCTCATCATCATGGATGAACCGACCGCAGCGCTGAGTGGGCGCGAAGTGGACAAGCTGCATCAAATCATTGCGGATCTGAAAAACAAGGGCATCAGCATCATCTACGTATCGCACAAGCTCAACGAAGTGAAGGCCTGTTGCGATCGTTACACTATCTTTCGTGACGGCACCTATATCGCCTCCGGTGAGGTGGAGGATGTCGGCGTCGACGACATCGTGCGGCTCATGGTGGGGCGAGATGTAGAATTCGTACGCAAACCTCTTACTGGCCCTCCAGGTGATGTGATGTTGAAGGTGAAAGGTGTGTCACGGACGAGTGGTGGTATTGGCCAAGATCTCCATGCGACTGTGTTGCGTGATATGTCAGTCGAAGTACGTGCCGGCGAGATCGTTGGATTCGCTGGCCTTGTAGGTGCCGGACGTACCGAACTGGCAAGGGTTATATTCGGCGCTGATTCTTGCGACGAGGGGGTTATCCATGTTAACGGTCGCCAGGTTTCTCCACTTAGCTCACCGCGCGAAGGAATTGCATCAGGTGTGGCGCTCGTTCCAGAGGATCGCAAGCAACAAGCTTGTTTCTTGGGGCATTCAATTCGCTGGAACATAAGCTTACCAAGCCTTGGTAGGTTGAAACGCTGGGGGCTTTTTATCGATAGTCACGAAGAGTCGTTATTGGTTGAGGAGTACCGAAAGCGCCTGCATATTAAGATGGCCAACGACAATGTGGCGCTAGGAACTCTGTCTGGTGGAAATCAGCAGAAAGTCATCTTGGCACGCTGTATGGCATTAAAGCCCAAGGTGCTTATCGTCGATGAGCCAACTCGAGGCATCGATGTCGGCGCCAAAGCTGAAGTGCATCAAGTTCTTTTCGATATGGCGAGGGCCGGTATTGCCGTCATCGTTATTTCCTCTGAGTTGCCTGAGGTCATGGCGGTGAGCGATCGTATAGTTACGTTCAGAGACGGGGAAGTCTCTGGTGTTGTTTCGTCGGAGGAAGCAACGGAAGAGAGACTTATGCAGGGAATGGCTCATAGAATGGCTATCCAAGCCGAGCATAGAGATGTGGCCTAATCTGGCTAACACTGAAATATCTAGCGAGGTAAATAAAATGAGCATGCCAGCAGAAAAGAACTCAGTCGCCAGTGCCCGAAAAAAATTCGATCTCGTCGGCTTTCTCAATAAGTATGGTGTCCTGTTATTTCTTGTTGCGCTGATCGCCATATTTACTGTGTACAATCCGTTGTTCCTTTCCGCCAGGAATGTCACCAATATTCTCACTGAGGTCTCCATCTACGGAATTATCGGTGTAGGCATGACCTACATCATTCTTACCGGCGGTATAGATCTTTCGGTAGGTTCACTGCTCGCATTCTCAGCAATCTGCGGTGCCTACCTGATGAAAGCCGTGGGCGGGGACTTCGTCATGGGCTGGCTTGTGGCCATGCTTGCCGCATGTATGGTGGGTACGGCAGCGGGATACGTCCACGGTAAAGTCGTCACTCGATTTGGTGTGCCGGCATTCATTGTCACGCTTGGCGGTCTAAGCGTCTGGCGAGGCACAACGCTCATCGTCAATGACGGTGCTCCTATCAGTGGCTTTAACGAAGCATATCGTTGGTGGGGCCGTGGCGATGTACTAGGCTTGCCAGTCCCTGTACTGGTCTTCTTTGTTGTGGCGTTGGTGGGGTATGTCGTTTTGCATTACACTCGCTATGGACGTCAAGTCTACGCTGTGGGTGGCAATCCGGAAGCAGCTCGCCTTTCTGGGCTAAGCGTACCTTCAGTTCTCCTTAGCGTATACGTGGTCACTGGGTTCCTTGCTGGTCTCGCTGGGTTCTTGCTCTCCGCTCGGCTCGGTTCTGCTGAGGCAGTCGCTGGAACAGGCTATGAGCTGCGCGTGATCGCTGCCGTTGTCATCGGTGGGACGAGCCTGTTCGGTGGCCTTGGCGGAGTCGGCGGTACGGTCATTGGTGCGCTGCTGATTGGTGTGCTCATCAATGGTTTGGTGATCATGAACGTGTCGTCGTACTACCAGCAGGTGGTTATTGGGATCATCATCGTACTGGCCGTCGGCTTCGACACCTTCGCAAAATCGAGGAGTAAATCTTGACGATAACTGGGTGCGCCTCTGGCTAATTTAATTGATTTAATTCCTTGCCTCTAAGGCGTAATTGCTTAGCTGGTCGGGTGATTTCTTCGGTCTAACTATGTAGATCTCCGCCAAGCCAGTCCCATGGCTGGCCTGGCCTTTTATTGCAAATAACTGATTTTTTGGGTGGTGGTTTTTCTGGGGAGTGGCTGTCTTAAGATACGAAAAAATAATAAAAATCGATGCTTGTTTAGATAAATTGAATAATTCACTGAAGCTATGGTTTTTCTCATTATGTGGGCTGAGCATGGTTTTTCGCAAGATGAAAAAAACTTTTTAGTCTGTGAGCATTCCATGAATTCAATAAGAAGTCTATGCTCATTGTTAACTCTATAGCTCCTGTGCGCTATGGCATGAGTTCATGCTGTCCGGTGCCCTGATTGTCTTCCAGTGCGCCAGTCATACTTGGCAGGTAAATAGGAATTTTCTTGGGGGCTCTGCTATGAAAGAGCAAGACATAGAGCTGTTGGAGCCATGCTTGACGGTTCAGGGTGATGTGTATTTATTACCATCACGAATTTATCCTTACTCGTTTCAGGATATCATCGAATAGGCGGTATGAGTCGGTAACAAAGCAACAGGATCACTACTGCATCGATGGTTGGGTGCACCCATTTTCTCAGGAGTCACTGATGGCTACAGACAAGTTTATTTACAACGCGCAACCCGCTCGGGTGATCTTTGGCAAGGATTCGCTTCAGGAATTGGCCAATGAAATCGAGCGTCTCGGGGCACATCGTGCGCTCGTCCTGTCCACCCCAGACCAGCGCAAGCAGGCCGAACACGTTGCCGAGCTGCTGGGTTCACGGGCGGCGGGGATTTTCGACAAGGCCGTCATGCACGTGCCGATCGAAACGGCGCATGAGGCACGAGAGGTGGCCAAGCAGTTGGAAGCCGACTGTGCTGTGGCCATCGGTGGCGGCTCGACGACGGGACTCGGCAAGGCCATCGCCATGGAGTCCGAGTTGCCGATCCTGGCGATTCCGACCACCTACGCTGGATCCGAAATGACGCCGGTCTACGGTCTGACCGAACAAGGGTTGAAAAGGACCGGCAAGGATCCGCGGGTATTGCCCAAGACCGTCATCTATGATCCCGGCCTGACTCTGAGCCTACCGGTCGGCCTGTCGATCACCAGTGGTATGAATGCCATCGCGCATGCCGCCGAAGGCCTCTATGCCCAGGATGGCAATCCGGTGATGTCCTTGATGGCCGAAGAAGGGATCCGGTCGATGGCGCAGGGGCTGACGACGCTCGTGGATCATGCCGATGACTACGGTGCGCGCAGCGACTGCCTGTACGGTGCCTGGCTCTGCGGCACGGTGCTGGGGCACGTGGGCATGGCGTTGCACCATAAGCTTTGCCATACGCTGGGCGGTAGTTTCAATCTGCCGCATGCGCCGACCCATACCGTGGTATTGCCCCATGCCATCGCGTTCAACGCCGAAGCGGCGCCGGAGGCGACAAGGCGCATCGCCAGAGCCCTGGGCGATGAGCACGCCCCGGCGGGAGCGGCGCTGTACGATCTGGCGAAGCGCCTGGGCGCTCCCTTGACGCTGCGCGAGCTGGGGCTGACGGAACCCGACCTGGATCGGGCTACGGACATTGCTCTCTCCAACCCCTACTGGAATCCCCGTCCCATAGAGCGCGATGGCATCCGGAAACTGTTACAGGATGCCTTCGAGGGGACCCGTCCCTCAGCGTGATGCGCCCCTTGTCGTGATGAAGTCAGGCACGCCTGCAGCGTGGGCGTGCCGGAGAGATTCATAGTGTGTTCCAGTTTTCCTCATAGCCTTTCTTTCTGAAATCTTCTAAAAGAAAGTCAATGAACAGGCGGGTCTTGGCAGGCATGTAGCGCCGTTCTTGAAAGGCGATGTTAATGATCAGCTGGGGCAGGCGCCAGTCGTGCAAGACGGGAATAAGGCGGCCGGCAACCACGTCATCGTAGATGATATACATCGGCTGCACGAGAATGCCGAGCCCCGAGAGTGCCGCTGAGCGGATAATCTGCCCATCGTTGCACTCCAATGTGGGTTCGATGTGTATAGAAGCCTTCTCGTTTCCTCTGGTGAAGTTGAGCCGATAGGGGTCGTTGGCATAACTATAGATGATTAAGTCATGATTGCCAAGCTCCTCCACGGTTTTGGGCGTTCCCTTACGCCTCAGGTAGTCAGGGGAGGCGGCGAGGACACGCCGATTCTGTGCTAGTCGCCGTATTGTGATATTAGAATCGGGCTCAAACTCCTTCGTGCGTATGGCAAGGTCGATCTCACTATCCATGATGTCGTGGTAACGATTGGCACCAATTATGTGGACCTTGATTCTTGGGTAACGTCTCTTGAATTCGGGCAGAAGCGGCGCGATGTGCAGTTTGGCGAAGGAGATGGTGGCCGTCACTGTCAGGGTGCCTGTGGGCTCCACTACGGATGAATTGACGGCGGTTTCCGCTTCGTGATATTCGCTCAGCAGGTTCTTGCTTCGTTGGTAAAAGTCATGGCCTATCTTGGTCAGCGACAAGTGACGTGTGCTGCGCTCGAGCAAGCGCACCTTAAGTCTAGACTCGAGTGAATTCAAGTGCCGAGTGGCACTGGCATTTGAAATGTCGAGTTGTTCGGCAGCCTTGCTCAACGTCCCCAGTTCGACGGCATGAACAAAGAGCTCGAGCTCGGTTAATCTGTCCATTGTTCATGGGCTCCAGGTGGTGGTTCATTATTTCTTATATGAAAAATAAAATTTCAATCCGGATGTTTTCCCTGATTATATGGTCATCTATGCTGGAATCAATAGGGTCGTGACCGACCCAGGATGAGGGAGGAGATATGCGAAACCTGAATGAGAGAACCATTACACAGGCTGTGCTGAAAAGCAATGCTGGGAGCAGTGATGACCGCCTACAGGAGGTCATGGCCAGCCTCGTTCAACACCTTCATGCGTTTGCCCGTGAGGTTAACCTCACGGAAAAAGAGTGGCAATATGGTATCGAGTTCCTGACATCGGTCGGACAGATCTGCAGCCCGACCCGCCAGGAGTTTATTCTCCTGTCAGACACCTTGGGACTTTCGACCCTGGTAACTGCTCAGAACCACAAGAAACCCGAGGGATGCACCGAAGCCACCGTTTTCGGTCCCTTTCACGTCGAGGGAGCTCCCCACTACCAACTGGGCGACGATATCAGCAATGGTATGACAGGGGAACCGTGGTATATCAGCGGCAAGGTACTGGATCAGAATGGTGAGCGAATCCCGAATGCCAGAATCGAAGTTTGGCAGGCGGACGATGCCGGTTACTATGATGTGCAGTCTCCCGAACTGGCGGAACACCAGGGGCGTGGAGTGTTGCAAGCCGATGAGCAGGGGAACTACTATTTTAAGTCGATCGTCCCCGAGGCGTATCCAATTCCCCATGACGGCCCCGTGGGGAAAATGCTCGAGGCCTTGAACCGACATCCATGGCGCCCGGCCCACCTACACTTCATGATCACGGCCCCCGGTTATGAACGGCTAGTTACGCACGTGTTCCGTGAGGGTGGCGACTACCTGGATTCCGATGCGGTGTTCGGCGTCCGCTCATCGCTTATTGCCGACTGGATCCGCCATGAAGAAGGTATGATACCTCACGGAGGTTATTCAGACACTCCTTTCTATACTATGAATTTCGATTTCATTCTCAACACTGAAGACGAGTAAGGCTCCTTCCTTGAGCCTGGCTAACGGAGACGTGGTCAGGTTTTTTTGTTGAAAAATACGGCGGAGGTGTATTGATGAATATTGTGAAGCATATCGTCATGTGGGATGTCAAAGGCGATACCGATAAGGAAAGGCGGAAGCATATTGAGATCCTGAAGACGGCTTTCGAAGGTCTACAGGGAAAGATCCCGGGGATGAGGAGGCTGGAGATTGGTGTGGACGTCAGCAACATCGACTATGCATGCGATGTGGTACTGTACTCGGAATTCGATTCTTTGGAAGCTTTACAGGGCTATGCCTCTCACCCGGAACACTTGCGCGTTCGCCGGGAACTCGGCGATATGCGTATTGCTAGGCATCAAGTGGATTACGCCATGTGATAAAACAGGTCAAGGTTATCTTGAGAGTTAAGAGTTTATTCATGCCCTGCGTTGTCGTCACACCTGGGCATGTTCTTTATCAGGCGTGGCTTTCTGGGGCGCCTGATCAGTTTAGGGGGTAAGATTAAACCAGTCTCTTCCTGTGCAGGCAGCAAGTGAGAGTTAATCAGAGAACGATGCTAACGGAACATAGCATGCCAGGTTACAAAAAAGGGTTGGTGAACTGCGTCGCCAACCCCTTATCCATATCGCCGATTCAGGCTCCGGGGACTACCTCGGCGCCGGATTGCTGCGATGACGCAAACAGTGCCTCGATCAACAGGTTGACATTGAGGGCCTGTTGGGCTGGTACCTGGGACGGTGCACCGGTGCGGATCGAGTTGACGAACGCCTCTGCCTCGCGCTCGAAGAAGAAGGGGTTACCGATCTCCGCAAGCTCGGGGGAATATTCGGTTTTCTTGGCCGCCCACTGAACCGGAAAGGTCGTATCCTGCCACGAGCTCCAGCCACGAGTGTGACCCTGTCGGCCGGTATCGTAGATCTTGTAACTGGCTGGCAGCGGGTTGGCCTGCATGATGCCATCAGTACCATAAGCCGTGATGTTCCAGCTTTCCAGCCAGGGTAGGGGATCCCACGAGAAGAAGTCCACCACCACGATCTTGTCACTGTAGTTCAGTACAGCGCCGGCGGCATCTTCTCGGTAGTTGTCATCCATCTGACGTGGGAACTTGGAGATACGAGCATTGACGGAAAGCGGCATGCCGAAATGATGGATGATTTGATCGATGAGGTGGCAGCCGATGACAAACATAGCCCCACCCATGTCCTCGGGCTGGTTCAGGTGGCTGGTAGCCGCTTCATCGTGCGACGTCCCCCCATGGGCGCGTACCTGCATGACCTTGCCCAGGCGACCACTCTTCAACGCTTCGTGCATGGCAGCTACCGACGGGGCATGCCGCCAGCAGTAGCCGACCTGCAGTAACCCACCGGTACGCTCCGCAGCATCGCGAATCCGTCGGGCGTCATCCGAGTTACGACCTGCCGGCTTTTCGACAAGTACCGCCTTGCCGGCTTCCAACGCTTCAATGGATAGGTCTGCCATCTTATCGCTCTTGGAGTGAATGATGACCGCCTGAATTTCAGGGTCCTCCATCACCTCCCGCTTGCCTCGGATCTCCAGGTCGAAGGCATTGGCAAACACTGGCGTCAGATGGCTGTCGTCGACGGCGCATGTGACCTGGATATTTTCCATCTTGTTGAGTGCCTTGACGCGTCCTGAGGTATGCGGATGGGTAATGCCCAGGCAAGCCACCTTCAAGGGGGTATCGGGACCGATATTCATATAGCCTCCTGTTGTTGAAGTTTGCATTGAGTGCTGGCCACTGCTGGAGAGAATCCTGATTCCTCCCATGGCAGTGGAGTTGTTGTGGGTTTAAGGGCGTTTCAAGTGTCTTTAGCATAGATGGCAGCATCTGGTTACTAAACGTCAATTATCAAATTCTCTTTTTCAGTTTTCGAAAAACTCAGTAGTCGGTTGTGTGAAAGTTTATAAAAAACAGGTGGTTGGTTTTTCGAAAATAATTAATGGGATGGTTTTTGGTACTAAAGTTCAAGGCTTTGGTTTGATGGTTCTGGCGGGGAGGCGTATATTTGATTTTCAAGTGGCGACGTCATGTCCTGAGTCCATTGTTCAGCTTGCTGCCTGAATACTCGTAATCATGATTCGAATTTCAAAAAAGTCGCAAGGTTCGAGCTCTATTGACCTGCCTCCTGGGATTGACAGGTGGGACCACCAGCTATCGTGAGGTCGAAAGACCACGGTGCAATGAACACAACTATACCTTCAGATGAGCGTGACCATGTCTATAGAAAAGCACTTTCCAACGGTTCGGTGGGGGATTCTGGGCGCCGCGCGTATCGCCAAAGAGCATGTCATTCCCGCCATGCATGCTAGTCAACATGGCCAGTCGCAAGCCATTGTGGCAAGAGACCAAGACAGAGCGTCGAAGACCACCAAGGGTTTTGACATTCTGACCACCTATGGCTTCTACGAGGCTTTGCTCTCCGCTCCCGACATTGATGCCGGTATATTCCGTTGCCCAATCATCTGCACGTGGAATATGTACTGAAGGCGCAGGGAAGGGCAAGCATGTGCTGTGCGAGAAGCCGGCCGCCCTGACGGCGACACAGCCAGAGAAGCTACAGGATGCTGCCCAGTATCTGCATCTCATCGGCAGCCAAGGCAGTCTCGACCTCCCCTTGCCTTTCATCGCCCCCCATGACAGGCCTACCACTCTGGCCTTCGATGACGCCAAGGATCTCTACGCATGCCATGCAATGAGTGATGGCATGACGGAAGCTCTTCAGGATACTCGGCATGCTCCCTGACTACTCCTGGCTCGCCTGGGGCCTGATCGTGCTCTCCACCTTCCTCACCGGAGTCTCCAAGGGCGGCTTCGCCGGGGGCTTCGGCACCCTCTCGGTGCCGCTGATGGCGCTGGCCATCGGCCCCATCGAGGCGGCCGGCCTGCTGCTGCCGCTGCTGCTGGTGATGGACGGCTTCACCGTCCGCGCCTGGTGGGGCCGCCATGATGGCGCCGAGGTACGCCGCCTGTTGCCCGGGCTGGCGCTGGGGGTGGCCGTCGGCACCCTGCTGGCCGGCAGCCTCGACGAGGACGGCGTGCGCCTCTTGCTGGGCATCCTCTCGCTGCTGTTCGCCGCCTATATGCTGCTGCGCCCGGCGGCGGGGCGCCCCATCTCGCCGCGCTGGGCCCTGCCCGCCGGCACCGGCTGCGGCTTCACCAGTTTCCTGGCCCATGCCGGGGCGCCGCCACTGAATCTCTACCTGGTGCCGCGGCGACTTTCCAAGGAGACCTTTATCGCCACCAGCGCCATCGCCTTCGCCGCGGTCAACCTGATCAAGCTGCCCCCCTACCTGTGGCTCGGCGAGATCAACCTGACCAGCGCCTGGGCGTCGCTGGCGCTGGTGCCGGTGGCCTGGGCCGGGGTCAAGAGCGGCCTGTGGCTGCAGCATCGGGTCAGCGAGGCGCTCTTCTATCGGCTGGTGATCGTCGCCATGGTGATCGTCGGCGTGCAGCTGCTGATCAAGGTGCTGGGCTGAGCCCTGGCGCCATAGGCCCGAGTGCAAAAAGCCCCGCCGAGGCGGGGCAAGAGGACACACGAGCGAGGGGCGGGGTTCAGAAGTGGTACTTGAACCTCAGGCGGCCGCCGTAGCGGTCGGCGTCGTCCAGATCGTCGATCTCCTCGTGATCGACCCGGCTATAGAAGGCGCCGAGGTAGAGGTCGAAATTCTCGATGCCGATGGCATCGGGAAAGCGGTAGGAGGCATAGAGCGTATCCACCGTGTATTCGCCCGGTTCGGTCAGGCTCCCCATGGCCCCGGGCTTGACCTCGTCGATCTCGTTGCGGGCATGGATATAGCCCAGGCCGGCGTTGCCCCAGAGCGCGTTGAGGCCCAGGGTCAGGTTGTCCTCCTGATGGGCATCCAGGTAAGCCAGGTTGGCATTGACCGACCAGTCGCCGGCGGCGTAGGAGAGGCGCGTGCCATAGCCGGTGCGGTCGCTGATATCCTCGCCGCGTTCGTCGACCAGGGCATCGTCGACCAGGTTGGTTTCCGCCCCCACGGCCAGCGTCCAGGGGCCGGGGGTCCAGGCCAGCACCGGACGCACGATAAAGGAGTTCTTGCTCTCCTCTAGCGCGAAGCCATGGTAGGTGCCGCCGTTGTTGCCGTTCTCGAAGAGGTCGGTGCGATCCCCGAACAGGGTGGCGAGCTCGGCATAGAGGTCGCCGCTGCGCTGGCTGAGCAGCACCTGGCCCGAGTTCCCGGCGCGACCGCGGCCCTCCTTGGCCTGATAGACATAGCCCTGGCCATCGGCATAGAGGCCATCCGAGGTGTCGCCGCTGTAGCCGACGAAGACGTCCTGGCCCAGGGGGAAGAGGTCGAAGGCCTCGAAGCGGCCGATCTTGAGCTCCAGGCCGCCAGCGTTGCCCAGGGCCAGCCAGGCATCATCCAGGCCGAAACCGCCGTCGGTCTGGATCAGCGGCTGCGCCTTGAAGCGCGCGTAATTGCCCGTGGCGCTGGTGCGCTCGCCGCTCACGTCGAGCAGGATGCGCCCGGTCTGGTTGTACTCGTCGCTGGTGTCGATCTCGTCGTCGGTGAAAATGGGGCCCGACTGGGTGTTGTAGGAATTGATATCGAGTTCCACATCGCCGCCGAAGCTGAGTCGGCCCTGCTCGTTTTCCAGGGTGATGCCGGCGAAGGCCGGGGCGGTGGCGGCGAGGGCGAAGGATCCCATCAGGGTTGTTATTGAAGTCTTCACTGCATTCCTCATGTCATCGTTGTTGTGTTGACGAGTTAGCGTGGGTGTTGCTGGCTTGCGTGACTGGGGCGGTGACCTCCCTGTGGCGAATGGGCAAGGCGTAGCTCTTGGCCGAGGCGAAGGCCTCGGTCAGGCGGGCGTTGACAGGCGAGAAAGGGAGCCGCACCGGAGTCTTCCGGCGCGGCGGGGTCGGGCTTAGACGGTCTTGTTGCGCTTGCGCTGGCGGTATTGGTCGATCACCACGGCGGCGACGATGATGGCGCCCTTGACGATGTCCTGGTAGTAGGCGTCGACGCCCAGGAAGGTGAAGCCCGAGAGCATCACGCCGAGGATCAGGGCGCCGATCACGGTGCCGGCGATGCGGCCCACGCCGCCGGCCAGGCTGGTGCCGCCGATCACCGCCGCGGCGATGGCATCGAGCTCATACATCAGGCCCATGCCGGCCTGGCCGGTACCGGCCCGGGCCGAGGCCACCACCCCGGCCAGGCCGGCGAGCAGGCCGGCGATGGTGTAGACCAGCACCAGGTGCCGGCGCACATTGATGCCGGAGACCCGGGCGGCCTGGGGGTTGGCGCCGATGGCGTAGGTGTACTTGCCGTAGCGGGTGTACTTCAGGGCGATATGGAAGAACACCGCCACGGCGAGGAAGATGATCACCGGGTTGGCGCCGGAGCCGATCCAGGTGAACTGCTCGGTGAGCATGCTGACCGGCTGGCCGTCGGTGTAGGCGCGGGCCATGCCCCGGGCGCTGACCATCATGCCCAGGGTGGCGATAAAGGGCGGAATCACCGCGAAGGCGATCAGGGCACCGTTGACCAACCCCGCCAGGGCCCCGACCAGCAGGCCGGCGAGTAGCGGGAAGACCCAGGGCAGGTCGGTCAGCGCCGGGTAGACGGCGCGCAGGTACTCCGACTGCTGGGCCAGGCTGGCGGTCACCATGGCGGTCAGGGCCAGTACCGATCCCGAGGAGAGGTCGATGCCGCCGGTGATGATCACCTGGGTCACGCCGATGGCGATGATACCGATGATCGACATCTGCAGGATCATGATCAGCAGGCGGCGCGGGTTCATCAGGAAGGAGTCGCCGCGGATCGCCCAGCCGAGGACCTCGAACAGCACGGCGATGCCGATCAGCACCAGGAAGATACTGACCTCGGTGGGGATCTTGCGCTTACGCTTCTTGGGCGCTTCGAGTGGCGTATTGGTGTCGGTTGTTGTCGTCATTGTCTTTACCCTTGGCTGTCTTGGTGTGTCGGCTCAGGCATCCGCCGGTGTCAGGGGGGTGGAGGCCAGCTCCATGATGTTCACCTGGTTGGCCTCGGCCCGGTCGAGAACGCCGGTGACCCTGCCCTCGTGCATCACCAGGATGCGGTCGCTCATGCCCAGCACCTCGGGCAGCTCCGAGGAGATCATGATCACCGCCACACCCTGGCCGGCGAGCTTGCTGATCAGCTTGTGGATCTCGGCCTTGGCGCCGACGTCGATACCGCGGGTCGGCTCGTCGAGGATCAGGATCCGCGGCTGGGTCATCAGCCAGCGGCCGATCAGCACCTTCTGCTGATTGCCGCCGGAGAGGTTGCCGATACGCTCGTCGAGGCTCGGCGTCTTGACCCGCAGCAGGGCCTTCATGGTGTCGCACTCATGATCGAGGCGGCCCTGCTCGACGAAGGGGCCCCGGGTGTAGCCGTCGCGCAGCACGGCCATTTCCATGTTTTCGATCACCGACAGGCCGAGGAACAGGCCGGTCTCCTTGCGGTCCTCGGTGAGCAGCGCCAGGCCGCGCAGCATGGCCTGGTGGGGCGAGGAGATCACCGTCTCCTCGCCGTCGATGGCGATGCTGCCGCCGCTGGCCGGGGTGACGCCGAACAGGGTCTCGGCGACATTGGTGCGCCCGGAACCCACCAGGCCGGCGATGCCCAGGATCTCGCCGGCGCGCAGATCGAAGCTGACGTTCTCGAAGACGCCCTCCAGGCTGAGGTCCTTGACCGAGAGCACCACCTCGCCGATGGGTACCTCCTGCTTGGGGAACATCTGAGTGACCTCGCGGCCCACCATCAGCTGGATGATCTTGTCGGAGTCGAGTTCGCTGGCCGGGGCGGCGTGGATAAATTGGCCATCGCGGAACACCGAGATGTCGTCGGCGATCTCGAAGACCTCATCCATCTTGTGGGTGATATAGATGATGCCCTTACCCTGGGCGCGCAGGTCATTGATGATGCGGAACAGGTGTTCCACCTCGCGGTCGGTGAGCGCCGAGGTGGGCTCGTCCATGATCAGCACGTCGGACTCATAGGAGACCGCCTTGGCGATCTCGATCATCTGGCGTTCCGCCACGCTGAGGCGACGCACCTCGGTCTCCGGGTCCATGTCGATGCCCAGGCGTTCGAAGAGCGCCTCGGTCATCCGCAGCATGCGCGGGTGATCGACCAGGCCGAAGGCATTGAGGGGTTCGCGGCGAATCCAGATATTCTCGGCGATGGTCATGAAGGGCATCAGGTTGAGTTCCTGATGGATCATGGCGATGCCGGCCTCCAGGGCATCCAGCGGGCCCTTGAGGTCCAGCGGCCGGCCATGCAGGCGCACCTCGCCCTGGTCGGGGATATAGACCCCGGCGATGATCTTCATCAGGGTCGACTTGCCGGCACCGTTCTCGCCCATCAGGGCATGCACGGTGCCCGGGCGAATCTTGAGCCGGACATTGTCCAGGGCGACCACGCCGGGGAAGGTCTTGCGGGCATCGACCACCTCGAGCAGATACTCGGCGGCGTCCACGGTCGGGGCTTCGGCAATCATCGTAGCCATGGGGGAGACTCCTGAGGCGATGAGGGCCCGCCAACCGGCGGGCCCGCGAGCATCAATTGGTGAGGAAGTCGTCGAGGTTGTCGGGGGTCACCAACTGGAAGGGCACCATATTGATGCTTTCCACCGGCTCACCATTGGCCAGGTCGATGGCGACCTCGACGGCGCCGCCGCCCTGGCCGACCGGATCCTGGAAGACGCTGACCGCCAGCTCGCCGCGTTGCATGGCGTCCAGGGCATCGCGGGTGGCATCGATACCGCCCACCAGGATGTCAGCGGGGGAGATGCCGGACTGCTTCATGGCGATCAGGGCACCGAGGGCCATCTCGTCGTTATTGGCGGCGATGGCGTCGATCCGCTCGCCACCGACGATCCAGTTATTCATCAGGTCGATGGCCTCGGTGCGCTGGTAGTCGGCGGTCTGCATGTCGACCAGCTCCAGGCCCGGGTAGGCGTCGAAGACCGATTCGACCCCGGCGGTACGCTCGTGGGTGGCGCTGGAGGAGAGCTCGCCGAGCATCACCGCCACGCGCCCCTCGCCGCCGAGCCTCTCGGCCAGGGCCTGCATCTGCAGCTCGCCGGCCACTCGCTGCTCGGAACCGACGAAGGCCACGCCCTCGTGATCCAGGTCGTCACCCTCGGGCTGACGGTTGACATAGACCAGGGGAATGCCGCTCTCCACCGCGGCCTGGGTCATCATGCCGGTGGCGGCGGTATCCACCGGGTTGATGATGATGGCGTCGACCCCTTGGGCGGCCAGGCTCTGGGTCTGGCTGAGCTGGCGGCCGATATCCCCCTGGGCATCCAGGAACTGGATGTCCCAGCCCTGGCTCTCGGCCTCGGCCTGCATGGCATTGCGCATGCTGGTCAGGAAGTTGTCGTCGAAGTAGGCCACCGAGACGCCGATGGTCTGAGCCATGGCGCTGGTGGAGCAGAGGGTGGCAAGGGCGGCGCCGAGTAGCAGGCGTTTCATAGTGAGTCTCCATTGCGTGTCGTTGTGGTTATTGCCAGCGGGACTGGTGAAAGGAGCAGGTTTTCCATCGAAACCCTGTTATGGAATTTAGATTCCATTTGGATATTTTGCAAAAATATTGTTCTATACTTTGGTATAAATAGAATTATTGTTCCGTTTTTGGCCGCCGCACCGACCGCCCGTTCGGGCATAAAAAAGCCCCGCGAGAGGCGGGGCGAAGAGACGTCCGACCTGGATCAGGGGACGATCACTGCTTGACGATCCATTCGTGGGCCGGGTCGTTCTGGAATTTCCAGTTCCGCTTGGGGCCGGCCATCACATTGAGGTAGTAGAGCTCGTAGCCGTGGGGGGTGCCCACCGGATGGTAGCCTCGGGGCACCATCACGCAGCAGCCATTCTCCACCGCCATGGTCTCGTCCAGGCTGCGATCATCGGTGTAGACCCGCTGGAAGGCGAAGCCCTGGGCGGGGTTGAGGCGGTGGTAGTAGGTCTCCTCGAGGATCGACTCCTCGGGCAGGTTGTCCACGTCGTGCTTGTGGGGCGGATAGCTGGACCAGTTGCCCGCCGGGGTATAGACCTCCACCACCAGCAGGCCGTCCGCCGGCTCGGTCTCCGGCAGGATGTCCTGGATATGGCGGGTGTTGGTGCCGCTGCCCCGGGTGCTGCGCTTGATCTGGTCGGGGGCGATCAGCCGCGGCGCGTGATTGCCGTGGCCGGGGGCGCTGCACACCGCCAGCTCCATGTCGGTGGTGGCCTCGACGCCATAGCTCACGCCGTCGGGGAGGTAGACGGCGTAGGGCGGGACCTTCTCGAAGATATCCATGCGCTGGCCGATGTCCTCCCAGCGCTGCTCGCCGCAGCTCACGGTGGCGCGGCCACTCAGCAGCACCAGGCAGTGCTCGCGGCCCTCGGTATTGGCCTCCAGCCGCTGGCCCTTGGCCAGCCGGTGGACGCGGAAGCCCACGTGCTCCCAGCCGGCGGATTGCGGGGTGACTTCCAACACCTTGCCCTGGGCGTCGGGGTGCTGGGGACGAACGAGGAGTGAGGTCATGCGAATGCCCTCCTGAAAACGGTTGAGAAATGGGTCGCCTGGTGGCGTCAGCGCACGGCGGGGGAGTCGCTGCCATCGTCGACGCCATCCCGCGCCTTGTCCTGGCGCACGCCCAGGGCGATGGCCAGGGTCTGGGTCAGGCACAGCGAGGCGGTCAGGCCGCGGAAGCTCTTGACCTCGGCCTCGTGCACCACCAGCGAGACGTCGGCCAGCCGGGCCAGGGGGCTCAAGCTGGAATCGGTGATCACCACCAGCGGCAGGCCCCGCGCCTTGGCCTCCTCCGCCGCCTCCCGGGACTCCTGGGCATAGGGCGAGAAGCTCACCACCATCAGCGCATCCCGGTCGCCCATGGACTTGAGCTGCTCCAGGTGCATGCCCCCCAGGCCGCTGACCAGTTGGGTGCGCTTGTCCACGTGCTGCAGCGCGTAGGCCATGTAGCTGGCCACCACGAAGCTGCGCCGGGCCCCCATCACATGGACGATTTCCGCCTTCTCGAAGATATCCAGGGCCTGCTCCAGGTGGCGGGGGTCGATGCGCCCCGGCAACTGGTCGAGCACCTCCCGGTTGGCCTCGGCGAACTCCCACAGCAGCTCGGTGCTGTCCGGCGTCTCGCCGGTGGCGGTGCGCACGGCGCGGATCCGCTCGGTGTAGTTGGGCAACTCGTCCACCAGGCGCGCGCGGAACAGCTGCTGCATCTCCGAGAAGCCCTTGAAGCCGAAGCTGTTGGCGAAGCGGATCAGGGTCGAGGGGGTGACCCCGGCCTGGTCGGCCAGCTTGGCCACGGTGGCGAAGGCCACCTCCTGGGGGTGGTCGAGCAGGAAGCGGGCGGTCTGCTGCAGGCGCCGGCTCAACGCCGGGTAGTCCGCGGTGATACGCGCTTCCAGGGTGGTGAAGTCCTGTGGGGTCTGATTCATGGTGTCCGCCTTGCCGATGACTGGTCAGCGTCCGGGTGTCGGTATGCTCACACCCTAGCACCTTGGGAATAAAAATTCCATTGAAACGTTAGTATAGAATGCCGGGTCTGGCAATGGCCTTTCTGGGTGCCTCGATCTCGCCGAGCCCTTCGTCTTTGGTCGTAGTCGATCGGGGGTGGAATCGCGGAGAGCCGCGCCATGCCTGGGATGCCGGCGGATCGGTGGGGGTTAAAATGAAATATTCAGTCTGTTGATGAAGTGGAATAATTGTTCTAGTCTTCGGGCAGACCACAACAACCACGATAACCACGCCCTCAATCCGGAGGCCGCCATGGCTCAAACCAACGTGAAGTTCGCCCTCAACCATATGGTCTGCCCGCGCTGGACGCCGCTGCAGCTGATCGAGACCGCCGCCGAGATGGGGGTGGGCGCGGTGGAGTTGCGCAACGACGTGGGCGACAACAGCCTGAATGACCTGCAGCAGGCCCAGGCCGCCGGCCGCCGGGCCCGGGAGCTGGGCATCGAGGTGCTCAGCCTCAACGCCCTCTATCCTTTCAATATCTGGAACGAGGAACGCGCCGCCCAGGCCGAGGCCATGGCCGAACTGCTCGCCGCCGCCGGCGGTCGCGGCCTGGTGCTCTGCCCGCTGGTGGACGGCGACGATGACGCCTCTTCCGAACAGCGCCGCGCCCGGCTGGAGCAGGCGCTGACCGCCCTGGACGGCATCCTCGGGCGCCATGACCTCAAGGGCTTCGTCGAGCCGCTGGGTTTCCCGATCTCCACCCTGCGCACCAAGGCCGAGGCGGTGCAGACCATCCGCGAGCTGGGGCTGGAGTCGCGCTTCGGCCTGGTCCACGACACCTTCCACCACCAGGGCGCCGGCGAGCACGAGTTCTTCGCCGAACGCACGGGGCTGGTGCATATCTCCGGCGTGGAGGACCCGGCCGTCGGCTTCGAGGCGATGCTCGACCCCCATCGGCTGCTGGTGGGCGAGGATGACCGCCTCGACAACCTCGGCCAGATCCGCCAGCTGCTGGAGGAGGGTTACCAGGGCTACCTCTCCTTCGAGCCCTTCGCCGACTCGGTGCACGCCGCCGTGGATCCGGTGGCCGAGCTGCGCCAGAGCATGGATTTCGTCCGCGCCGGCCTCGCCTGAGCCGCCCCAGAACCCAGGAGGATGACCGAATGAAGATCGCCCTCGATCCGCATATGCATCGCCACCTCTCCCTGCCGGAGATCTGCCGACTCACCAAGGAGCTCGGCTACGACTATGTCGAGCTCTCGCCGCGCCCCGACTTCATGGTCTGGTGGACCCGGCCGCGCACCTATCCCGCCGCCATCCAGGCCTTCAAGAAGGCCATGCGCGAGCACGACGTGGGCCTGGCCACCATGCAGCCCATGTACCGCTGGTCCAGCCCCTACCGGGACGAATGGGAAATGGCCATGGACAACTGGAAGCGCATCATCGAGGTGGCCGTGGAGCTGGAGTGCGACACCCTGATCTCCGAGTTCGGTCGCGGCGGTTCCGTGGAGCGCTCCCAGGCCGACCGCCAGGGCATCCACACCCCCGAGGCCTGCGAGAACGCCTTCTGGCGCTCCATGGACGTGCTGGTGCCGATCCTCGAGCGCGAGGGCCTGACCCTGAGCGTCGAGCCCCATCCGGAGGACTGGGTAGAGACCATGGAGCCGGCGGTGGAGATCATCAAGACCATCGATTCCCCGTCGGTGAAGTGCTCCTATATCGCGCCGCACTGCTTCTACTACGGCGATGACATGGCCGAGACCATTCGCGCCACCCGGGGCGAGCTGGTGCATGCCCGGGTCGCCGACACCTTCAACCACAAGGCCTCCTCCCAGCTGCGCTATATCGTCAACCCGCCGGGCTCCGAGGCCCGGGTGCACCAGCACCTGGACATCGGCGAGGGCGAGATCGACTGGGACGTCTTCTTCAAGACCCTGCACGAGGTGGGCTTCGATGGGGTGCTCTCCAGCTGCGTCTTCGGCTGGGAGGAGCGGGCCGTGGAGTCGTCCCGCTTCATGCGCCAGGAGATTCAGCGTTACGTCGACAAGTACTGGAACCAGTAAAAGGACAACACCATGACAGTCAGAATCGGAGTCATCGGCACCGGCATGATCGGCGAGGAGCACGCCCGCCGTATCACCCAGCAGCTCACCGGCGGCGAGATCGTCGCCGTCACCGACGTCAACCAGGAGCAGGCCCGGGCCGTGGTCGACCGCCTGGGACTCGAGGCCAAGGTCTACGAGGACGGCCAGGCGCTGATCCAGGCCGCCGACGTGGATGCGGTGCTGGTCACCTCCTGGGGGCCGACCCACGAGGAGTATGTGCTGGCGGCCATCGCCGCCGGCAAGGCGGTGTTCTGCGAGAAGCCGCTGGCCACCACCGCCGAGGGCTGCCGGCATATCATCGACGCCGAGATCGAGGCCGGCCGCCGCCTGGTGCAGGTGGGCTTTATGCGCCGCTACGACGGCGGCTACCGGATGATGAAGGACGCCATCGACGGCGGCCAGCTGGGCGAGGCGCTGATGGTGCACGCCGCCCACCGCAACCCCGAGGTGCCGGAGCGCTATGTCACCCCCATGGCGATCCACGACACCCTGATCCACGAGCTGGACACCTTCCGCTGGCTGCTCGACGACGACTACAAGAGCGCCCAGGTGGTCTTCCCGCGCAAGACCCGCCATGCCCATGACCAGGTCGCCGACCCGCAGATCGTCATGCTGGAGACGGTGAAGGGCGTGCGCATCGACGTGGAGGTGTTCGTCAACTGCCGCTATGGCTACGACATCCAGTGCGACGTGGTCGGCGAGGAGGGCATCGCCCGGTTGCCCGAGCCCCAGAGCCTGCAGTTCCGCCAGGCCGGGCGGCTCTCCAACGAGATCCTCCAGGACTGGAAGCAGCGTTTCAGCGAGGCCTTCGACGTGGAGCTCCAGGCCTTTATCGACGGCGTGGCCGCCGGGCGCATCGAGGGGCCCTCCTCCTGGGACGGCTATGCCGCGGCCATCGCCGGGGACGTCTGCGTCAAGGCCCAGGAGAGCGGCGCCATCGAGGCCATCGAGATGCCCGAGCGTCCCGCCTTCTACGGCTGAGCGGAGTCGACATGGGTGTGTGGACAGCCCCGGGCCCGGTAGGGACCGGGGCTGTCCTGTTTCGGGATAGGGGGGGGGGCGGCATGCGACTAAAGAAGAACGAATCATCCTTTCCATTTATTGAATGGATGGAATCTTCGTTCTAAAATAAATTCCAAGTGGAACACATAGACCGGCATCTTCACCCATCACCGACCGGCCGAGCCGCGCGAGCGGGGCTCGGGACTGGCCAAGCCTAGGATGCGAGCCCATGACTGACACCAAGACCCTCGACCTGATCTGCCTGGGACGCGCCGCCGTCGACCTCTACGGCGAGCAGATCGGTAGCCGCCTGGAGGACATGAGCGGCTTCGCCAAGTACCTCGGCGGTTCCTCCGGCAATATCGCCTACGGCACCGCCCGCATGGGGCTCAAGAGCGCCATGCTGACCCGGGTGGGCGACGAGCACATGGGGCGCTTCGTGCGCGAGGAGCTGGCCCGGGCCGGCGTCGACACCGGCCATGTGATCACCGACCCCGAGCGCCTCACCGGCCTGGTGCTGCTGGGTATCAAGGATCGCGACACCTTCCCGCTGATCTTCTACCGCCACGACTGCGCCGACATGGCCCTCGAGGCCGATGACGTCGACCCGGCCTTTATCGCCTCCAGCCGGGCGCTGCTGATCACCGGCACCCACTTCTCCACCGAGCGGACCCACCAGGCCAGCAAGACCGCCATCGAGTACGCCAAGGCCGCCGGCACCCAGGTGATCCTGGATATCGACTACCGCCCGGTGCTCTGGGGCCTGACCGGCCTGGGCGACGGCGAGACCCGCTTTATCTCCGATGAAGGCGTCAGCCGCCACCTGCAGAGCATCCTGCCCGACCTGGACCTGGTGGTGGGCACCGAGGAGGAGGTGCATATCGCCGGCGGCAGCACCGACACCATCGCCGCCCTGAAGCGAATTCGTGAGCTCAGCGACGCCACCATCGTGCTCAAGCTGGGCGCCCAGGGCTGCACCGTGCTGGACGGCGCCATCCCCGACAGCGAGGCCGACTTCGTGGTGCATACCGGCGTCAAGGTCGAGGTGCTCAATGTGCTGGGAGCTGGCGACGCCTTCATGAGCGGCTTCCTGCGTGGCTGGCTGAACGGCGAGTCCCACGAACGCAGCTGCGCCTATGCCAACGCCTGCGGCGCCCTGGTGGTCTCCCGCCACGGCTGCGCCCCGGCCATTCCCAGTGCCGAGGAGCTCGACGACTACCTGGCCCGGGCCGCGTCGATCCCGCGCCCGGACCTGGACGCGCGACTCAACCACCTGCATCGGGTCACCACCCAGCGCAGCGCCACCGAGTGGCAGGACCTGTGCATCCTGGCCTTCGACCACCGCAAGCAGCTGTTCGATATGGCCCGGGAGGCGGGCGCCGATCCGGCACGCATCAAGACCCTGAAGCGCCTGCTGGTGCAGGCTACCGAGCGCGGCGCCGAGCGCCTGGGGGCGAGCCAGGTGGGGGTGCTGATCGACGACACCTATGGCCAGGACGCCCTCAACGACGTCACCGGTCGCGGCTGGTGGATCGGCCGCCCGGTGGAGCTGCCCAGCTCCCGGCCCATCGAGCTGGAGGGCGGTCGC
The DNA here is from genome assembly GCF_050613175.1 of Halomonas sp. H5. Taxonomy (GTDB): domain Bacteria; phylum Pseudomonadota; class Gammaproteobacteria; order Pseudomonadales; family Halomonadaceae; genus Bisbaumannia; species Bisbaumannia salifodinae. The sequence goes on from NZ_CP192510.1 coordinate 587,448, forward strand.
GATATCGGCAGCCGCCTGAAGAGTTGGCCCCGGGAGCATATCGTCAAGTGCCTGGTGTTCTTCCATCCCCAGGATGGCGTCGAGCTGCGTCGCGCCCAGGAGCGCCAGGTGCTGGAGCTCTACCGGGCCTGCTGCGCCTCCGGGCACGAGCTGCTGCTGGAGATCATCCCGCCCCGCGACATGGCCAGCGACGACGACACCTACCTCCACACCATGCAGCGCATCTACAACCTGGGGGTGCAGCCCGACTGGTGGAAGCTGCCGCCCCAGACCCCGGCCGCCTGGCGACGCATCACCGAGCTGCTCGCCGAGCGCGCGCCTCACTGCCGCGGCGTGGTGATGCTGGGCCTGGACGCGCCGGCCGAGGAGCTCAAGCAGGGCTTTATGGACAGCGCCGGCGTCGAGGTCTGCAAGGGCTTCGCGGTGGGGCGCACCATCTTCGGCGAGCCGAGCCGCAAGTGGTTGCGCGGCGATTACGACGACGAGCAACTGATCCAGGCCGTGCTGGCCAACTATCTGGAACTGGTGGAAACCTGGCAGGCGCGCCAGCGCGCCTGATCCCGTAACGCGCCTTTGAAGGGTAAGACTATGAGCACCATTCGACTCACCATGGCCCAGGCCGTCGTCCGCTACATGATGGCCCAGAAGGTCGAACTCGACGGCGAGATCCAGCCGCTCTTCCCCGGGGTCTGGGCGATCTTCGGCCACGGCAACGTGGCCGGCCTGGGCGAGGCCCTCTACCAGGCCCGCGAGACCCTGCCCACCTACCGGGCTCATAACGAGCAGGGCATGGCCCACGCCGCCATCGCCTACGCCAAGACGCTCAATCGCCGCCAGGTGATGGCCTGTACCGCCTCGGCGGGGCCGGGCTCCACCAATATGGTCACCGCCGCCGCCGTGGCCCACGTCAACCGTCTGCCGGTGCTCTTCCTGCCGGGGGACACCTTCGCCACCCGCCTGCCCGATCCGGTGCTGCAGCAGGTGGAGAACTTCCATGACCACACCCTGACCTCCAACGATTGCTTCAAGCCGGTGAGCCGCTTCTTCGATCGCATCACCCGCCCCGAGCAGCTGCTCACCTCGCTGCCCCAGGCGGTGCGGGTGCTTACCGACCCGGTGGAGTGTGGTCCGGTCACCCTGGCGCTGCCCCAGGACATCCAGACCTTCGCCTACGACTATCCGCTGCACTTCTTCGCCGAGCGGGTGCATCGGCCGCGGCGTCAGGCCGCCGACCGTCGCGAACTCGAGGAGGCCATCGCCCTGATCCGCCAGGCGAAGAAGCCGCTGGTGATCGCCGGGGGCGGCGCCCACTACGCCGACGCCCTGGCCGAGTTCGAGGCCTTCGTCTCCGCCTGCCAGCTGCCGGTGGGCGAGACCCAGGCCGGCAAGGGGGCCCTGCCCTGGGACCATCAGCAGAACCTGGGCACCATCGGCGTCACCGGTGGGGCGGCGGCCAATGCGCTGGCCGCCGAGGCCGACCTGATCATCGCCGTGGGCACCCGCCTGGGCGACTTCGCCTCCGGTTCCCGGGCCCTGATCAACCCCGAGGCGAAGCTGCTCTCCGTCAACGTCGCCTCCTTCGATGCCGTCAAGCACAAGGGCCAGGCCCTGGTGGGCGATGCCAAGCTCAGCCTGCCGGAGCTTAGCGCCGGCCTCGACGGCTGGCGCCCCGAGGGCGCCTGGATCGAGCAGGCCGCCGCGCTGCGCGCCGACTGGAACCACACCGTGGAGCGGGTCACCGCCGACCGCGGCACCAACCTGCCCTGCGACGCCGAGGTGGTGGGGGCGGTCAACCGCGCCGCCGGCGAGCGCGATATCGTGGTGTGCGCCGCCGGCGGCCTGCCCGGGGAGCTGCAGAAGCTGTGGCGCACCCGCTTCCACCGCGGCTACCACCTGGAGTACGGCTACTCCTGCATGGGCTACGAGCTGGCCGGCGGCCTGGGTGCCAAGATGGCGATGCCTGACTCCGAGGTCTTCGTGATGGTCGGCGACGGCTCCTACCTGATGCTCAACTCCGAGATCGCCACCTCGGTGATGCTGGGCCACAAGATCATCGCCGTGGTGCTCGACAATCGCGGCTACGGCTGCATCCACCGCCTGCAGCAGTTCTGCGGCGGTCCCGGCTTCAACAACCTGCTCGACGACTGCCTCACCGTGGAGGGCGGCGCGCCCAAGACCGACTTCGCCGCCCATGCCGCAGCGCTCGGCGCGAAGGCCGAACGGGTCGGCAATATCCAGGAGCTGGAGGCGGCCCTGGAGCGTGCCAAGGCTTCCGACATCAGCTACGTGATCGCCATCGACACCGATGCCCTGGCCGATACCCAGGACGGCGGCGCCTGGTGGGACGTGGCGGTGCCCGAGGTCTCGGAGCGTCCCGAGGTCAATGAGGCCCGCAAGCGCTACGAGGCCTATAAGGCCCGTCAATTCAAGAATCTCTAACTCTCGACCCCATCACGAGCGAATTCAGGAGTCCAATATGAGCGTAAGACTGGGCATCAACCCCCTGACCTGGACCAACGACGATATGCCGTCGCTGGGCGGCGATACCCCCCTGGAGACCTGCCTCTCCGAGGGCAAGCAGGCCGGCTTCTCCGGCTTCGAGCTGGGCCACAAGTTTCCCCGCGACCCCGAGGTGCTGGGTCCCATCCTCGATAACCACGGCCTGTCGTTGGTCTCCGGCTGGTACAGCAGCGAGCTGCTGACCCGTACCGCCGAGGAGGAGATCGAGGCGATCAAGCCCCACCTGCACCTGCTCAAGTCGCTGGGCGCCACCGCCATGGTGTTCTGCGAGGTGAGCCGCTGCGTGCATGGCCAGCGTGACGTGCCGCTCTCCCATAGCCCGACCATGAGCGAAGAAGAGTGGCAGACCTTTATCCCGCGCCTCAACCGGGTGGCGGACTACTGCCAGGCCCAGGGCGTGACGATCGCCTATCACCACCACCTGGGCACCCTGATCGAGACCCCCGAGGAGATCGATCGGCTGATGGCGGAGACCACCCCGTCCGTTGGCCTGCTGCTCGACTCCGGTCACCTGGTGGGCGCCGGCGGCGACCCGGTGGCCGCCCAGAAGCAGTACGCCGAGCGCATCAAACATGTGCATTGCAAGGACATCCGCCGCGAGGTGCTGGAGGATCTGCGCAATCGCGACCTCAGCTTCCTGGAAGGTGTGCTGGGCGGCATGTTCACCGTGCCGGGGGACGGCTTTATCGACTACGTCAGCCTCTTCAAGGGGCTGCGCGACAGCGACTACCAGGGCTGGCTGGTGGTGGAGGCCGAACAGGACCCCGCCGTGGCCCACCCGCTCACCTATGCCCGCCTGGGCCACGACAACCTGCAGCGCTTCTGCGACGAGGCCGGCCTCCGGGTCACCCAATAACCGAATAGCGAAAGGAGTTTCCCCCATGAGCATGCTGGGCAACTATATCCATGGCCGGGCCGAGGCCAGCCACAGCGGGCGCAGCGCCCCCGTCTACGACCCCGCCACCGGCGAGGAGTCCCTTCGAGTGGCGCTCTCCAGTGCCGATGAGACCCGCGAGGCGGTGCGTTCGGCCGCCGAGGCCTTCGCCACCTGGTCCAGGGTCTCGCCGCTCAAGCGCGCGCGCATCCTGTTCAAGTTCAAGGCCCTGGTCGAGGAGCACGCCGACGAGCTGGCGCGGCTGATCTCCCGCGAGCACGGCAAGGTGTTCTCCGACGCCAAGGGCGAGCTGACCCGCGGCCTGGAAGTCGTCGAGTTCGCCTGCGGCATCCCCCACCTGCAGAAGGGCGAGCACTCCCTGAACGTGGGCACCGGGGTGGACAGCTACTCGATGATGCAGCCCCTGGGGGTCTGCGCCGGCATCTCGCCGTTCAACTTCCCGGCCATGGTGCCGATGTGGATGTTCCCCGTGGCCCTGGCCTGCGGCAACACCTTCGTGATGAAGCCCTCCGAGAAGGACCCCTCCACGCCGATGCGCCTGGCCGAGCTGCTCAGCGAGGCGGGCCTGCCGGACGGCGTCTTCAACGTGGTCAACGGCGACAAGGAGAGCGTGGACGTGCTGCTCACCGACGAGCGGGTCCAGGCGGTGAGTTTCGTCGGCTCCACCCCCATTGCCGAGTACATCTACGCCACCGCCTCGGCGCACGGCAAGCGGGTCCAGGCCCTGGGCGGTGCCAAGAACCATATGGTGATCATGCCCGACGCCGACCTCGACCAGGCCGTCGGCGCGCTGATGGGCGCCGCCTACGGCTCCGCCGGCGAGCGCTGCATGGCCATCTCGGTGGCCGTGCCGGTGGGCGAGGAGACCGCCGAGCGGCTGCGCGAGAAGCTGGTGGCCGAGCTCGACAAGCTGCGCGTCGGCCCGGGCCTGGTGGATGGCCCCGATAACGACATGGGGCCGCTGGTGACCCGCGAGCACCTGGAGAAGGTCCGCGGCTATATCCAGGCCGGCGTGGACGAGGGCGCCGAGTTGGTGGTGGACGGCCGCCAGGCACGCATCGAGGGGGCCGGCGACGGCTACTTCGTGGGCGGCAGCCTCTTCGATCACGTCAAGCCGGGGATGCGCATCCACCGCGAGGAGATCTTCGGCCCGGTGCTGGCCATCGCCCGTGCCGCCAGCTACGACGAGGCGGTGAAGATGATCAACGACCACGAGTACGGCAACGGCACCGCCATCTTCACCCGCGACGGCGACGCCGCCCGCCAGTTCTGCGAGCAGATCCAGGTGGGCATGGTCGGCGTCAACGTGCCGATCCCGGTGCCCATGGCCTTCCACAGCTTCGGCGGCTGGAAGCGCTCGCTATTCGGTCCGCTGCATATGCACGGCCCCGACGGCGTGCGCTTCTACACCCGCATGAAGACCATCACTCAGCGCTGGCCCAGCGGCATCCGTGAAGAGACCAACCACTTCACCATGCCGACTCTGTGAGCGGCTGACCCCCACCCGGCGCCGGAGCCCGCTCCGGCGCCCCAGCCAGGGAGTATGCCATGCCCCTCGTGACCCTTACCCTGCCGGATCATCGTCCGGTGCTGTGGCGCAAGAAGGTCGCCGACCTGGTCAACGCCGCGGTCATCGAGACCCTGGATTTCCCCGAGGATGATCGCTACCAGATCATCCAGCCCCTGCCGGTGGAGCAGATGGAGTTGCAGGCCCGGCATCGCGACGCCGTTATCCTGCAACTGACTATGCGCGCCGGTCGCCCGACTCATGCCAAGCAGGCCTTCTACCGCCGCATCACCGATGACCTGGCCCGCCAGGCCGATATCGACCCCGCCAACGTGATGATCGTGATCACCGAGAACCGGGACGCCGACTGGTGCTTCGGCCATGGCGAGGCGCAGTTTCTCGAGACCCAGCGCACCGCCTAAGCTCGCGCGTCTTCCCAGCTCCCTTGGCTCCGAGACGTTCGGGGTCCTCCTCGTTCGGGCCCGGAGGGCACCGGCCTCGACTAAAGTCGGGGAGAGAATGGTTTGAATAATCCATTCGTGGAATCTATATTCTAGAACGTGTATTTCATCAGCCTCTTCGGCAGCGTCGGCCGGAGGGGCATCGACAATAACCGGAGACGCTTATGAGCACCCAGACCTCGACACTCGCCGCGCCGGGCGCCAGCGCCTCGACCGCGGATTCCGGCCAGGGAGGGGAATTCGAACACCAACGCATCCCCGCCAGCCGCCAACTCAGCGGCAAGTACTTCCTCGGCTCCTATGCCGGCGAGCATGTCGCCGGCACCGAATTCGTGATCGGCGCCTCCCTGGTGGCACTGGGCGTCAGCACCAGCGACCTGCTGTGGGGCCTGCTGATCGGCAACCTCTTCGCCGTGCTCTCCTGGGCCTGGGTGTGCAGTCCGGTGGCGACCCGCTCGCGCATGACCATCTACTGGTACCTGGAGCGCCTGGCCGGCAAGCGCTTCTCACTGGTCTACAACCTGCTCAACGGCCTGATCTTCGCCGTGGTCTCCGGGGCCATGATCACCGTCTCCGCCTCGGCCTTCCGGGTGGTGACCAGCATCCCGCCGCAGACCGCCTGGTATCCCCAGAGCCTCAGCTTCGTGGCCCTGGTGCTCTTCGTCGGTGCCATCACCGTATGGATGACCCTCAAGGGCTTCAAGCTGATCGCCAACTTCTCCACCGTCTGCTCGCCCTGGATGGCCACCATGTTCCTGGCCAGCGGCGTGGTCACCATCCCGGTGCTGCTGCATATGGGGCAACTGGACGGCATCACCAGCCTCGCCGGGGTGGTCGACACCTTCGTCTGGACCGGCGCCACCCCGGACGGCGCGCCGGGTATCTCGGTGTGGGTGATCGCCGCCTGGGCCTGGGGCGCCAACCTGCCCATGCACCTGGGCATGAGCGACATGTCGATCCTGCGCTTCGCCCGCAAGTCCTCCTACGGCTACTTCTCCGCCGCCGGCATGTATATCGGCCATTATATGGCCTGGGTCTGCGCCGGCATGATGGGGGCCACCGCGGCGCTGCTGGCCGGCTCCCAGCTCACCGAGATGGACCCGGGCGGCGTGGCCTTCCGGATCCTCGGCGCCATGGGGCTGATCGCCGTGGTGATCGCCGGCTGGACCACCTCCATTCCCAGCCTCTATCGCGCCGGCCTGGCCTTCCAGTCGGTCTTCCCGAAGTATTCCCGGGTCCGGGTGACGGCGGTTACCGGGCTGGTGACCACCCTGATCGCCTGCTTCCCCTTCGTCTTCACCCAGTGGCTCAACGTGCTCTCCTACTTCATCATGCTGATCGCCCCGGTGGGGGCCATCATCGCCGCCGAGCACTTCCTGCTGCCGCGCCTGGGCATGCGTCCCCTGTGGCGCGAGCACCGGGGCCTCGCCGACAACCGGCCCGCCTTCCTGGCCTGGGGCGTCGGGATCCTGGCCGGTGTCCTGCTGCTGATGGAGGGCTCCCTGCACCTCTTCACCCTCTTTATCCCCGTCTGGCTGGTCAGCCTGATGGCCTATCCGCTGCTGTGCCGGGCCCTGGGCGTCGAGCGCGACGCGAGCGGCGACGTCTACACCGAGGCCTACGGCCCCGTGCATCCCCCCGAGGTGCCCGGCGGTGAGGCCGAGGCGCACCATCCGGTACGGGTGCTCGACCCCTGGTACTTCACCGCCGTGGCCTGCCTGCTGGTGATCCTGGGGGCGGCCGGCTGGGCCTGGTTCAACGGCGCCGATGCGGTGGCTCACCTGGACAGCTTCCAATGGCTGATCGTGGTGCCCACGGCGCTCTACTTCGCCTCCGCCACCCTGTGGATGAAGAACCGCCGCAAACCGCGCACTGCCTGAGGCAAGGCGCCTCTTCCAATCCCCCTCGACGGGCCGGCCTCGCGCCGGCCCGTCGTCGTTCGTTGCCAGGCCAAAAGAGGGAGGCCGTGATAGCAAGAAAGCGAAGTTATTGATGCCTCGCCACCGGAATAAGTGCTCCGTATCACCCGATTTCGGCGTATGGAGAGGATGGCGGTAGAGAAGAAATAACAAGAAAGTGAAAATCGGCGGATCGGCCGACTGCTGTAATGGGGGGCGAGCGGGCAAACGCCCCTCATCCAAAACCTTGCCCACGGAGTCCTCCGAATGCGCCTACGAATCGCCAGCGCGCCCTGTTGCTGGGGCGTCGACGACGTCAACAACCCCCACCTGCCGCCCTGGGAGCGGGTCCTCGACGAGGCCGCCGAGGCGGGCTACCAGGGCCTGGAGCTGGGGCCTTACGGTTACCTGCCCCTGGAGGGCGAGCGCCTCGCTCGTGCCCTGGAGGCGCGTGACCTGACGGTGGTCGCCGGTACCCTCTTCGATGACCTGGTCGACCCGACCAACCTCGACAGCCTGATCCGCCAGACCCACGAGATCTGTGGCTTCCTCAGTCGGCTGCCGGAACTGCCCCGGGCGCCGGGCCAGCGCCACCCCGCCCCCTATCTGGTGCTGATCGATCATGTGCATGCCGAGCGCAGCCGCCATGCCGGTCACCCCGAGACGGCGCCGCGCCTCGCCGACGATCGCTGGGCCACGCTGATGGCGAATATCCGCGCCATCGCCGAGCTGGCCAGCCGCGAGTACGGCATCCGTGCGGTCGTCCATCCCCATGCCGGCGGCTATATCGAGTTCGCCGACGAGATCCGCCGCCTGCTGGCGGATATCCCCGACCACACCGCCGGCCTGTGTCTGGATACCGGCCATCTCCACTACTCCGGCATGGATCCGGTGACCTGGCTGCGCGACCACGCCGCGCGCCTGGACTACCTGCATTTCAAGGATATCGCGCCGCGGGTCTTCGCCGAGGTCATGGCCGACCGGGTGGACTTCTTCGCGGCCTGCGCCCGCGGGGTGATGTGCCCCATCGGCCAGGGATGCATCGACTACGATGCCATCCGGCGCCTGCTCCAGGAGATCGACTACCAGGGCGATATCACCATCGAGCAGGAGCGCGACCCCCGCCATGCCGATGGCAGCCTCGCCGCGGTGACCGCCAGTCTCGACTACCTCAAGGACCGGGGCTTCCGGGCCAGCCTCTGATACGGGAGACAAGATCATGATCCAGGGTGACCTGAGAGTGACCGCGCCCATCCGCTGGGCGATGGTGGGCGGCGGCCGCGGCAGCCAGATCGGCTATAGCCATCGCTGCGCGGCGCTGCGCGACAACAGCTTCCAACTCCTCGCCGGGGCCTTCGATATCGACCCCGAGCGGGGCCGCGACTTCGGCGAGGCGCTGCGGGTGGCGCCGGAGCGCTGCTATCCCGACTACCGAACCCTGTTCGTCGAGGAGGCCAGGCGCGAAGACGGTATCCAGGCGGTCTCCATCGCCACCCCCAACGGTACCCACTTCGCCATCTGCAAGGCGGCGCTGGAGGCCGGCCTGCACGTGGTCTGCGAAAAGCCGCTGTGCTTCACCGTCGAGGAGGCCGAGACGCTGCGCGCCCTGGCCAGGGAGCGGCGCTGCCTCGTCGGCGTGACCTATGGGTACGCCGGACATCAGCTGATCCGCCAGGCCCGGGCGATGATCGCCGCCGGCGAGCTCGGCGAGATCCGCATGGTGCATATGCAGTTCGCCCATGGCTTCCATAGCGAGGCCGTGGAGCTGGCCAACCCCAGCACCCGCTGGCGAGTCGACCCGAAGCATGCCGGGCCCAGCTACGTGCTCGGCGACCTGGCGACCCATCCCTATTACATCGCCGAGACGCTGCTGCCGGATCGGCGCATCAAGCGACTGCTCTGTTCGCGGCAGAGCTTCGTGGAAAGCCGCGCCCCCCTGGAGGACAACGCCTATGTGCTGATGGAGTACGAGGGCGGCATCATGGGGCACCTGTGGGCCTCGGCGGTCAATGCCGGCTCCATGCACGGCCAGAAGGTGCGGGTGATCGGCTCGAAGGCCAGCCTGGAATGGTGGGACGAGCACCCCAACCAGCTGCGCTACGAGGTGCAGGGCGAGCCGGTCCGGATCCTGGAGCGGGGCATGGATTACCTCTCTCCCGAGGCCAGGGAGGACGACCGTATCGGCGCCGGCCACCCCGAGGGGCTCTTCGAGGCCTGGGCCAACCTCTACGGCCGCTTCGCCCTGGCCATGGAGGCGCTGGACCGCGACGATACCGCGGCCGTCGAGGCCCTGGGCATCCCCGGCATCGAGGCCGGCGTCGAAGGGGTGCGCTGGGTGGAGCACTGCGTGCGTTCCGCCGAGGCCGGGGCCGTCTGGGTCGACTACCGCTGATCGCGGGAAGCGCCGCGGTTATTCCATGAATCCAGGCGGGCGGTGGGCTGGCGCCCGCCACCGAGGCCGGGCGAAGATGGGTGGCGTGACGGCGAGGAGACGAATCGGTGATTCAGCGCTTTATGATTCCCGGCGCCCGCGGCTCGTCGGTGGTGGAGCGGCCCGCGGAGCTGCTCTATATGTGCCTGGCCGAGGGCAGCCAGAGCGAGATGCCCCGGGCCATGCATCGCCACGACGACCGCGCCGAGATCGTCTTTATCCGCGAGGGGGAGGGCACCCATATCATCGGCGGGCGCGAGTACCGCACCCGCCGCGGCGATGTGCTGATCTACAACAGCGGCGTCCTCCACGACGAGTCGGCCCGGGCGGAGGTGGGCATTGGCGCCTACTGCTGTGGCTTCCGCCACCTCAAGCTCAAGGGGCTACCGGTCAATCACCTGGTGCCCGACCAGGGCCGGCCGGTGCTGGCCAGCGGCGAACACCATGATGCCATCGAGGGCCTGATGCGGCTGCTCTATGAGCGGGTGGGGCAGGGCGAGGCCGAGGTGTGCCATCACCTGCTGCAGGCGCTGATCCAACTGGTGGGGCGCCTGCTGGAGCGGCCCGAGCCGCGCCTCGAGGTCCCCGGCTACGACCTCGGCCAGGAGGTGCGCCGCTACCTCGACGAACACTATGCCGAGGTGCTCGACCTGGCCGGCCTGGCCGCGCGCTTCAAGGTCAGCCCCTATCACCTGGCCCACCGCTTCAAGGCCGCGGTGGGCTGCGCGCCCATCCACTACCTGATTCGCCGCCGGATCGGCGAGGCCCAGTCCCTGCTGATCCATACTCGCCTCGACGTCGCCGCGGTCGCCGAGCGGGTCGGCTACCGCCACGCCAGTTACTTCACCACCGCCTTCAGGCGGGTCGTCGGGGTAACGCCCGGCGATTATCGGCGGCGCTACTTGAACGACTGAGATAGGAGCTATTGGTGGGAAGCCATAAAAAAACGCCACGATCGAAGTCGTGGCGTTTCGCTGTGGGCAGGCGACTCGCTTAGCTAAGCCGCTGTCGATAGTCCATATACCCGAAGGTCTTGACCGTGCGCACCTCGCGGCTCGCCTCGTCGATGCGGCAGATCGACGGCAGGCGGATGCCATTGAAGGTGGTGGTCTTGACCATGGTGTAGTGGGCCATGTCGGTGAACACCAGGCGGTCGCCGATCTGAAGCGGCTCGTCGAACGAGTAGTCGCCGACCACGTCGCCGGCGAGGCAGGTCGTGCCCCCCAGGCGATAGGTGTGGGCCTTCTCGCCCGGCTCCCCGCCGCCGATGATCTCGGGGCGGTAGGGCATCTCCAGCACATCGGGCATATGCGCGGTGGCGGAGGTGTCGAGGATGGCGATGGGGCCGTCATTCTCGACGATATCCAGCACGCTACACACCAGATAGCCGGTGTTCAGGGCGATGGCCTCGCCGGGCTCCAGGTAGACCGTCAGGTGCGGATGACGCTCCCTGAAGTCGCGGACCACCCGTACCAACCGCTCCACGTCGTAGTCCTCGCGGGTGATATGGTGGCCGCCGCCCAGGTTCATCCATTTCAGGCCGGCGAGGTAGTGGCCGAAGCGCTCCTCGAAGGCCGCCAGGGTCTCTTCCAGGGCATCGCTGTTCTGCTCGCACAGGGTATGGAAGTGCAGCCCCTCGAGGCCGTCCAGATCCTCGGGCGCCAGGTCCGCGGCCCGGGTACCGAGTCGCGAGCCCGGCGCGCAGGGGTCGTAGAGCGGCACCGCGCCGGTGGAGTGCTCCGGGTTGACCCGCAGCCCGCAGGAGACCCGGCGGGGCGCCGCCGCGATCGTCTCGCGGAAGCGCCGCCACTGGCCCGGGGAGTTGAAGCTGAGGTGGTCCGCGTAACGCAGCACCACGTCCATCTCCGCCGCGGTGAAGGCCGGCGAGTAGCAGTGCACCTCGCCGCCGAAGGTCTCCGCCCCCAGGCGCGCCTCGTCCTGGCCGCTGGACGTGGTGCCCACCAGGTATTCGCGGATCATGGGGAAGCAGTCCCACATGGCGAAGCCCTTCAGCGCCAGCAGGATGCGCGCGCCGCTGCGCTCCTGGACCTCGGCGAGGCGCTCCAGGTTGCGGCGCAGCAGGGCGTCGTCCACCATATAAGCCGGTGAGGGGCAGGCCTGGACGTTAAAGTCCAGGCCCTGCTCGCGTGCGTTCGCCATGGCTCAGGCTAGGGGGTCGTGGTCGGGGTCGAGCTCGACCACCTGCCAGGGCAGGCCCATGTCGCCGATGCGCGCCATGAAGGGGTCGGGGTCGAGCTGCTCGACGTTGAACACGCCCGCGCCCTTCCAGATGCCTTCCAGCATCAGCATGGCGCCGGTCACCGCCGGCACGCCGGTGGTGTAGGAGATGGCCTGGGACTGGACCTCGGCGTAGCACTGCTCGTGGTCGCAGATGTTGTAGATATGCACCTTGCGGCGCTTACCGTCCTTGATGCCGTCGGCGATGATGCCGATGTTGGTCTTGCCCTTGGTGCGCGGGCCCAGCGAGGCCGGGTCGGGCAGCACCGCCTTGAGGAACTCCAGCGGGGCGATCTCGGCACCGCCGACCTTGATCGGCTCGATGCTGGTCATGCCGACGTTCTCGAGCACCTTGAGGTGGGTGATGTACTTGTCGGAGAAGGTCATCCAGAAGCGGATGCGCTCCAGGCCCTTGATGTTCTGGCACAGGGATTCCATCTCCTCGTGATAGAGGAGGTAGATGTCCTTCTCGCCGATGCCGTCGAACTCGAACTTGCGCTTCACCGCCAGCGGGTCGGTCTCCTTCCACTCGCCCTGCTCCCAGTAGCGACCCTTCGCGGTGATCTCGCGAATATTGATCTCCGGGTTGAAGTTGGTGGCGAAGGGGTAGCCGTGATCGCCGCCGTTGGCATCCAGGATGTCGATGCGGTGGATCTCGTCGAAGAGGTTCTTCTGGGCGTAGGCGCAGTAGATATTGGTCATGCCCGGGTCGAAGCCGCAGCCCAGGGTGGCCATGTTACCGGCGTCCTGGTAGCGGTCCTGGAAGGCCCACTGCTCCTTGTACTCGAACTTGGCCTCGTCCGGATGCTCGTAGTTGGCGGTGTCCAGGTAGGGCACGCCGGTACGCAGACAGGCCTCCATGATGGTCAGGTCCTGATAGGGCAGGGCCACGTGGATCAGCACGTCCGGTTGGAACGACTCGATCAGGGCGACCAGCGCCTCGACGTTATCGGCATCCACCTGGGCGGTCTGGATCGGGCGATCCAACTGGTCGGCGATCGCCTTGCACTTCGCCTCGTTGCGGCTGGCCAGCAGGATCTCGCTGAAGACCTCGGGATGCTGGGCACACTTGTGGGTAACGACACCGCCGACGCCTCCGGCGCCGATAATCAAGACTTTGCTCATGGGTTCGAATCCAGATCGGGAAATGTCAACAGTGGTAGGGTCTTATCGGTAGTGGGCCGCCACAGCGCACCCCGACCCGATGCCACCCCGGTCATGGCCTCGCCCGGCTCCGTCGTCATGGTGGGCCGGCGAGAGGGCGCAGATAATGGCCCCCCATGAGGCTGGTCGCAAGTAGTTTTCGCGTCAAGGGGCAACAAAAGGCTTGCGTGGCGTCGCCAAGCCGTATAACGACGCCGCCGAGGCCCCGTATCAGGGCCTCGGCGGTGGGGTGGGTGGCGCCCCTCGGCGCTCCCTGCGGTGGTAGCCGATCAGGGCCTTGGCTGCTGCTGGGTAATGCAGTGGATATTGCCGCCGCCCAGCAGGATCTCCCGGGCCGGCACGCCGACCACCCGCTTGTCGGGGAAGAGCCCCTGAAGGATCGCCTTGGCCTCCTCGTCGTGGGCGGGGTCGAGGAAGGGCATCACCACCACCGAGTTGCCGATATAGAAGTTGACGTAGGAGCCGGCCATGCGGTCGCCGGGCTGGCGCGGGTGGGAGCTGTTGAGGCGATCCAGGCCGCTGGCCTCGTCCTCGGCGATAGTCAGCGGGCCGGGCTGGGGCAGCTTGTGCACGGTCAGCGGCCGGCCCCTGGCGTCGGTGGCGGCCTCCAGCACCGCCAGGGCCTCCCGGGAGATGGCGGCCTGGGGGTCCGACTCGTCGTCGCACCAGGTCAGGGCCACCTGGCCCGGGGCCACGAAGCAGCAGAGGTTGTCCACATGGCCGTCGGTCTCGTCCAGGTGGCAGCCCCGGGGCAGCCAGATCACCTTGTCGATGCCCAGAGTGTCGCGGAGCACCGTTTCCATCGCCTCGCGGCTCATCTCGGGGTTGCGGTTGGCGTTGAGCAGGCACTCCTCGGTGGTGATCAATGTGCCCTCGCCGTCCACATGGATGGCGCCGCCCTCCAGCACCACCGGCGCCTCGAAGCGCGGGATGCCGAGCATCTCGGCGATCTTGGTACGGATGCGCTTGTCCTTGTCCCAGGGGAAGTAGAGGCCTCCCTTGAGGCCGCCCCAGGCGTTGAACACCCAGTCCACCATGGCCAGGCGGCCGTCCGGGTGGGTCAGGAAGGTGGGGCCCATGTCGCGCATCCAGGCGTCGTTGCTGGAGAGCTCCACCACGCGGATATGCGCGGGCAGCTGGTTGCGGGCGTTCTCGTACTGCTCGTCGTTGACGCCGACGAACACCGTCTCGCTCTCGGCGATGGCACAGGCCACCTCGGCGAAGGCCTGCTGGGCCGGCTTGGCGCCATAGCGCCAGGTGTCGGGGCGCTGCGGCCAGAGCATCCAGCAGGCGTCGTGGGGGGCGAACTCGGCGGGCATGGCGAAGCCCTGGGCCCGGGGCGTGGTCCCGGCGGTGGCTTGTTCGAGGATTGGCTGGTTCATGGCGATTCTCACAGGTGGCCGACCATCAGGAAGATACCGGCGGCGATGGCGGCGGCGATCAGCACATAGGGCAACTGGGTCAGGGCGTGGGCCATGGGCGTGCAGCCGCTGCCCTGGGCGGAGAGCACCGTGGAGTCGCCGTAGAAGCAGGCGTGGCTGCCGAAGGCGCTGGCGGAGATCAGGGCGCCGATCACCAGCGGCATATGGCTGTCCATGCTCGCCGCCAGCGGCAGCACGATGGGCATGGCCACGGCGAAGATGCCCCAGAAGGAGCCGGTGGCGAAGGCCAGGAAGGCCATGGTGACGAAGACCACCGCCGGCAGCAGGCCCGGGGTCATCAGCGGCTGGACGGTGGCGATCACGTAGTCGGTGAGCCCCAGCACGTCGTTGACCTCCTTGAGGGTGAAGCCGGCCACCAGGGTGCCGAGCGGCATGATCATCGCCTTGAAGCCATCGAGGGCGGTGTCGAAGGTGTCGTGGAAGCTCAGCAGCTTCTGGGTGGCGATCAGCACCAGGGTCACGGCCAGGGCCACGATGACGCCGCGCAGGATGTCGATCTCGAAATACCAGGTGAAGAAGATCAGGGTGGCGATGGGTAACAGGAAGTTAAGCAGGTGGGGGCGTTTCTTGCCGGTGTCCTCCACCTCCAGGGCGGTGTCGTCGACGCCGTCCGGCATCAGCTGGCCGGCGGCGGCGCGGGCCTCGGCGGCCTTCATGGGGCCGAGGTTGGGAATCCAGCCCATGGCCACCAGGGGCACCACGGCGGCGGCCACCCAGGCGTAGAACATATAGGGAATGGCCTCGATATACAGGCCCATGCCGTTGCCGGCCACATTGTTCTCTTCCAGCAGGCCGGCGAAGAACACCGCCCAGGTGGAGAAGGGCACCAGGATGCAGATCGGCGCCGCGGTGGAGTCGACGATATAGGCGAGCTTCTCCCGGGAGACCTGGAAGCGGTCGGTGACCTTCTTCATGGAGGCGCTGATGGTCAGCGCATTGAGGTAGTCGTCGACGAAGATCACCAGCCCCAGCACCCAGGTGGCCAGCAGACTCTGGCGGCGGCTATGGATGCGTTTGGTGATGGCGTCGCCGAAGCTGAGCACGCCGCCGGTCTTGACCAGCAGGGCGATCAGGCTGCCGAACAGGCCGCAGACCAGGATGATCCAGGTGACGGTGTCGTTGCCCAGCACGCTGAGCAGGATATCCGAGCCCTGGGTGACCACGCTGGTGGGGTCGATCATCAGCAGCCCCACCAGGGCCCCGGCCATCAGCGACTCGATGGTGCGGCGGGTGATAATGGCCATGCCCAGCACCACCAGGGTGGGGAGCAGGCTCCAGGCGCCAAAACTTTCCATACAAGACTCTCTATTATCGTTGTGGTCGTGGTCGCCAGGGGGCCGGTCGCCCGGCCCCGAGGGTGGTTTACAGGAAGCCGTCGGCCTTGAGGCCCGCCGTGGTAGCGGCGAAGGCCTCGTCGAGGATGGCCACCACCCGATCCACGGTGTCGCGGTCCCAGATCAGGGGCGGCGAGATGATATTGAGGTGACCCACCGGGCGGATGATCAGGCCGCGCTTCTGGGCCTCGGCGGCGACCCGGTCGCCGACCCGCGCCTCCACCGGCAGCAGCTCCTTGGTGGCCTTGTCGGCGACGTTCTCGATGGCCAGCATAAAGTGGCTGCCGCGCACATCGCCGACGGTTTCGTGATCCGCCAGGGTCTTGAGCTGCTGCTCCAGGTAGGGGCCCACCTCGCGGACGTTCTCGCAGATCGCCTCGCGCTCCAGGATCTCGATGTTCTTCAGTGCCGCCGCGCAGCTCACCGGATGGCCGGAGTAGGTGAAGCCGGTGCTCAGCACGCCGCCCTTACCCTGGGGGGTGCCCAGCACCTCGAAGAGCTCGTCGGAGATCAGGGTGGCGCCGAGGGGCGCATAGCCCGAGGAGAGGCCCTTGGCGCAGTTGATGATATCCGGCTGGGTGTCGAAGACCGCCTCGGAGGCGAAGAAGTGGCCCAGGCGGCCGAAGCCGGTGACCACCTCGTCGGCGATAAACAGGATGTCGTTGGCGCGGCACACCGCCTGGATGCGGGCGTGGTAGCCCTGGGGGGCCATCAGCACGCCGCCGGCGCCCATGATCGGCTCGGCGATAAAGGCGGCGATATGGTCGGCGCCGATGCGCTCGATGCTCTCCTCGAGCTCCTTGACCAGGTGATCGCAGTAGTCCGCCTCGCTCATGCCCTCGGGGCGACGGTAGCAGTTGGCCTCGCTGAGGTGGGTCACCAGGTGGTCGAGGGTATCGAACTCCCAGTTGTTGCTGGCGATGCCGGTCAGGCTGGCGGAGAGGTAGGTGGTGCCGTGGTAGGCGTTGTTGCGCGACAGGATGCGCTTCTTGTTGGGCTTGCCCAGGCGGTTGAAGTAGTAGTGCACCAGGCGGATGGTGGCGTCGTTGGCTGCCGAGCCGCCGCAGCTGTAGAACACATGGTTGAGGTGGGCCGGGGCCAGCTCGGCGAGCTTGGCGGCCAGCTCCGCCGCCGGGGCGTTGGAGAGGTTGTTGAAGGTGGAGAAGTAGGCCATGCGGGTGGCCTGGTCGGCCATGGCCTGGCCGATCTCGGCGCGGCCGTGGCCCACGTTGACGCACCACAGGCCGGCGATGCCGTCGATGAAACGGTTACCGTGGACGTCTTCCACGTAGATGCCGTCGCTCTCGGTGATCAGGTCGCAGCCCTTTTCATGGAAGAGGCTGTAGTCGGTGAAGGGGTGGATGAAATGATCCTTGTCCTTCTGCCACAGCGCCTGGGCATCGTAGGTCCGGGTCTCGGTGCTCATGGTCTCGCCCTCGCAGGTGATGTCGTCGTTGTTGAGATGAGTCGTTGAGATGAGTCGTTGAGGTCAGGAGCAGACTAGCGAGGGGCGGGGCGCCGGGAATATATCCCGATTGGGGTATATCGGCGCGCTCGGGGGGCCGCCTAAGGTGTAGCCATTCCGTTGCAAGCAAGACGCACGATTCACAAGACCCTTTCACCACTACAAGGGAGGCACCTTATGACGGTTTCCATCGATGGCCAGCGGCTCTGGTCGAGCCTGATGGCCATGGCCGAGATCGGCCCCACCGCGAACGGCGGCAGCTGTCGCCTGGCGCTCACCGAGGAGGATGCCGCCGGGCGGCGCCTGCTGATCGAGTGGTGCGAGGCGATCGGCTGCACCCTGCGTGTCGACCGGGTCGGCAACCTCTTTATCCGCCGCCCCGGCAAGCGCGACGATCTCGACCCGGTGGCCACCGGCAGCCACCTGGACACCCAGCCCAAGGGCGGGCGCTTCGATGGCATCCTCGGGGTGCTGGCGGGCCTGGAGGTGCTCCGTACCCTGCATGATCAGGGCATCGTCACCGAGCGGCCCCTGGAGCTGGTGGTGTGGACCAACGAGGAGGGCAGCCGCTTCGCCCCGGCCATGGTCGCCTCCGGCGCCTTCGCCGGCGAGTTCAGCGAGGAGTACACCCTGTCGCGGGCGGATCGCGACGGCGTGACCCTGGGCCAGGCCCTGGCGGCCTGCGGCTTCGCCGGCGAGATGCCGCTGGGCCAGCCGCGCCTGGCCAGCTTCTTCGAGCTGCATATCGAGCAGGGCCCGGTGCTGGAGGAGGAGAACGAGGCCATCGGCGTGGTCACCGGCGTCCAGGGCATGCGCTGGTTCGACGTCACCCTGCGTGGCCAGCCGGCCCATGCCGGCCCCACCCCCATGGCCTATCGCCGCGATGCCCTGGCCGCCTGCGCCCGGTTGATCGACCGCCTGCAGGGCCATGCCCTGGCGGATATCAGCGGCGGCACCAAGGTCACCTTCGGCTGCCTGGAGATCGATAGCCCGTCGCGCAACGTGATTCCCGGCGAGGTGCGCCTGACCGTCGACCTGCGCCACGTGGTGGAAGCCGAGCTGGACGCCCTGGAGGCGCGCTTCGACCGGGAACTGGCCGCCCTCACCGAGGCCTTCGGCGTCGAGACCGCGAGCGAGCGCATCTGGGCCTCGCCGGTGGTGAACTTCGATGCCGGCTGCATCGATGCCGTGGAGCGGGCCGCCCGGGCCCAGGGCGTGCCCTACCGGCGCATGATGAGCGGCGCCGGCCACGACGCCGTCTATGTCTCCCGGGTCGCCCCCACCTCGATGATCTTTATTCCCTGCCGCGACGGCATCAGCCATAACGAGGCGGAGTACGCCACCCCGGAGCACTGCGCCCTGGGCGCCCAGGTGCTCCTGGACGCCATGCTGGAACGCGCCAATACCCTGGAGGCGAGCCAATGAGTGCCATCGAATCCGTTCAGTCGCCCACCACCCAGGCCGACTGGCAGGCCCTGGCCGATCGCCTGATCCCGAGCCTGGAGACCCGCGCCTTTATCGACGACGCCTTCGTCGATGCCGTCGACGGCGCGACCCTGGAAACCATCAACCCGGCCAGCGGCGAGACCCTGGCGCATATCGCCAGCTGCGACGCCGCCGATGCCGAGCGGGCCGTGGCCGCGGCCCGGGCCGCCTATGCCCGGGGCGACTGGTCGCGGCGCTCGCCGGCCGAGCGCAAGCGGGTGCTGCTGCGGCTCGCCGAGCTGATGGAGGCGCACAAGCACGAGCTGGCGCTGCTCGATACCCTGGATATGGGCAAGCCGGTCTCCAGCTCGCTGGGCGATATCAATGGCGCCATCGGCTGCCTGCGCTATACCGCCGAGGGCATCGACAAGGTCTATGGCGAGGTGGCGCCCACCGGCGACGACAGCCTGGGCCTGGTGCTGCGCGAGCCCCTGGGCGTGGTGGCCTCCATCGTGCCCTGGAACTTCCCGCTGATGATGACCGCCTGGAAGATCGCCCCGGCACTGGCCGCCGGCAACTGCGTGATCCTGAAGCCCTCGGAGAAGTCGCCGCTCTCGGCGCTGCGCCTGGCGCAGTTGGCCAAGGAGGCGGGGTTGCCGCGGGGCATCTTCCAGGTGCTGCCCGGCTACGGCCACACCGTGGGCAAGGCCCTGGCGCTGTCCATGGACGTCGACTGCCTGGCCTTCACCGGCTCCACCCAGGTGGGCAAGCAGCTGATGCAGTACGCCGGCCAGTCCAACCTCAAGCGGGTCTACCTGGAGTGCGGCGGCAAGTCGCCCAACCTGGTCTTCGCCGACTGCAAGAACCTGGACCGGGTGGCCCAGCATGCCGCCGCGGCGATCTTCCATAATCAGGGCGAGGTATGCATCGCCGGCTCGCGCCTGCTGGTGGAGAACACGATTCGCGAGGCCTTCGTCGACCAGGTGGTCGAGGCCGCCAAGGCCATGCAGCCCGGCGACCCGCTCGATCCCGCGAGCTTTATGGGCGCCATGGTCGATGAGACCCAGTATCGCCGGGTGCTCGACTATATCGCCAAGGGTCGCGAGGAGGGCGCCCGGCTGCGCACCGGCGGCCAGGCCCTCGACGGGGCCGGCTACTTTATTCCGCCCACCGTCTTCGACGGGGTGACCCCGGCCATGACCATCGGCCGCGAGGAGATCTTCGGCCCGGTGCTTGCGGTGTTCGGCTTCGATCGCGAGGACGAGGCGGTGGCCCTGGCCAACGACAGCGACTACGGCCTGGCCGCGGGGCTGTGGAGCCAGGATATCGACCGCGTCATGCGCGTCTCACGCCGGCTCCACTCCGGCCAGGTGTTCGTCAACAACTGGGCCGGCCCGGACATGACGGTGCCCTTCGGCGGCGTCAAGCAGTCCGGCAACGGCCGCGACAAGTCCCTGCACTCCCTGGAGGAGTACACCGAGCTCAAGACCGTATGGATGGCGCTAACGCCCTGATCGACGTCCTTATGGGTCTTACTGTGCGCTGATGAGGGTGTCTGCCCTCGTTGTCTTGCCGGCTCCAACGCCTCCGGAGCCGGCTTTTTTATTTTGGCGCCGCCACTGTCGTGATGCCGCAAGGCTTTGCCGCTGTCGATAGCCCCTACGCCTCCGGAGCCGGCTTTTTTGCGTCTGTGTCTATTGTCGAGGCGGGCCCGGCCTTGCCGCTTTCGATCACCCCACGCCTCCGGAGCCGGCTTTTTTATTTCCAAGCCGCTATTGTCGCGGCGGACCCGGCCTTGCCGTTTTCGATAGCCCCACGCCTCCGGAGTCGTAACGTCTACACTGCGTAGGACAGGGAGAACGATGTCCTGCTCCCGGAGGGAGCCTCCACGGGCCGGTGACCGATCCGGCCACCGGCCGTTGTTCGACGGCTATGGGGAGGATTTCATTATGTCCCGCCAAGACTGGCGTCTCGAAGGAGACTGGCTCAAGAACTGCAACTGCGCCTTCGGTTGCCCCTGCGACTTCCTGGCCCCGCCGACCCAGGGCGAGTGTCAGGGCTTCCTGGGCATGCGCATCGACTCGGGCCACTTCGGCACGACGCGCCTCGATGGCCTGAGCTTCTTCGTGGTGGTGAAGTTCCCGGGGCCCCTGCACGAGGGCAACGGGGATGCCCAGCCACTGATCGACGAGCGTGCCACCCCCGAGCAGCGTGAGGCGCTGTTCGCGATCCTTTCCGGGGAGCACTCCGATGAAGGGACGCTCTTCCATATCTTCAGCCTGATCGTGGCCCGTCTGCACGAGCCCCGCTTCGCGCCGATCGAACTCGAGTTCGACAGGGCAGCGCGCACCGCCCGACTCGAGATGCCCGGCCTCCTGAGCTCCCGGGTAGTGCCGATTCGCAACCCGGTGACCGATACGCCGCATCGCATCCGGGTAGTCATGCCGGAGGGCTTCGAGCATCTCGAGGGCGAGGTGGCCTCGGCGGATATCGACAGCACCGGCGACCTGGCCTTCACCACCCGGGGGTCCCACAGCACCCTGGCCCATGTGGTGCAGACGCCCCATGGGGTGGCCGCCTGAGCGAGGCGGACGGGAGGTAAGGAGTGGAAGGTCATGCGCTGGAGCGCCTGCTGCGCCACGACCGCTTCTGGGCCCTGGTCGCCCTGGGAGCGGTCTCCGCCCTGTGCTGGGGCTACCTGATCGCCGAGGCCCTGCTGATGGCCCGCGGCGAGACCCTCTTGATGCCCATGACGATGGGCCCCTGGACGCCCCTGGAATCGGGGCTGATGCTGCTGATGTGGGGGCTGATGATGACGGCGATGATGCTGCCCAGCGCCGCTCCCATGATCCTGCTGCATGCCACCCTGACCCGGCGGCGCCGCGCCCGTGGCGAGGCGGCCGCCTCCACGGCCGGTTTCGTCGCCGGCTACCTGGTGATCTGGGCGCTGTTCAGCCTGCTGGCGGTGCTGCTGCAATATGCCCTGCAGCGCGCGGCGCTGCTGTCGCCGATGCTGACCCTGGCCAGCCAGTGGTTGGCGGGGCTGGTGCTGATCGGCGCCGGCCTCTATCAGTGGACACCGCTCAAGGAGGCCTGCCTGCGCCACTGCCGCTCGCCGCTGGATTTCATGCTGACGCAGTGGCGGGAGGGGCAGTGGGGCGCCTTCGTGATGGGCCTGACCCATGGCGGCTACTGTGTCGGCTGCTGTTGGGTGCTGATGCTGCTGCTCTTCGTGGGCGGGGTGATGAGCCTGGCCTGGATCGCCGCCCTGGCCCTCTGGGTGCTGATCGAGAAGCTGGCCCCCGCCGGCCACTGGCTGGGGCATGCCCTGGGCGGCGTGCTGGTGATCTGGGGCGCCATCACCCTGGGGGCGGCGCTGGGCTGAGCTCGGATCATATTGCGAAGCGAGCGTGGAGCGGCCAAGAAATCCCTGACTCATGGCGAGCCAGGGACTACCGAGAGCGCCTTAGCTGGTCCGGCAGTATTCGACCAGGGCGTCGGCGAAGGTGTCGGTGGTGCCGCTGCCGCCCATGTCCGGGGTGACCCGGTCGCGGTCGCGCTCCAGTACGGCACGGATGGCGGTGCGGATCTTGGTGCCCTTGTCGACCATCCCCAGGTGGTCGAGCATGTCCGCCGCGGCCAGCAGCAGGGCGCAGGGATTGGCCAGCTTCTGGCCGGCGATGTCCGGGGCCGAGCCGTGCACCGCCTCGAAGATGGCCGCGTCCTTGCCGATATTGGCCCCCGGAGCCAGGCCCAGGCCGCCCACCAGGCCGGCGCAGAGGTCGGAGAGGATATCGCCGAACAGGTTGGTGGTGACGACCACATCGAACTGGTGGGGATTCATCACCAGCTGCATGCAGGCGTTATCGACGATCATCTCCTGGAATTCGATCTCGGGGAATTCCTGGGCCACCTCCCGGGCCACGTCGAGGAAGAGGCCGGAGCTGGTCTTGATGATATTCGCCTTGTGCACCGCGGTAACCTTCTTGCGGCCCTTGCTGCGGGCCAGCTCGAAGGCGTAGCGCACGATGCGCTCGGAGCCCGAGCGAGTCACCTTGATGGTCGCCAGGGCGGTCTCGCCGTCCTCGCTGAGGCTCTGGCCCTCGGCCAGGTAGGCGCCCTCGGTGTTCTCGCGCACCGTGATCAGGTCGATGTCCTCGTAGCGCGAGCGGGTGCCGGGGAAGCTGATCGCCGGGCGCACATTGGCGTAGAGGTCGAAGTGGCGGCGCAGCTGCACGTTGATCGAGGAGAAGCCCTTGCCCACCGGGGTGGTCAGGGGGCCCTTCAGGGCCACGCCATGCCTGGCGATGGCGTCCAGGGACGCCTGGGGAATCAGGGTGCCGTGCTTCTCCAGGGCGCCCAGGCCCGCCTCGATAATCTCGTACTCCAGCCCACAGTCCAGCGCCTCGAGCACCCTGAGGGTGGCATCCATGATCTCGGGGCCGATGCCATCTCCCTTGATAACCGCAACGGTCTTGCTCATCGCTTGCTCCTTGGCCACTTGTGGTGGCGATTGCTGTGGGCGGACGTCCCGGAGGCGGCCTCGGGCCGAGGCGGGGACGGCGTTTAGGGTACGCCGAGTGTCGTTTCTATGCAGTCATCCTTTTCGCTATTGTCGATAGCCGAGCGCTCAGCCGTTCTGCTGGCGGGAGACCAGGGCCACGTGGTCGAGGAACAGCCGGAACAGTTGCGACTGGCTGGAGACCCCCAGGCGCTGGTAGAGGTGCTTGCGATGCACCTTGACGGTGCCGTCGCTGATGTCGAGTTCGCGGGCCGCCGACTTGGTGGAGTGGCCGGCCAGCAGCAGGCGCACGATCTCCTGCTCCCGGGCGGTGAGCACCCCGGCGCCGAAGCTGGCGAAGGCCGCCTCCACCGGGGCCTGGGCGTCCAGGTCGGCCTGGAACTGCCCGCCCTGCCACTTCCAGTACTCCACCAGCAGCACTTCCACCAGGGGCGCGATATGGCGTAGCGCCTGCAGGGTGCGCCGGGTCAGCTTGCCGCCATCGGCGCGAAAGCCCAGGGAGGCGACGATCACCACGTCTTCCGCGACCCGGGCGAAGAGCCCCACCTCGTCGGCCAGGCCCAGGGCCCGGTAGTAGTGGTGGTAGTAGTCGCTGGCCTCGAAGCGGTCCGGGGCCAGTTCCTTGAGGCGATGGGCGCCCTGGTCGAGGCCGCCGTCCACGGCGGCGAAGAAGGGGTCGAGCAGGTAGGCCTCGCTGAGGTAGCGGTCGATACCCTGCTGGCGCTTGTGGGCCGGGTAGTCGTCGTGGATCAGCAGCGGCCTGAGGCGCCCCTGGTAGGTGTTGATCAGGATGGTGTCGAAACCGCTCAGCTCCTGCAGCTGGGTCGACAGGCTCAAGGGGAACTGCGGCGTCGGGGCCTCGCGAATCAATTGCGCGAGGCGGCGATGCCAGTCGAGGCTGGCGGGCTGGGCGAGCAGGTCGGTCAGGGACATGGATCGGGGCCGGAAAGGATACCGGCCTCAGCATACCACGGCAGGGAATTCACCAGCCTATGGCATCGACCCTTAGTCAACGTATGTTTTGCCGGCGACTGACTACAGTGGCAAGGGTGCCGGCCGATAACAGGCACAGGATAAGACGATAACAAGCATGGCGGGCTTGGCCCTGGGCCGGCGCGCCCGGAATGCAGGGAGCCATTCGTATGCTGCTAGATTATAAAAGGCTTATCAATTCGGGGCGGCGGGGTCGTGCCGCCGATGAGTCCCCAGTCGCCCTTTCTTCGGAAGCCTCTCCCGACAGTCTCGCCGAAGCGGTGCTGGAAACCGCGGCGGACGCCGTGGTGGTGATCGATGACGGGGATCGGGTGCAGCGCTTCAATGCCGCCGCCGAGGCCCTCTGGGGCCTGCCCCGGGAGCGGGTCCTGGGGCAACCGGTGGATGCGCTGATTCCCGAGCTGCTGCAGGAGGAGCATCGCGACCATATCCAGGCCAACCGCGATTCCGGTCATGATGCCCAGGTGGGGCGTCACCGGGAGGTGCAACTGGTGCGCGCCGGCGGCCAGCGGCGCTGGGTCAGCATCGCCCTGTCGCGGGTGAGCCTGGAGCAGGGGCAGGGCTATGCGGCCCTGGTACGCGATATCACCGAGGCCCGCCAACAGGCCCAGGGCCCCCGTCAGGCCCTGGAGCAGTGCCTGGACGCGGTGGTCAGCATCGACGAGGCGAACCGGGTCACCTTCTTCAACGCCGCCGCCGAGCGCCTCTGGGGCTATGCCCGCGACGAGGTGCTGGGACACAACGTCAACCGCCTGGTGCCGACAGAGATCCGTCATCAGCACGACGGCTTCGTCGACCGCCACCGGCAAAGCGGGGTGGACCGCATCGTCGGCACCAGCCGCGATGTGCAGCTGTTTCGCCGCGATGGCGAGCCGCGCTGGGTCAACCTGGCGCTGTCGCGCTTCGTGGTGGAGGGGCGCCAGTGCTACACCGCCTTCGTGCGCGATATCACCGAGCAGCGCAAGCTGCGCACCCTGATGGAGAGCACCCTGGAGCAGGCCATCAATGCGGTGGTCACCATCGACGAGAACAACTGCGTCACCTTCTTCAATGCCGCCGCGGAGCGCCTGTGGGGCTATGCGCGCCAGGAGGTGATCGGCGAGAACGTCAAGATGCTGGTGCCCCACGCCATCCGCGACCACCACGACGGCTATGTGCAGCGCAACCGGGATACCCGGGAGGATCGCCTGGTGGGCAAGACCCGCGAGGTGGAAGTGGTGCGCAAGGATGGCAGCTCCACCTGGGCGGCGCTCTCCCTGGCGCGGATTCAGCTCGACGACAGTATCGTCTATACCGCCTTCCTGCGTGACGTCACCGAGGACGTGGCCCATCGCGAGGCGATGGTGGCGCGCATGGCGGAGTTCGCCGAGGCCAGCCAGCAGATCACCCGCTTCGCCGAGTCCATCGAAGAGATCGCCATGAACACCAACCTGCTGTCGCTGAATGCCTCCATCGAGGCGGCGCGGGCCGGTGAGGCGGGGCGCGGTTTCTCGGTGGTGGCCCAGGAGGTGCGCTCCCTGGCCGAGCGCGCCTCCAGCTCCGCCAAGGAGATCGGCGAGGTGGCCCACCACACCCATAGCCTGTTCGACGAGCTACAGGGCGCGCTGCAGGCCCTGGAGGAGGCCGCCCGCGGCAAGCAGGGGCATTAAACGGCCCGCGGCAGGGATTGCGACTAGGCTTGTCGGCATCGGGCGGCCCCGACGGTCGCCCGCCGATGCACGGGGGTGACCATGCTGGGATTTCTGCAGGGTTTCGCCTATGGCCTCTTCCTGACCTGCTGGCCCTGGCTGGTGGTGGGCCTGGTGGCACCGCCCCTGGCGTTGCCCACCGACGAACCCAGCCGGGCGCAGGCGGTGCTGCGCTACGCCCTGATCGCGCCTTTCCTTGGCCTGCTGCTGTGGCTCACCTCCCTGTGGGGCGGCCTCGATCCCAGCCTGTGGGGCTGGCTGGCCGGCCTCTCCGCTATCGCCGTGGCGATTCCGGTGGAGCGTCGTTTGCGCGGCTGGTGGGGGCGGCGCCGTCGCGCCCGGCTCCAGGCGCGCCTGGATGACGAGCTGGCGCGGCGCCGCGAGCGCGAGGCCCGGGAGGCCCATGAGGCGGACCTGCTGCGCCTGGATAGCGGGACGCCGCCCGCCGAGGCGGACGACCTGGTCCGGGCGCTGTGCCGCGCCAAGGGGGCCCTGGAGGCGAAAGGGCGCAGCGACCTGGCGCTTCAGGCCGACCGCCTCTATAGCCGCTACCGGCGGGTGCTGGCGCTGCTGGAGGGCAGTTTCCGCCGCGACGAGGTCACCTATGAGCGGGCCCATGGCCTGGTGGGCGAGGTGGGCAACGAGGCCCTGGGGCACCTGCAGGCCATGGCCACCCTGTTGGAGGGGGTGGCGGGGGTGGATGCCGATTTCGTGCGCCGCCGCCTGGCGCGCCGCGAGCCGCGGCTCGGCGTGGAGGAGTGCCTGGCCCTGGAGCGGCGCCTGGCCCTGGTGGAGGAGACCGAGCGCAGCCTGCACAGGGTGCTGGCGCGGCTCGAGGCGATCCTCACCCTGCTCGACGATACCTGCGTCAGCCTGGCCCGCCTTCAGGCGGAGGCGCCGCGCAACGGCGCCCGGGGCGATGCCCTCGAGGCCCTCAAGCGTTTCACGGAGCGCGCCGAGCGCTATGGGCGGCGCGGTTCGTGAAGCCCGTCAACTCCGTCAACCCTGGCCCGGGCTATGCTGAGGGCACGCGGTGGAGGAGGCATGTCATGACAGAGTCCGATCGGCGGCCCTTGTCGCTGCCCACGCCGGAGGAGATCGCCCGTCAACTGGAGCGGGAGGCGGCCCCCGATAGCGACGACCTGGCGGCGGAGGCCGAGGCCTGGGTCATCCGGGTGCTGGAGGAAAATGCCCGCGAGCGTCAGCGACGCGCCGTGGACGAACTGGGGCTGGACGCCCAGCGCCGCGCCGCCCATCAGAGCGAGATGCTCAAGACCCCACTGCACAAGCTGGCCCGGCACAGCGAGGATGGCGGGCCGGTGGCCCAGGCGCTGGTCGGCCTGCGCGAGCGCATGCAGGAGCTGGATCCCCAGGCCCACCAGCTCGAGCCGCGGCGCTTCGACTGGCTGCTCAATCGCCTGCCCGGCGTCAGCAGCCGATTGCAGCGCTATTTCCGCCGCTTCGAGAATGCCCAGCAGGCCATCGATGGCATCATCGACGAGCTCCAGGCGGGCCGCGATGTGCTCTATCGCGACAACCTGACCCTGGGCGACGATCAGGAGGCGCTGGAGCAGACCCTGGCCGAGCTCAATCATCAGCTGGCCCTGGGCCGGGCCATCGAGGCGCGGCTCCAGACCAGTCTCGCCGAACGCGATCCGCAGGAGGCCGAACGGGCCTTTATCGAGCAGGAGCTGGGCTTCCCATTGCGCCAGCGGCTACTCGACCTGCAGCAGCAGGTGGCGGTCTGCCAGCAGGGGATCCTGGCCCTGGAGGTGATCATCCGCAACAACCGCGAGCTGATGCGCGGCGTGGAGCGGGCCATCAACGTCACGGTGGCGGCCCTGGGGGTGGCGGTCACCGTGGCCCTGGGCCTGGCCAACCAGCGCATGGTGCTGGACCGGGTGGAGGGGCTCAATGCCACCACCAGCGAGATGATCTCGCGTACCGCCAAGACCCTGCGTGCCCAGGGGGTGGATATCCAGACCCGGGCCGCCTCGGCGATGCTCGATATGCAGGCCCTGGAGGAGGCCTTCGGCGAGGTGATGGCGGCCATCGATGACCTGGCGGACTATCGCCGCCAGGCCCTGCCCACCCTGGGCGAGCAGATCGAGCGGCTGGATGTGCTGACCCGGCGCGGTCAGGCCGCGGTGGACGACCTGGTGGGCGAACGTCCCGCCAACGACGCGGGGGCGGCCTCCTAGGCCGCCCCCGCGTTGCTGCTCCCTGGCGTGACGCGCCTTATTCGGCAATCAGGCTCAGGGTGTAGGTGCCGCTGCTGTTACTGCCGTAGGAGCGGGCGATGGCGCGGTACTCGCCGGGCTCCAGGTAGGCCTGGATACGTGAGTCGAGGCCATTGCCGCCGTCGTCATTGCTCTCGAAGACGCCGTTACCCTCCAGTTCCAGGAAGGTGTCCAGGTCGCTGGACATCATGTCCAGGCGATAGCGACCGGCCTCGGTGATCTCGAAAGCGTAGTAGTCTTGGGCGCCGGGCTCCAGCCAGGCCTCCAGGGGCTCATTCAGGGCCAGCTCGCCGCCGCTGGGCAGGTCGCCGATCTCCCGGGATGCCACCGCCAGTTCGAAGAGACCGCTGGCGTTGCTGCTGTAGCTGCGGGCCACGAGGGTGTAGCTGCCCGGCTCCAGGCGCTGGCGAATCCGCGAGTCGAGACCGTTGCCGCCGTCGTCGTCGCTGGTAGAGACGCCGGACCCGGAGAGCTCCAGGTAGGTGTCGAAGTCATCCGACTTCAGGTCGATGGTGACCAGGGCCGCCTCGTCCACCACCAGGGTGTACTCCAGGCGCTGACCAGAGAGCCAGCCGTTGAGGGTCTCGCCCACGCTGACCTCGCCACCGTTGCGCAGGTCGCCGTCGAAGGGCAGCTCCTGGGGCTCCACGTTCAGCTGGTAGAGGCCATTGCCCTCGCCGAAGGCACTGCGTGCGGTGACGGTGTAGTCGCCGGGCTCCAGGAAGTCGCTGATGCGGGCGTCGAGGTCGCCGGCACCGTCGTCGTCCTCGCGGAAGAAGTTGCCGGGGCCGGAGAGCTCCAGGTAGGCGTCGAAGTCATCGGAGTTCATCTCGATGCGATAGAGCCCGGTTTCCTCGATGGTCAGCGGGTAGGTCGCCGGGCCGTCCTGCAGCCAGCCGTCCAGGGACTCGGAAACCACCAGCTCGCTGCCGCCGACGCTCAGCTCGATCTCGCGGCTGTTGAGGTCGAAGGGGCCGAAGCTGTGGGCATCGACGCCGCTGACCACCACCAGGTAGTCGCCGGTCTCGTCGATGCGCCGGCGCAGGGTGCCGCCGGGCGGCCCGTAGGGGTCGCTGGCGCTGGTGGCCAGCAACTGGGTCTCGTCATCGTAGAGGGCCAGGCTGCCGTGGAGGGCGCCGCCCAGGGCGAATTCCACCAGGGTGCCCTCATCGAGGGTCAGGGTGTGGCGGGCGAAGCGGCTGCCGTCCTTGCCGTTGAGCTCGCTGGCGGAGGTGATCTCGCCGCGGTGGCGTTCGCCCAGCTCGATGGCGTGAAGGGTGATGGCGTCGGCATCGCTGTCGGCGGGCTGGGTGCAGCCGGCCAGCAGGCCGACGGTGGCGCCGCCGAGGACGACCAGGGTCAGAGAGGAGGCACGATTGGCCATGGAAGCATCCTTGTTCGATGGCAAGCATCGGTTGGTGCGAAGGTAAGGCCCGGCGCACCGGACCGCGATTCAACATCAGCATTATAGGGAATTTCTCGCCGATTTCGCCCCCCTCGGTGAGAGTCATGGCATCGAGGCGGGTATGATGCCGTGACGCGCGGCACACGGGGTGCCGCGACAACTCCAGGGAGTCCCCACCATGCAGGCGATGCCCGCCGGCGCCCCCCGGGAGCGTGCCTCCCGCCGCGAAATCTTCGGTTGGGCGATGTTCGATTTCGCCAACCAGGCCTATACGCTGCTGATCATCACCGTGGTGTTCGGCGAGCTCTTTACCACCGTGATCGTCGGCGACCGCGGCGACGGTTACCGCTTCGCCAACCTGCTGTGGAGCCTGGCCCTGGCCCTGAGCTACCTGCTGGTGGTGATCAGCGGCCCGGTGTGTGGCGCCGTCATGGACTATGCGGCGGCCAAGAAGCATTTCCTCTTCGTCAGCTACCTGGTCACCGTGGGGGCCACGGCGCTGCTCTACTGGGTGGCACCGGGTTATGTGTGGCTGGGCTTCGCGCTGATCGTCGTCTCCAACACCGCCTACTCCCTGGGCGAGTCCTTTATCGCCGCCTTCCTGCCTGACCTGGGGCCGCCCCGGGACCTGGGCAAGATCTCCGGCTTCGGCTGGGCGCTGG
This sequence comes from Halomonas sp. H5, assembly GCF_050613175.1. Lineage (GTDB taxonomy): Bacteria > Pseudomonadota > Gammaproteobacteria > Pseudomonadales > Halomonadaceae > Bisbaumannia > Bisbaumannia salifodinae. The sequence continues at coordinate 617,738 of NZ_CP192510.1, forward strand.
GCTATGTGGGCGGGCTCTTCGCCGCCGGCTTCACCCTGGTGATGCTGGGCGAGGCCACCGCCGAGAACTTCGAGCGCATTCGCTGGGTGGGGCCCTTCGCCGCCGGCTTCTTCCTGATCACCGCGATTCCCACCTTCCTGTGGCTGAAGGAGCGCGGTCGTCCCCAGGCGCTGCCGCCGGGGCGGGGCTATCTGGCCATCGCCGGGGATCGAGTCGCCACCACCCTCCACGAACTGCGCCACTTCCGTGACCTGGCGATCTTCCTGGTGTCATTGCTGTTCTCCATGGCCGGCATCTATATCATCATCGCCTTCGCCTTTATCTACGGCGCCCAGGTGATCGGCTGGGACGCCGAGATCCGCAACCTGATGTTTATCATCGTGCAGATCACCGCGGCGGCGGGGGCGCTGGGCTTCGGTTTCATCCAGGACCGCATCGGCGCCAAGGTCACCTACCTCTGCACCCTGGGGCTCTGGGTGGCGGCGATTCTCGCCATCTGGGCCACCCCCGAGCTGACCGCCTGGCTCAATGTCCGCCTCGGGCTCGACTGGCAGGCCCAGCACCTCTTCCTGGTGGTGGGTTGCCTGGCGGGCCTCTCGCTGGGTTCCAGCCAGTCCGCCAGCCGCGCCCTGGTGGGGCTCTTCTCGCCGCTGGCCAAGTCCGCCGAGTTCTTCGGCTTCTGGGGCCTGGCCAACAAGCTGGCCGGGGTCTTCGGCATCGTCGCCCTGGGCCTGCTGCAGTCCCTGGTGGGGCTACAGGCCTCCATCCTGCTCTGCGCGGCGCTGTTTATCGTCGCCATCCTGGTCTGCCTGTTCGTCAACCAGGCCCGAGGCCAGCGCGCCGCCGAGGCCTGGCATAACGGCCGAGCCTGAGCGGCGGCCCTTCATGGGGCGGCGCCACGATCGGGGCGGCGATCGCCTTCCCCTCCCCAGTGCTGAACTATGCTCCTGAGAGGTACCGCGGTGGGGAGGGGCGCATCATGGGCGGTCGTCATATCTTCGTGGTGGGGCTGAACGAGGCCAACCACGAGCGCCTGCGGCGATTGCGCGGCGCCGAGCACTGGCAGTTCCACGGCATCATCGAGCCGGCGGCGGTCTACGACACCGAGGAGTTCGATATCGCCGCCATGCTGGCCGAGGCGACCGCCGAGCTGGAGGCCTTCGGGGAACCCATCGCCGCCGTCGTCGGCTACATGGACTTCCCGGTCTCCACCATGCTGCCGATCCTCTGCGAGCGCTTCGGCACCCGCACCACCAGCCTGGAGAGCCTGCTCAAGTGTGAGCACAAGTACTGGAGCCGGCGGGTCCAGCGCGAGGTGATCCCCGAGCATATTCCGGCCTTCACCGCCTTCGATCCCTTCGACGAGCGGGCCCTGGAGGTGATCGGCGCGGCGGGGCTCTACTTTCCCTTCTTCGTCAAGCCGATCAAGTCGTCGGGCTCCAAGCTGGGCTTTCGCATCGCTACCCCGGAGGACTTCCAGGCCGCCATCGAGCGCCTGCGCGCCGAGATCGGCCTGATCGCCGACCCCTTCAATACCGTGCTGGAACACGCCCGCCTGCCGCCCGAGGTGGCCGAGGTGGACGGCGGCTACTGCATCGCCGAGGAGATCATCGGCGGCTGGCAGTGCACCCTGGAAGGCTACGTCTTCCAGGGCGAGCCGGTGGTCTACGGGGTGGTTGACTCGATTCGCTACCCCGGGGTGCTTAGCTTCTACCATTATCTCTACCCCTCGCAGCTGCCGCAGGCCGTTCAGGACGAGATGATCGGCCTGGCGGAGCGGGTGATGGCGCATATCGGCTACGACAACGCGGCCTTCAATGTCGAGTTCTTCTGGGACGAGGTGCAGGGGCGCATCTGGTTGCTGGAGATCAACACGCGGATCTCCCAGTCCCACTGCGATCTCTTCGAGAAGGTGGATGGGGTCAGCCACCAGCAGGTCACCGTCGACCTGGCGCTCGGGCAGCGCCCCGATATGCCGAGCCGCCAGGGCGACTATGCGCTGGCCGGCAAGTTCTTCTTCCGGGTGTTCTTTCGTGATGCGCTGGTCACCCGGGTGCCCCACGCCGAGGAGATTGCCGCCCTGGAAGCCGACTATCCCGGTGCAGTGATCGACGTCCAGGTGGTCGCGGGCCAGCGCCTCTCGACCCTGCCCGAGCAGGACAGCTACAGCTATGCACTGGCCCATGTCTGGCTGGGGGCGGCCGACTACGCCGGCCTGCTAGGCGACTACGAGGCCCTGGCGGCGCGGCTGGCCTTCGAGTTCACCGAGATCGAGGGCTGAGGAGGGCGCCATGCGTATCGTCACCGACTTCCCGCGGCGGGTCATGGAGGAGGAAACCTGGATCCCGCTGCCCGACGGTACCCGCCTGGGGGCGCGGATCTGGCGGCCGGTGGATGCCGAGCGCCACCCGGTGCCGGCGCTCCTCGAGTACCTGCCTTACCGCAAGCGCGACCTGACCGCCACCCGCGACGTCCAGGTGCACCCCTACTGGGCCGGCCACGGCTACGCCGGGGTGCGCGTCGATATCCGAGGCACCGGCGAGTCCGACGGCGTGCTCACCGACGAGTACCTGCCCCAGGAGCTCGACGACGGCCTGGTGATCCTCGAGTGGCTGGCCGCCCAGCCCTGGTGCACCGGCGACGTCGGCATGGTGGGGATCTCCTGGGGCGGCTTCAATGGCCTGCAGATCGCCGCCCTGCGGCCGCCCCAGCTCAAGGCGGTGATCACCCTGTGCTTCACCGATGATCGCTACGCCGACGACATCCACCATATGGGCGGCTGCCTGCTGGGCGACAACCTCTCCTGGGCCTCGACCATGTTCGACGGAAACGCCTGCCCCCCCGACCCCGAACTGGTGGGGGAGCGCTGGCGCGAGATGTGGCTGGAGCGCCTCGACGGCAGCGGCCTGTGGCTGGCCCAGTGGCTGGCCCACCAGCGCCGCGACGCCTACTGGAAGCACGGCTCGGTGTGCGAGGACTACTCGCGCATCCAGTGCCCGGTCTACGCCATCAGCGGCTGGGCCGACGGCTACTGCAATGCGGTGTTCCGGCTGCTGGAGGGGCTCGAGGTGCCGCGCAAGGGGCTGGTGGGCCCCTGGGCCCACAAGTACCCGCACCTGGGGGTACCGGGGCCGGCCATCGGCTTCCTGCAGGAGGCGCTGCGCTGGTGGGACCAGTGGCTCAAGGGCGAGGAGACCGGGATCATGAACGAGCCCATGTTACGCCTGTGGATGCAGGAGTCGGTACCTCCCTCGGCCCGCTACGAGGAACGCCCGGGACGCTGGATCGCCGAGCCCGACTGGCCTTCCCCGAATATCCAGCCCTGGGCCCTGCGGCTGACCCGGGGCCACGGCCTGCTGCCGGAGGCGGCGGCGGACGACGACGATCCCGAGGCGACCCTGGATATCCGCTCGCCGCTCTCGGTGGGGCTCTACGCCGGCAAGTGGTGTTCCTACAATGCGCCGCCGGATCTGCCCCACGACCAGCGCGACGAGGACGGTGGCTCGCTGATCTTCCAGACCGCGCGTCTCGAGGCGCCCCTGGAGATCTGCGGCGCCCCGCTGGTCGAACTCACCCTGGCCGCCGACCAGCCGGTGGCCATGGTGGCACTGCGCCTCTCCGACATCGGCGAGGACGACAAGGCCACCCGGGTCTCCTACGGGCTGCTCAACCTTACCCACCGCGACAGCGACGAGCATCCCGAGCCCCTGGCGCCGGGGCAGCGTTATCGGGTGCGCATCCCCCTCAAGCATATCGCCCAGCAGTTTCCCGCCGGCCACGCCATCCGCCTGGCGCTCTCCACCAGCTACTGGCCGCTGGCCTGGCCGGCGCCGCGGCCGGCACGCCTGACGGTGTGGCCCGCCGAGAGCCGCCTGCTGCTGCCGCGGCGCGAGCCGCGGCCCCAGGATGACGCCACACTCCGCGCCTTCGCCGAGCCCGAGGGGGCGCCCCCCCTGGCCAAGACGCTGCTGCAGCCGACCCAGGAGACCTGGCGGGTGATCCGCGACCTGGCCAACGACGAGACGCGGCTGGAGGTGATCCACGACGAGGGGCGCTACCGCATCGACGATATCGACCTGGAGATCGCCGCCCGGGTCACCGAGCGCTACGACTATTCCTACGGCAACTACGACAGCCTCAGCGGCTGGACCGAGTGGCAGCGCAGCTTCAAGCGCGGCGACTGGGAGGTGCACACCCTGACCCGCACCCTGCTGACCAGCGACCCGGAGACCTTCCGCATCCGCGCCACCCTGGACGCCTGGGAGGGCGACACCCGCATCTACGCACGGACCTGGGACGAGACGATCCCTCGGGATCTCGTCTAGCGGCGCCTAGCTAGGCCGTTCCAGGGCGAAGCGGTCGCTGCAGCGCACCCGTGGGGGAGGGCGGAGCCTAGCCGGGCCGCTCCAGGGCGAAGCGATCCGTGCAGCGTACGAAGTCGGAGCCGGCCAGGCGGCCGATGGGCCGCAGCACCTCCAGGTGCACGTGGCGGCCATCCCAGACCGCCGCATCGGCGTGGATCACCACCACCTCGGCGAGTACCAGGTTGCCGGACAGCGGGCGGTCGCCGAAGCGGATCACCTCGCGCACCCGGCAGCCGAAAGCCATCCTGGCCTCGGCGATGCGCGGCACCTGCAGGTCACCGAGTGCTGCCTTGGTCAGCCCCGCATGGGCGAACTCGTCCTCGCCGTAGTGCAGGGGCGCGCTGGTGGCGTTGAGGGCCTCGGCCAGGGATTCGCCGCCGATATGGATCACGCACTCGGCCCCGGCCTCCAGGTTGCGGGTGGTGTCCTTGGGTTCGCCCTGGCCGTTGAGCAGCGGCGAGAAGGCCAGCACCGGCGGATCGACGCTGGCCACATTGAAGAAGGAGAAGGGCGCCAGGTTGGCCTGGCCCTGGGCATTGATGCTGGAAACCCAGGCGATGGGGCGTGGCGCGACGGCGCCGGAGAAGAGCCGGTAGAGGGTGCCGGCGGAGAGCTGCTCGACGTGCAGTGGTAACGAATTCATGGGATTCTCGCGGTCAGGGAGCCAGTGACTATCCCAGCATGGGGCAGGGCGCGCGTCCAGGACGGACAAGGAGAGGCGAATGCATGACGACAGGGCTGCCCGGCGCTTCGGCCTGGGCATGATGCTGCTGTTCTGGGTGCTGCTGATCGGCAGCGGTACCTGGTGGTTCCAGAACCACCTGGAGGAGCGCCGTAACCCCAATGCGCACCTGGTGCGGGTCAGCGACAGCGGCGAGCCGGTGCGCCTCAAGCGCAATGCCGGCGGCCACTTCGTGGCCACCGGGCGCATCAATGGCGAGCCGGTGGAGTTCATGATCGACACCGGGGCCAGCTATGTGGCGGTCTCCGAGGCGTTGGCCGACCAGTTGGGCCTGGAGGTCGGCGCCAGCGCCTGGTTCCAGACCGCCACCGGGCGCAGCCGGGGCCACCTCACCACCCTCGACGAGGTGGCCCTGGGCGGGCTCAGCGCCCAGCAGGTGCGCGGGGCCATCAACCCCGGCATGAGCCCCGACCTGGCCCTGCTGGGCATGAGCTTCCTCAATCACTTCGATATCCAGATCCGCGGCGAGGAGATGATCCTCAGCCTGCCGCCGCGCTGAGCCTCAGGCGCGCCCCGGCCCCTCCTTGCCCACCTGCTCCTGGCCGAACTTCTTGTGGGTGCCATCGCAGAAGGGCGCATTGCCGGTATGCTTGCAGCGACACAGGAAGGCGGTGCCATCCTCCTCGGCCACGAAGCGCTGCGGCGTGAAGCCGGTGCCCCTGTGGGAGCCGTCGCAGAAGGGCTGGTTTCGGGAGCGGCCGCAGACGCAAAAGTCGTATGCCTTGCCCTTTTCCAGTGCCACCTTCCTGGGCGTGTTGTCGGCAATCACGGGCTGACTCATGGGGCCCCCGGCGCAGATGGGTAGAACGATAAGAAGGACGGTACGATCAGTGTGGAAGTGAGGAGGCCGTGGTGCCAGTCGGTCCCCGCCCATGCCCTCGAATAGCGACCCCCTGATGTGGCTGAGCGGCATGTTGCCCGTGTGGTAATCGAGAACTGTTCTCGCGACCTTTCGTTATGTTATAAGGTAGCTTTTTGGCGGCATGTCCTGCCGTACCCCCTGCCAAGGAGCCCTGTCTCATGCCTTCCTCACGACGCCTGCTCGCCGGCCTGACCCTGGCCACCAGCCTGATCTCCCCGCCGCTGCTGGCCGATGCTCGGCCCCTGGCGGTGGTCGCCCCCTGGGAGGTCACCGGCAGCGATCCCTCTACCTCCGGCTATATCTTCGGCCGCATGGGCATCGCCGAGACCCTGGTGGAGGTGGACGCCGAGGGGCGCCCGGCCCCGGGTCTGGCCAGCGACTGGAGCGTCGACGAGGAGGGCCTGAGCTGGCGCTTCGGCCTGCGCGATGAGGTGGTCTTCCATGACGGCACGCCGCTGACCGCCGAGGCGGTGGCCGCCAGCCTGCGTTATGCCCAGGCCAAGCCGGGCATGCTGAGTTCGGCGCCGATCGCCGCCATCGAGGCCGACGGTGATGCCGTGGTGATCACCCTGGAGGCGCCCTTCGCGCCGCTGCCGGCGCTGCTTACCCACTCCACCACCCAGATCCTGGCCCCGGCCGCCTACGCGGAAGACGGCCGGGTGGAGGCGATGATCGCCACCGGGCCCTATCGTCTCACCGAACTGTCGCCGCCCCAGCGCCTCACCGCCGAGCGCTTCGCCGACTACTGGGGCGCGGCGCCGGCCATCGAGGCGGTCAGCTACCTGGCGGTGGGGCGCGGCGAGACCCGCGCGCTGATGGCCGAGAGCGGCGACGCCGATATCGTCTTCACCCTGGACCCCGCCAGCCGCGGCCGCCTGGCCCGCCAGGAGCGACTGGCGCTGCATGTCGAGCCGCTGCCGCGCACCATCGTGATCAAGGTCAATGCCGGCCACCCCTTCCTGGCCGACGAGACGGCCCGCCGGGCCCTGAGCCAGGCCATCGACCGTCGCGGCATCGCCGCCGGCCTGCTGCGCGCCCCCGAGGCCGCGGCCCCCGAACTCTTCCCGGCGAGCCTCGGGCCCTGGCACCTGGGGCTGGATGGCGAGGCCGGCGACCCGGCAGCGGCCCAGGGGCGGCTCGATGCCCTGGGCTGGCAGGCCAATGGCCAGGGCGTCCGCGAGCGCGATGGCGAGCCCTTGCGGCTGACCCTCACCACCTTCGCGGATCGTCCCGAGCTGCCGCTGGTGGCCACCGCCCTGCAGGACCAGTGGCGCGAGCTGGGCATCGACCTGGAGGTGGCGGTGGGCAACGCCAGCGGCATTCCCTCCGGGCATCGGGACGGCAGCCTGGAGCTGGGCCTGGCGGCCCGCAACTACGGCCTGGTGCCCGATCCCCTGGGCACCCTGTTGGATGATTTCGGTGGCGACGCCCAGGCCCCGGGCGGCGACTGGGGCGCCATGAACTGGTCGGACGCCGAGGTGACGGCCTGGCTCGATACCCTGCGCCATGACGCCGACCCGGCGACCCGGGCCGAACTGGCCGGCCGGGTCGCCGAGCGCCTGAATCAGGCCATGCCGGTGATTCCGGTGGCCTGGTACCAGCAGACCGCCGCGGTCAATGCCGAACTGCAGGGCTTCTCCATCGACCCGCTGGAACGCAGCTACCGCCTGGAGGAACTGACGTGGACGCCGTGACCTCCCGACGCTTCCCGGCCCTGAGCGGTGGCCTGGGCGGGGTGCTGCTGCCGCGCCTGTTCCAGGCCGGCCTGGTGGCCTGGCTGGTGGGCACCCTGACTTTCGTGCTGACCCGCACCCTGCCCGGCGACATGGCCTATCGCATCGCCGCCGGCCGCTACGGACACGACATGGTCAACAGCGCCGCCGCCGAGGCGGTGCGTGCCGAGCTGGCCCTCGACCAGCCGGCGCTGCTGGCCTACCTGAACTGGCTGGGGGACCTGCTGCGCCTCGACCTGGGGAATTCCCTGGTCAGCGGCGAGCCGGTGCTCCACGAGCTGAGTCACCAGCTCGGCCACTCCCTGGGGCTGGCGATGGTGGCGGTGCTGCTGTCGCTGCTGCTGGGCCCGCCCCTGGGCCTGGCGGCGGGGCTGCGTCCCGGTGGCGTCCTGGACCGCGCCAGCGAGGGACTGGCCAGCCTGCTGCGGGCGCTGCCGCCCTTCGCCCTGGGGCTGCTGCTGATCCTGCTCTTCTCGGTGAGCCTGGGCTGGCTGCCCGCCGCCGGCCATGGCCGCATCGCCCACTTCGTGCTGCCGGCGCTGACCCTGGCCCTGGCGCTGGCCGCGGTCTCCAGCCGGGTGGCCCGCAATGCCATGGTCGAGGTCTCCGGCTCCGCCTACTACGCCTTCTCGCGCACCAAGGGGCTGGGCGAGCGCCTCAGCTTCCTGCGCCATGGCCTGCGCAACGCCGCGGTGCCCATCGTCGCCTACCTGGGCGTGCAGTTCGTCACCCTGATCGAGGGCGTGGTGGTGGTGGAGACCCTGTTCGCCTGGCCCGGCATCGGCCACTCCCTGGTGCACGCCATCGTGGCCCGGGACGTGCCGATGATCCAGGGCACCGCCCTGGTGATGGGCCTGATGTTCGTGGCCCTCAATACCGGGGTGGACCTGCTCTGCCACGGGCTCGATCCCAGGAGGCGCCAGTCATGAGCGCGACGACTCCGTTCACCGCGGGTCGCGTCGGGCGGCGCCGTCTCGCCACCCGCCAGCGCCTGGGCCTCGGCCTGCTGGGGCTGCTGCTGGCCATCGCCTGGCTGACGCCCTGGCTGCATGACGCCGACCCGGCCCGCCAGCAGCTGACCTGCATCCTCGAGATGCCCGCCCTGGCCACGCCCCTGGGCACCGACCACCTGGGCCGCGATCTGCTGGCGCGCACCGCCGCCGCCCTGCGCCTGTCGTTGGGCATGGCGCTGCTCAGCGTGGTCAGCGCCGCCGTGCCGGGCATCCTGCTGGGGGTGATCGCCGGCTGGCGGGGCGGCTGGGTCGACCGGGTGCTGGGTAGCCTGGCCGATGCCTGCCTGGCGCTGCCGGGGCTCTTGCTGGTGTTGCTGCTGGTGGCCATCGCCCCCGGCAGCTTCTGGGCCCTCTATGTGGGCATCGCCCTGGTGCTGTGGATCGAGTACTTCCGGGTGGTGCGCGCCCGCACCCGGGTGCTGGTGGCCTCGCCGCAACTGGAGGCCAGCCGCCTGCTGGGCTTCGGGCCCGGTTACCTGTTCCGCCGCCACCTGTGGCCGGAGCTGGCCCCCCAGGTGTTGACCCTGGCCGCCTTCGGCGCCGCCAGCGCCATCCTGGCCATGGCCGCCCTGGGCTTCGTCAGCGTCGGCCTGCGTCCGCCCACCGCCGAGCTGGGGCTGATGATGACCGAGCTGTTGCCCTACTACCACGAGGCGCCCTGGGCCATGGCCCAGCCGATCCTGGTGCTCTGCCTGCTGGTACTGAGCCTCAACCTGCTGGCTGGGAGGGATCCCCGATGAGTGACCGTCTACTGCAAGCCACTAACCTGAGCATCCACGGCGATGGCGTCAGCATCGCCCCCGTCGATTTCACCCTGGCTCGTGGTGGCCGCCTCACCCTGCTGGGCGAGACCGGCTCCGGCAAGAGCCTGATCGCCCAGGCCATTATGGGCACCCTGCCCAAAGGGCTAAGCGCCCAGGGCGATCTCACCATCGAAGGCCGGGGCTACGCCGCCGCCGATAGGGCCTCGCGACGCGCCCTCTGGGGGCGGCGCCTGGCACTGCTGCCCCAGGAGCCCTGGCACGCCCTGGACCCCACCATGGCCTCCGGCGCCCAGGTGGCGGAGAGTCACCGCTTCCTGGGTGGCCTGGGGCGTCGCCGGGCCCGCGAGGCAGCCCTCGGCGACCTGGCCGGGCTGGGCCTGGAGGGCGCCGATCGCCGGTTGCCCGGCGAGCTCTCCGGGGGCATGGCCCAGCGGGTCGCCTTCGCCGCGGCCAGCGCCGGCGGTGCCCCCCTGGTGATCGCCGACGAGCCCACCAAGGGCCTCGACGCGCCGCGCCGCGACGCCGTGGTGCGGCTGCTGGCCGCCACCCCGGAGCACGGCGGGGCCCTGCTGACCATTACCCACGATATCGAGGTGGCCCGGCGCCTGGGCGGCGAGGTGATCCTCCTGCGCCGGGGCCGGGTGGTGGAGCGTGGCCCCGCCGAGCAGCTGCTGAGCGCGCCGCGCAGCGACTACGCCCGGCGCCTGCTGGACGCCGAACCGGCCCGTTGGCCGGCCCCCCCGCCGCCCAACACGAGCGGCGAGCCCATCGTCGAAGCCAGCGGCCTGGCCAAGCGGCGCGGTGGCCGCGAGCTGTTCCGCGACCTGGAGCTGAGCCTCAAGCCCGGCGAGATCGTCGGCGTGGTGGGGCCCTCCGGTTGCGGCAAGAGCACCCTGGGCGACCTGCTGCTGGGCCTGACCACGCTGGATGCGGGCGAGGTCAAGCGCGCCCCGGACCATCGCCTGGCCTTCCAGAAGCTCTACCAGGACCCACCGGCGGCCTTCTCGCCCCACTGGACCCTGGCCCGGCTGCTGGAGGACCTGGTGCGCCGCCATCGCCTGGACCGCGCCGCCATCGCCCCGCTGATGACGCGGTTGGGGCTGGATGAGGCCCTGCTCGAGCGTCGTCCCGGCGAGATCTCCGGTGGCGAGCTGCAGCGCTTCGCCATCCTGCGGGTCTTGCTGATGGAGCCGCGTTTCCTGTTCGCCGATGAGCCCACCTCGCGCCTCGACCCCATCACCCAGCGCGATACCCTCGCCCTGCTGGTGCAGCTGGCCCGGGAGCGCCACTGCGCGGTGATGCTGGTCAGTCACGACCCGGCGCTGATCGCGCGGGTCTGCGACCGGCGCCTGGTGCTGGGGGGCGAGGAGGCAGCGCTCGCGCTCGAGAGCCTCGACGCCCAGGCGGTCTAGTCGGGCTGTCGCCGGGAGGCAACAGCGCGAGGAACAAATCGACAACGCCGGCGAACGGCTGGAGGAGTCGGGCGGGCCAGGGCTAACCTGAACAATGTTCGATAACCTTGGAGGACGCCTTATGACGGCCCCAGACTCCACCACGTCCGGCGATGAGGCCAAGCGCCGGCGGCGCCGCAAGCTGCTGGCCACCCTGGGCCTGGGACTCGCCGGCGCCTATGTGGCGCCGACCCTGTTCAGCCTCGGCCAGGCCCAGGCCTGGGACGGGCATGGCTACCGCCGCTCGCGGCCCAGCCGCAGCCGGCCCAGCTACTCGCGGCCCAGTCGTAGCCGGCCCAGCCGCTATCACGGTCATCGCCGCCATAACGATCACCGACGCTACCAGGATCGCCGCTACTGGGGGCGTGACGAGCGCTATGATCGCCATGTCTATCGGCGGGTCGACGACTATCGCGATGACCCGGTGCGGCTGGTGGAGGACCTGATCTTCGGCCCGCCCGGACGCTGGTAATGGCGGCCCAGGACCTCTCCCTGCCCGGCCTGGGGCGCTGCCTGCGCCTGGTGAACGCCCCCGAGGTGGCCCGGGCCCTGGCCATGGCCCTGCCGGGCTGGTCCCTCACCACTCGCCCGGCCCGGGGCAGTGCCCCGGCGATTCGCCTCTATCGCTGCGGCGACGGCTATCGCCAGTACGCCCCGGCGTTGCCGGAGGGGCTCGACCTGCCCACGCCCACGGCGGCGGTCTGTAGCCTGATCGCCGATCTCGCCGGCGAGGCCCTGGCCGCCGACCGCAACCAGGACCAAGATCAGGACCTGCTCGGCCTGCACTGCGCCAGCGTGGAGATCGATGGGCGGCTGGTGCTCTTTCCCGAGGCCCACCGGGCCGGCAAGAGCACCCTGAGCGTGGCCTTCGCCGCCGCGGGCTTTCGCCTCTTCGGCGACGACGTCCTGGGCCTGACGCCCGCCGGCGAGGGCGTGTCCCTGGGCATCGCCCCGCGGTTGCGCCTGCCGCTGCCCGAGATCCTCCCCCCCGAGCTGGTCGACTATATCCAGCGCCGGGCCGGTCCCGAGGACGCCCGCTATCGCTACGTGATCCCCGAGGCCGAGCGGCGCGCGGCCCATGGCGAGACCCGCCCACTAGGCGCCATCGTCCTGCTGGAGCGGGACGCCGGACTCACCGCCCCCGAGGTGATTCGGCTCTCCCCGGGGGAGGGGCTGGCCCAGCTACTGACCCAGAATTTCGCCTACGAGCTTTCCCACGAGGCCCTGGTGCCCCGACTGCTGCCGCTGATGGAGCGACTGCCCTGCCTGCTGTTGCGCTACTCCGAGCCGCTGGCGGCGGTCTATGAGCTGGCCGGCGTGCTCCGGACCCCCGAGGCGGGCGAGACCGCTTCGATGGCCGAAGCGGCGCGAATGACGCCATGCCAGGGCGTCGATCTCCAGGGGGGCGGGTGTTGGCGCCCCTCGCCCCACGCCTGCGCCCATCCGCTGGGCGACGAGCTCTTCCTGATTCACCGCCCCAGCGGCGCCATTCATCGCCTCAACGCCAGCGGCCACGCCGTCTGGGCCCTGCTGGCCGAGGAGGCGCTCTCCCTCGACGAACTCGCCGACTGCCTGGCCGAGCATCTCTCCCAGCCCCGCGCGACCGTGGTGCGCGACCTTCGCGCCCTGCTGGGTGGCCTCCTCGAGGCCGGCCTGGTGGTACCCGCCGAGGCCCTCGCCGCCGCTTCCTAGCGAAGGCTCGTTTCGGTACTCGCCGAGCCGCCGGCATAGCGGCGATAGAAGGCCGCCAGTTCGGCGGCCTTGACGTCCTCGTGCCAGCGCCGCGCCTGGGCCCGGCCGCGACGCGACAGCTCGGTGGCCAGGCTCGGGTCGGCCAGCAGGCGGTTGACCTTGGCGGCGAAGTCGTCGGCATCCTCCTCGGCGATCAGGCACCCCTGCCCCTCCTCCAGCACCTCCCGGGTGCCCATCACCGCCGTGGAGACCACCGGCGTGCCCAGGGCCAGGGCCTCCAGCAGCACCAGCCCCTGGGTCTCGGTGCGCGAGGCGAAGACGAAGGCATCGGCGGCGCGGTAGGCGGCCTGCAATGGGCCGTCACGATCCAGGTAGCCGAGGAAGTGCACTGCATCGGCCACGCCCAGTGCCTCGGCCCGGCGGGCCAGCGCCTCCCGGGCCGGGCCCTCGCCGGTAATCACCAGATGCGTCTCGGGATGCGCGGCCAGCACCCGGGGTAGCAGCTCAATCAGGAAGCCGATGTTCTTCTCATGGGCGGTGCGGCCGACGAAGAGCAGCAGGCGCGCCTGCCGCGGCAGGCCATAGCGGGCGCGAAAGTCCCCCGGCAGCCTGGCGCGGGCGAAGGCCTCCAGGGCCAGGCCGGTGGGAATCACCGCCAGGGGCGTGGTGACGCCATAGCGCATGAGGACCTCGGCCATGGCCCGGGAGGGGGCCACCAGGGCGCGCAACTGCTGGCACTGGCGCACCGAGAGGCGCCGGGCGACGAAGCGTAGCCAGGGCCGCGGCAACCAGCGCACATAGTGGTGCAGGTACTCCTCGAAGAGGGTGTGGTAGCTGGCCACCACCGGGATGCCCAGGCGCCGACCCAGGGCCAGGCCGGCGTAGTGGGCCACGAAGGGCGTATGCACATGGATCAGGTCGAAGGACTCTTCGGCGAGCGTCTCGGTCAGGGCCAGCACCCGGCGGTAGCGCATCAGGCGATCCTCCGGGTCGCCGGGGACCCCGCGGGAGGCGATGCGCCGGATCCCCGGCTCGTCCACCTGGCCCACCGGGTAGTCCGGGCAGATCAGGGTCACCTCGTGGCCCTGGCGCTCCAGGGCGCCGCGGAAGCTGGCGATGGAGGTGGAGACGCCGTTGACGCGGGGAAAGTAGACGTCCGAGAGCATCAGCAGCTTCATGGCGGGCCTGCGTGGCGGGAGGGGCAGGCGTTATCCTCGCCCCGCGCCATGACGCGGCGGTGACAGGCTACGAGCCAGCCGGGACACGCTATGCTGAAAGCGATCGAGGCGTGTGGCCTCTCGCCATCCAAGGAGACTATCGATGTTGGAATTCATTTCCCATCCGGCGGAGCATGTCGTGGCCCTCAAGATCGGCGGCGTCGTCACCGCCTCGGAGCTGCAGCAGGCCATCGACGCCATCGAGGCCGCCAAGCGCAACCACCCCAGGATCAGCATGCTGGCCGAGCTCGATGATATGCGCTGGATGACCCTGACCGCCCTGCTCAAGGATATCGGCTATGGCCTGACCCAGCTCGGCGACCTGAAGCGCTACCACCGCGCCGCCGTGATCACCGACAAGGAGTGGATCAAGCATATCGCCCACCTGGAAGACCGCCTCTTCAAGGCCATGGAGATTCGCACCTTCCCCAGCCGCGATTACGCCGCCGCCATGGCATGGGTCGGCGAGCTGCCCAAGGGCGCCCACGAGGACCCCGAGGAAGACGGCTATCACGGCGCCTGATGGTCAGATCCTTAATCAAAGATAAGTTAAATTAAATATAAGTTAAATTAGAGTATTGCGCTCGCTGCCCGCCTACAGCACTCTATGGCCCGTTCGGCGCGCCTGCTCCAAAGATGGGTCCTATCCCCGATGCATCATTCTCGACATGGCAGGCCGTGCCGGAGACGGTATCGCCGTCGCCAGCCGTGCTGGCTGGCAGGGAGATATAGACGATCATCAACAAGGACGATGGCCATGCGCTTACGCGCCACTCTTACCGCCGCTGCCCTGTGCAGCACTACCCTTCTCGCCGGTTGTGAAACCCTTTCGACCGATGCCATGCTGCAGGCCGGCATGACCTCCATGCAGGTCGCCACCCTGAGTGACGAGGAAGTCAGGAGCATGTCGGATCAGGCCTGTGCCCAGATGGACGCCGAGGCTCAAATCGCCAGCCCCGACTCGGTCTACGGCCAGCGCCTGGCAACCATTGCCAGCAACCTCGGCGACCAGATCGATGGTGTCCCGGTCGACTACCAGGTCTACCTGATCGATGAGCCCAATGCCTGGGCCATGGCCAATGGCTGCGTGCGCGTCTATAGCGGCCTGATGGACATGATGACCGACAATGAGGTCGAAGGTGTCCTGGGCCATGAGCTGGGCCACGTGGCGCTGGGGCATAGTAAGACGACCATGCAGACGGCCTATGCCGCCTCGGCCGCACGCGGCGCCCTGGCGTCTTCCAGTAACGCCACGGTTGCCTCGCTCTCCGACTCTCAGTTGGGTGATCTCGGCGAGAAGTTCATCAGCGCCCAGTTCTCCCAGAGCCAGGAAACTGCCGCAGACAACTTCTCCTTCGACTTGCTGGGGGAACGAGGCGTCTCCCGCGAGGGCCTTGTCACCGCATTCGAGAAGCTGGCCAGTCTCGATGGTGGCGAGGGGTCCATTCTCTCTTCCCACCCGGGATCGAGTGACCGCGCCGAGAACATGCGCGACCGCCTCAACGCCGAGCGCTAAGCGCTCTCCGGCGAGGCATCCCCTGCCTCGCCGGTATTTTTCTCCCTGCCCAACATTCGATGCCCGTGCTGGATAACACCGGCTGATATCGGGGCGATAGCAACCCAACGCCGGTTGAGCTAGGGTGAGGATTATTGCTAGGCACAGGGTGGTAGGATCAATGGCGGATAACGACCTAAAGCGGCCATGCTGGCAAAGGCAGCAAGCACGTCCATTGAGGATATTTAGCATGCGCGATGATCGGTGCTATATAGATGATTCATGCCTAATATTTTTTCAGTGGCTTAGGAGCTCTGCGTGCGCGCGAAATAACATTTTTGAACGTGCGTGCCCGTTCAAATCAATAAATGAGCACGCTGTCTAATACCTGTTAGGCCTTGCAGTTGGCGAGGGTGGTTGTATGAGTAACGAACCTGAGGACGAGCGGACTACAGCAGATCTCCTCGTCGTACTTGATGAAGATTATAGGCGCTGCTATGAGCAAATATTATTGCGACTGGATGAGGGGGAGCGAAACGAAGACGGCACCGTCTACGCTGACCATGAGTTTGATGCTAGACAGCTAATTCGGACGGCGTTTGCGTACATTGAAGGCGCCACATTCGTCCTAAAAATTGAGGCGTCATTCAGGGCAGAGGAAAGAGGGTTTGATCTTACGCCGCAACAGCAACACTTCATATTCGAGGCAGACTTTGATATAAACGATAAGGGAGAGGTTGTTGAGAGGGCCGCCAAGATATCGCTAACGAAGAATATCAGGTTTGCGTTTGCAGTATTTTCTCAGGCAAGTGGCATAAAAAACACCTTGGATGTGAGTCTAGATTGGTGGGGAAAACTCCAGGGGGCAATAAAGGTCAGAGACCGCCTTACGCACCCTAGATTCCCTGCCGATCTAGATGTATCTCCTCAAGAAGTAATAGCAACCATTGCAGCAAAGGTCGGCTTCGATGAGGCTTTGCATGCGCTAATTGAGGCTGGCAAGGCCTAACCCTTCGCTGCAGGCGCGACGGCCATGACGGACCGTGCCCTGAGCTCAAACGTTAGGAATTACGATGAACTTGACCGCATTTCGGAGAGAGAGAAACATTCGTCGAGTCTTGCGCTCACTTGCAGGACATCGTGTCGTTATCATTCTGAAGCCAGGAAATATTTGGGTGGTCGAGAACGCACCGACAGATCTCCCTGACTATCAAGAGGCCTTATCTACATGCCTGATTCGAGGCTGGATTGAGGTTCTGCATGAGGCTGTGGCACAAGGGAGCCTGAGCGCCGATGGAATGCCTGATGTAACGGCCCCATTTAAGAGTAGCGGCACGATTTACCGCGTTACTGACTCGGGTTGGTCAGTTATCAATCGGACTCACACTTGGGTCATGGCAACGTTTGCGGTCGCTCTCTTGGCGCTTGTGGCTTCGGTGTTGCAGCTATGGAGCAAATAAAGGATGTTCAAGCCGTTGTATTGCTGCGCGGCCTAACTAGCTTCAGACAATGGCATCGTTATGCGTCGAGATTACTACGTATATTTTCATCGGGATGACACCGGAAACATCTTCTACGTTGGGAAAGGCACGGAGCGTCGCGCCTGGTCAACGAGCCGCCATCCCGTTTGGCACAAGTACGTAAATGAGCGCCTCGGCGGTCAGTACAACGTCGAGATTTATAGGGATGGGTTGAGCGAGGTTGAAGCTGAGACTATCGAAAGTGAACTTATTGCAGAGTACGGAGAGCGACTAGTTAATTGGATCAATCCTGGGCGGCAGTTTGATTATCAAGCTCTCGAAGAGTATCACCAGCTCCGCGACGCCAATAGGAGTTTTGTCGAAGAAACGAAGACACTTGAAGCAACTGATCCTGCGGCAGCCATCGAGAGATATCGTGCCGCTTTGATCAAAATGCGCGATTACGAGTCTATGACGCTGGAGCACGGGTTGGTTGCTGACCTTGGCGTGGGACCCGACTGGGGAGATCCTAATATTCTCAACCGACTCACTATCTGCTTACAGAAGCTGGGCCGCTACTCAGAGATGATTGAAGAGGCAGATAAATACTTCTCCGAGTTCCCCTCAGCAAGAGGGATGACAGTCGGGAAGCAGATCGTTAAGCGGGTTGATAAGGTTCGCAGCAAGGTGGAAAGGTGATGCCTAACAAGCGCATCAACTCGGAAGCGGGCTTCGCCCGCGCCGGTTATGCGCGGCGTTGAGGCTGTAGCAAAACCCCGTCCACGCCCGGTAGGATGAGGAAAAGGCCACGGAGAGCCGCCGGTATGCCCAGGTTCAAGCCCTACGACTACGATCAGCACGCCATGGTCGCCATCAACTACCTGGAACAGCTGCAGCCAGGTACGTTTGAGCATGCGGTGCACTACCTGATCGAGCACAAGCTGGACCTATCGGTATTCCACCCCAGGTACCGCAACGACACCACCGGTCGTTGTGCCTACGATCCGGCGATCCTGCTCAAGATCATCCTGTTCGCCTATTCCAAGGGCATCACCTCCAGCCGGGAAATCCAGTGGTGTTGCGAGACCAATATCCTGTTCAAGGCGCTGTCCTGCGATACCGTGCCGCATTTCACCACGCTCGCCCGATTCGTCAGCGGTCACGCGGATGAGATCGAAGCCCTGTTCGAGCAGGTCCTGTTGGTCTGCCACGAGCAGGGCCTGCTGGGCAACGAACTCTTTGCCATCGACGGTTGCAAGATGTCGTCCAATGCGGCCAAGGAGTGGTCTGGCACCTTCAAGGAACTCGGTGAAAAGCGTGACAAGCTGCGTCGCCTGATTCGCCACCATCTGGAGGAGCATTTTCAGCGCGACAAGGCGGAGACCGAGGCAGAGATGGAACGAGATATCCGCCATGCCAAGATGATCCTCTCCCTCGACAGAGCCATGACCAAGGTAGACCGGTTCCTGAATACGCAGCGTCCCCGGCAGGGGAAGGGCAAGCGCAGCCAGGAGGTGAAGAGCAACCTCACCGACAACGAAAGTGCCAAGATGACGACCGGGAAAGGCACGATTCAGGGCTATAACGGGGTAGCGACGGTCGACAAGAAACACCAGATCATCATCGATGCCCAGGCCTTTGGCGAAGGCCAGGAGCACCATACGCTCAAGCCGGTGCTGGAGAGCATCGTGCAGCGCTACCGACGACTGGGCATCAGTCCGAATATCTATCAGGACGGCACCGTGGTGACGGCCGATACTGGCTTCGCCAACGAAGCCAACATACGCTACCTGCACGAACAGCAGATCAATGGCTACATTCCCGACAACCAGTTCCGGCGTCGCGACCCCAAGTTCAACGCCCAGAAAGCCAAATACGGCAAGCGTCATCAGGACAGCCCGTCCTCGACTCGGAAGTCGATCATTCCGGCCAGCGAGTTCCAGTTCGATCCCATCAACTTGACCTGCCAGTGTCCGGCAGGGCATCAGATCAGTTATCGGGGCACCCGAGAAGACAATCGTGGGACGCTCCGGGCGTATTTCGAGGGCCGGTTGCTGCAGTGTCGGCACTGCGCGAAGAAGCACCAGTGCATGCATAACCCCAGCGCGGCAGATCATCGCCACGGAGCGGGGCGACAGGTCTGCTTTGCTCTGGCACATCGACGAGCACCGTCCTACACCGATTGGATGAAGCAGCGCGTCGATAGCGCCGAAGGCAAGGCAATCTACAGTCACCGCATGTCGGTGGTAGAACCCGTATTCGGCAATATCGGCACCAACAAAGGCTTGAACCGCTTCAGTTTGAGAGGCAAGCGGAAGGTGCAGGGCCAATGGCAGCTGTACTGCCTGGTACATAATATTGAGAAGCTGGCGAATTACGGCAGGTTGGCAGCGTGATGAGGCGGAGGAAGGTGTCTGTCAGGGCGCTACCGATAGAGGGGATGATAGAGATCATCATCGGCATCAGTGGCGTGATTCATGAATGATGGGACGGACGCTATGCCGGAAGAATTGAATCAATAGGAAGGGTGTAGGATGGCCGGAAATGGGTTTTTCTACAGCCTCGTTATATGGGCGTATTCTGAGCGTTCGCTTTTGGCCGAAAGCAGTCCTTCCCACTCCCCGGGTTCCATATAAGCCGAGGTAATTATGACTCGTCTTCCTCCATCACACCTCACTCGATCCACTGGCACCAGGTCTCGTTAAAGCGTTGGCCAAGGCACAGGGTATGCCATTCGCGAGTGGACGAGAGCGGCCTGGGGCTGGTGGGGGCCTTTATCGGCCCCCTGGCGCCCCGGGCCGTTGGGTCGCCATCCACTAGGCTTATGGTAATGGGGTTAGAGGCTTCCGGGAGGCGGATATGGACGAAGACCTGAGCGGGATGACGCGCGAGCAACTGCTGGATGAGGTCAAGAAACTGCGTCAGGCGATCCGTGAGCACCGGGACTGCAGCGGTCATGATCTCTGCTGGCATCATCCGGCGCTCTGGGGCCTGCTGCCGGAGAAGACGGATCGGCTGCCGGTGGTGCCGGAATGGCCGGAATTCCTGCGGGGCTGCATCCGGTATCGCCAGTCCCTGGACGAGCAGGTGCCTGACGCTCCGCGCTCCGGCGAGCCCTATCGGGAGTGAGTGTCGGGAAGGGAGCCCGTTACACCCGAGGGGCGGGGGAAGAGGCTATCGTGCTGGGTGCCATCATGGAGGAGGTCATAGGTTCGATAGGGCAACAGGCAGAGACCCTCAGGAGGTCCCAGTGACGATCACCCTGCGCAGTGAGCAACCCGGCGATATCGAGGCCATCGATAGGTTGACCCGGGCGGCCTTCCTCGAGGCGCCGCATACCGACCATACCGAGCACCTGATCGTCGCGGCGCTGCGCGATGCCGGCGCCCTGACCCTCTCCCTGGTGGCCGAGGAGGATGGCCGCCTGGTGGGGCAGGTGGCGATCTCTCCGGTCACCCTGAGCGACGGTACCGGCCACTGGTATGGACTGGGACCGATCTCGTTGTGGCCCGAGCGCCAGGGGCAGGGCATCGGCGCGCACCTGATGCGCCGGGTGCTGGCCGAGCTCGAGGCACTGGGGGCTTCGGGCTGCGTGGTGCTGGGCGACCCTGGCTATTACGGGCGCTTCGGCTTCGCGCCGGTGGCGGGCCTGACCCTGCCCGGGGTGCCGCCCGCCTATTTCCAGGCGCTGGCCTTCGCCGGCCCCTTCCCCCGGGGCGAGGTGAGCTATCACCCGGGCTTCGCCGCCGGGACCGAATAGGACGCGAGCCCGGGCAAGGGGGCTAGCAGGCGCCCCGAATTGTCTCCCGCAGTTCGCCGTGGCGCTCCGGGTGGGCTACCAGCAGGCTATGCCACTCGGTGGGATCGGCCTCGCCGGCCAGGTCGCTGACCGCGCAGCCCGCCTCCCGGGCGATGACGATGCCGGCGGCGATATCCCACAGATCGAGCCTGGCGCCCTGGGAGAAGAAGCCGTCGACCCGGCCCAGGGCCACATAGGCGACCTCGAGGGCCGCCGAGCCGGGGACGCGGATGCCCGCCACCCGCGGCATCAGGGCGTTGAGCTGGGCCAGGCTGGTCGCGCAGTCGCCCTTGGCGTGGTAGGGCAGGCAGGTGGCCAGCAGCATCTCGGTCAGCGGCCGCGCCGGGGGCAAGGCGACGGGCCGCTCATTCAGGAAGGCGCCTCGGCCGCGCACCGCCCAGAGCATCTCGTCCAGCAGCGGCTGATAGACCACGCCGTGGGTCAGGGCGTCGCCCTCGCGCACGGCAATGGAGACCGAGAAGTGGGGCAGTCGGTGCAGGAAGTTATTGGTGCCATCCAGGGGGTCGATAATCACCGTGAGATCCCCGCCCTCGCCGGGGCTCGCCCCCGTCTCCTCGCCGAGGAAGCCCGCCTCGGGGTGGGCCTGGCGAATGGTCTCGATAATGGCCTGCTCGGCGGCCTTGTCGTAGTGGGTCACGAAGTCGGAGGGGCCCTTGTGCTCGAGTGCGATGGGGCCGGTGGCCTGGTAGCCCTCGCGCAGCAGCTCGCCGGCCGCTCGGGCGGCCTGCTTGAGGGTGTCGATCAGTTCCGGGGCGTAAGGCATGGCAAGGCTCCTGAGATGGACGAGGCCCCCAGCCTGGGGCAGGAAGGTGACGATGGCATGTCGAGGGGAGGCGTCACGCCCTTGTCATAAGGATGGCTCAGGCTACGGCCCTCACTGACACCCGGGCCATTGGAGGATGCCATGCGCCTCGCCCTCTTCGACCTCGACGATACCCTGCTGGACGGCGACTGCAGCGAGCTGTGGAACGCCTGGATGATCGAGCGTGGCTGGATCGCCGCGCCGGGGGAGTTCCTGATGCGTACCCAGGCCATGCATGCCGCCTATCATGCCGGCCGCCTCCGCCTGGAGGAGTACCTGGCCCTGACCCTGTCGCCCCTGGCCGGGCACCGTGAGGAGGAAGTGCGCGCCGAGGTGGCGGCCTTCGTTGAGGCACGCATCGCGCCCCGGCTGTTCGCCCAGGGGCGTGCCCGGGTGGCGGAGCATCGCGCCCGGGGCGACCGGCTGCTGATGGTCTCCGCCTCGTCGCGGCATCTGGTGGCGCCGGTGGCGGCGGCACTCGGCATCGCGGAGGTGATCGCCGTGGAGCCGGCGATGGACGGCGGGCGCTATACCGGCGCCACCACCGGGGTGCTCTCCTATCGTGGCGGCAAGGTGACCCGGCTGGAGGCCTGGCTGGCGGAGCAGGACGTCGTCGCCAGCCACCTCAGCTTCTATTCCGACTCCCATAACGATCTGCCGCTGCTCAGCCGGGTGGATCGCCCCGTGGCGGTCAACCCCGACCCGGTGCTGGCCGAGGTGGCCCGCGCCGAGGGCTGGCCGCGGCTCGACTGGCGCACTCCCCTGGCCCTGACCGGCTAGCCGGTGAGCCTGCGCTAACCCCTTGTTTGTCATGGCTTTGCCATCGCCTTGCCGCATCCTTGTGGTTTTCCATGGCAACGAGTGCGGGCATGGCATCGAGCGAGCGACACCTGCTGGAGCGCGACTTCCGCGAGGGCCTGACCCTGGCCTACCTGGAGGCGGCCGGCCTGGCGCTGCGCTGCGTGCCGGTGGTGGAGGAGGGGCGGCCGCTGGCGGTGGTGCGCCGCCACGAGTTCCTGACCCTCTTCACCAACCCCTATAGCCATGCCCTGCATTCCCGCAGCAAGGTGGGCGAGATCGCCGACCGCCAGTGGCTCGGCGTGACTCAGGAGACGCCCCTGGAGGCCCTGAGTCAGCGCATCACCGATGTCCGCGGCCTGCAGCAGGAGGACTTCGTGATCGTCGACGGCGAGGGCCGCTACCGGGGCATGGGCAATATCATCGACCTGCTGCGGGAGATCACCGCCATCCAGGTGCGCCAGGCGCGCAACGCCAACCCCCTGACCGGCCTGCCGGGCAATATCCTGATCCAGGAGACCCTCACCGAACGGCTGAGCCAGGGACAGGCCCTGGTGGCGGTCTTCGCCGACCTGGATCACTTCAAGGCCTACAATGACGGCTACGGCTATGCCGAGGGGGACCGGATGCTCCTGTCGCTGTCGCGGCTGCTGCTGGCGCGCCTGGGCGATGCCGATGACTTCCTCGGCCATGTGGGCGGCGACGACTTCATGCTGCTGCTGGGGGGCGACGACTGGCGGGCCACCTGCGAGGCGATCCTCGCCGATTTCGCCGCCCTGGTGCCCGACTTCTATCGCCCCGAACACCGCGTCGCCGGCGGCCTGGTGTGCGAGAATCGCCGGGGCGAGTCGGTCTTCCATCCGCTGGTCAGCCTGTCGCTGGCGGCGCGGCCGGTGGCGGCGGGGGAGGCGCTGGCGCCGCCCCAGTTGGCCGCCGAGCTCTCCGAGCTCAAGGCCCAGGCCAAGCGCCGCCCCGGCAACAGCCTCTTCGTCGACCGCCGCCATCACCCGCGTCTGACTGGGAGCCTGGCATGAGCGACGCCTACTATCTGCGCCTTACCGATCGCCTGCGCGAGCTGCTCGGCGATCCCGACGCCTGCGTGGAGGGGCGCCTGCCCGCCGAGCGCACCCTGGCGGAGCGTTTCCGGACCACCCGGGTCACCCTGCGCCAGGCCCTGGCCCAACTGGAGGGGGAGGGGCGCATCCACCGCAGCAACCGTCGCGGCTGGTTCGTCTCGCCGGCGCGCCTCGACTATGACCCGACCCGGGACGCCGGCTTCAACGACTATGTGCGCGCCCAGGGGCGCCGCCCGCGTACCGAGGTGCTGCTGACCGACACCCGACCCCATCCTCCCGCCGCCGAGGCCCTGGGCCTGTCCGCCGACCAGCCGCTCTTTCATATTCGCCGGCGCCGTTTCGTCGACGACCGCGCCGTGCTGGCGGAGTCGCTATGGGTGGTGCCGGAGCGCGCCCCGGGCCTGCTGGAGGGCGACTACGCCTCCCACTCCCTGTGGGGCCAGCTGCGCAGCCGCTGGGGCCTGAGCCTGGCGCACCGCTCCCTGCGCCTCTACTCCGAGGCCCTGCCGGAGCGCGAGGCCGCCGAGCTGGGGGTGGCCGCCGGCAGCGCCGGGCTCAGCGTGCGCCGCGCCATCTTCGATGAACGCCGCCGCCCGGTGGAGTACGACGAGGAGCACTGGCTCCATGATGCCCTGTGCATCACCGTGGAGCTGGACGGCAAGGCGTAGGGTGGCGCCGCCCGGCGTTCCACGGCCTCCGCTCGTGAATACCCGCAACGGCAAGGTCATTTAGCCTTCATCGAGCCTTCAACTAACCGTCACCGGCTTGTCATCCGAGGTCGCCAGACTTCTGGTCTATACCAGATCAGCAGTCGTTGTCACTCACCCGACCCGGAGAGCCACCATGTCACTGTTTACCCGTTCCCTGCTCGGCACCGCCGTCGCCCTGGCCATGACCACCGGCGCCCAGGCCGCCACCGAGCTGACCGTCTATACCGCCGTGGAGTCCGACGACCTCCAGAAGTACGCCGAGCGCTTCAACGAGGCGCACCCGGAGATCGAGATCAACTGGGTGCGCGACTCCACCGGGGTGATCACCGCCCGCCTGCTGGCCGAGAAGGACAACCCCCAGGCCGACGTGGTCTGGGGCCTGGCCGCCACCAGCCTGCTGGTGCTGGAAGAGGAGGGGCTGCTCTCCCGCTATGCCCCCGAGGGCATCGAGGCGCTGGATCCCAAGTTCGTCGACCCGGCGGCCCGCGACGGCCAGGACCCGGCCTGGGTGGGCATGGACGCCTGGGTGGCGGCCATCTGCTACAACACCATCGAGGGCGAGCGCCAGGGCGTGCCCATGCCCACCTCCTGGGAGGACCTGACCCGTCCCGAATACCGGGGCCAGGTGATCATGCCCAACCCCAGCTCCTCCGGCACCGGCTACCTGGACGTGGCCAGCTGGATGCAGCTGTGGGGCGAGGAGGGCGCCTGGGACTACATGGACCGCCTCCACGAGAATATCGCCCGCTACACCCACTCCGGCTCGGCGCCCTGCAACCTGGCCGCCTCCGGCGAGGCGGTGGTGGGGGTCTCCTTCGCCTTCCGCGGCGCGCGCCTCGAGTCCCAGGGTGCCCCCATCGAGGTGGTCTTCCCCGAAGAGGGGCTGGGCTGGGACATGGAGGCGGCGGCCATCATCGAGGGCGGCGACAACCGCGAGGCCGCCGAGACCCTGCTCGACTGGGCCGTCTCCCGACAGGCCAACGAGCTCTACAACGAAGGCTATGCGGTCGTCGCCTACCCCGGCGTGGCCCAGCCCATCGACAACTACCCCGAGGATATCGCCGAGCGCATGATCGACGCCGACTTCGCCTGGGCGGCCAATCATCGTGACCGCCTGCTCGAGGAGTGGCAGCGCCGCTACGACGGCAAGTCCGACAGCCAGTAAGTCCCGTCGTCAATGCCCCGGCGCGCGGCGCCGGGGCCAGGAGTTATCGCATGCCTACCCTGACCGCCCCCCTGTCTCCCGTGGCCGGCACCGACCGGGCCGCCGCGGCCGAGGCGGGGCTTCATCTCGAGATCCGCGGCCTGACCAAGCGTTTCGGCCCGTTCACCGCCCTGCGCGAGATCGACCTGGCCATCCGCGAGGGCGAATTCGTCTGCTTCCTGGGCCCCTCCGGCTGCGGCAAGACCACCCTGCTGCGGGCCATCGCTGGCCTGGCGCCCCAGAGCGCCGGGCGCATCATCCAGCGCGGCCGCGATATCTCGCGGCTGCCGCCCCAGGCCCGGGACTTCGGCATCGTCTTCCAGTCCTATGCGCTCTTCCCCAACCTGACGGTGTTCGACAACGTGGCCTACGGGCTGCGCAATCGTCGCGACGACCGCGGGCGGATCCGCGAGCGGGTCGCCGAGCTGCTGGCCCTGGTGGACCTGGCCGGCAGCGAGGCCAAGTACCCGGCGGCGCTCTCCGGCGGCCAGCAGCAGCGGGTCGCCCTGGCC